>VFJY01000049.1 GCA_009885825.1 Rhodobiaceae bacterium | reverse complement strand
GATAGCGGTCATTGTCGGTGACCGTCGCCATGTCGCAGAAGGGCCAGGAGCAGAACTATGCGGACTTGCTGCCTCGTTGCAGAATCCATTGGGCAATCAACAGGAGCATCAGCGACGTCAAGAGCACGACTGTCCCAACAGCATTGATTTCAGGCGTAACGCCACGGCGGATGGCGGAGAATACGTAAATTGGTAAAGTTACATCAGGGCCTGCCACGAAGAAGGCGATGATGAATTCCTCAAAGGATAATGTGAAAGCCATCAGTGCGCCCGCCAGAATTGAGGGTGTCAACAGCGGCAACACCACCTGCCGGAAGGTGCCCATGGGCGTCGCATAGAGATCCTCCGAAGCTTCAACCAAGCTTCGGTCCATGCCTTGCAACCGCGCCCTGACAAGCAATGCCACCACGGCAATGTTAAACAGTACATGGGTGGCGATGACACTCCACATGCCCATTTGCAGGTGCAGATTGAACAAGGATTCAAGCAAGGGATTCAATGCATCGAATATCGTGACAAAAGTAATGAGCGATGAAATGCCAATGACGATACTTGGCACCATGATGGCGATATAGATCAGCGCATCGAACAGAGCCCGCACCCATCCCTTGGTGCGCTCCAGCCCCAGCGCCGCCATGGTGCCGAAAATACCGGACAACACTGCCGTCGCCAACGCAATCATGACACTGGTACCGAGGGCCTCTGTGATCAACGGATTGCTGAACGCCTTGCCATACCACTCCACAGAAAACCCCGTCCACACCATCGACTGCTTGCCCGCGTTGAACGACAAGCCGACGATCAGCGCAATCGGCGCATATAGGAAGATGTAGATCAACGTGGCGTAGACTCGCATGAGCTACACCAATGCCGCGCGGCGCTGGTCGGTTTTGCCCAGCACGAAGCGCATGTAGAAGAATATCGTCACGAACATGATGGCGACAAGCGCCACCGAAACTGCCGCACCATAGGGCCAGTTTCGTGATTGCAGGAACAGGTCCACCAGCGCGTTGCCGATGAAGAACACCTTTCCACCGCCCAGATACTGCGGCAGGATATAGTCTCCCATCAGCAGGATGAACACCAGCATGGAGCCCGTTGCCACGCCGGGCAGTGCCAACGGCAAGGTGATCTGCCAGAAGGTGCGCCAGGGCGTTGCACCCAAGTCCGCTGATGCCTCAAGCAATCGCTTGTCGAGCTTTTCCAGTGAGACATATATTGGTGGCACCATCAAAGGCAGGAAGCCATAGACCGCGCCGATCAGTACAGCCGTCGGTGTGTTCAGCAGTCGAATATCTGTGATGCCAATCCACGCCAGCCAAGCGGGCAAGCCCTTGGAACCGAGGATCATGATCCATGCGTAATAGCGCATCAGCTGGCTTGTCCAGAACGGAGCCATGACAAGCACAAGCATCACCACGCGCCATTTCGGGGGCACTTTGACTGCAAGGAAGTAAGCCATTGGAAATGCAATGATCGCGGTCAGCAGCGTCCCCAGCGGCGCAAGTGTTAGCGTATTGAGGAACGCTTTGCCGCGCGCAGGCAGATTGAGATAGTTATCAAAGGTGAAGGTCGGCACATAGCCGCCCGCCGCTGCCCGTTCCCCGAAGGAAAAGACGAGCATCACCACCAGCGGCAGGATTAGCAGAAAAAAGAAGAATATCCCCGCCGGGGCCAGCAATAGGCCGGTGACCAGCGGGGAACGTGTGTGGGTGCTCACAACACCTTATGCAGCCTTGAAGCGCGCCATGACTTCCGCGCGCAACGGATTGGTCAAAGTGACAGCCGCACCAAACTCCAGAGGCGACAGTGCCTCCGCAGCCGGATACAGGATCGGGTTTTCCAGCATCTCCTTCGGAACCAGCATATTGGTGCGCGAGTCGGTTGAGGGATAACCATGCGCCTTTACTTCAATGGCGTTGATGGCAGGCGTCAGTAGGAAATCGATCAACGCATAAGCTGCATCCGGGTTCTGGCCACCCTTCGGAATCGCATAGAAATCACTCCAGATTTCTCCGCCGTCCTTGGCCAGCACATACTTCATTTCCGACATGTCGCGTTGCAGCTGCGTGGCATCACCCGTCCAGCACACCGAGGCCCAGGCATCACCCGATATCAGCGAGGGCTTGTAGTCGGAATTGATGCCAAACAAATGCGGCTTACAGGTGACCAGCAGCTTTTCGGCTTCGGCCAGTTCCTTTTCGTCGATCGAGTTGAAGCCATAACCAAGCGCCTTGAGCGCCGCACCG
>VFJY01000157.1 GCA_009885825.1 Rhodobiaceae bacterium | reverse complement strand
CCCAGCTACTTTGGCCCGAGGCCTCCAGAAATATCACGCCGTCAAATATGGGACTCAAATGGCCGGTGGAATTGTGTGAATCAGATAGTAGTCTAGGGGGGGATTACCCGTGGAGACGCCGTCATCGACCATTACCTCAATACTTGATCTCATTGCAGTAACTCGGCCATCATTTGTGTTTTGAATTGTTGCAGCCCTGACGCTCGGAATAAACTTGGAAATTGTCTCAGTAATTCGTTCACCCAATGCGGCTAACACCGGAGTTTGCAACTCGTGAACCTTTGCCAAAGCTTTCAAATAGTCCCCGTTATTTTCCATTGAACGCAGCTCAAGATCCACCAATCGATCGACTATTTCTTCTACGTGATCGGCTGTTCTGACCGCTGGAATATACTGAACATCGATCTTCTCGGCGACAAATCCAATTATTTTCTGTTTCTTTTGATTAAGCGTAGCATGTCCTCTTCCCTGCTTTGCAACAGCCACCTCAGTGTTTCTTGATCCAAAACTCAGCTGAAGTGGCAATGTACCATTCAATGAACTTCCAATTACTTCTTTAAATTCGGCTACTTCTTTTTCCGACAAGGAAAACTCCAGTGTTACGTTGGACTGCCCTTCCGGTTGCTTTGACTGAAGTGCGACGGGAAAATCTGTTTCCCAGGAGTAATATAGAGCGCCTTGTATCTTCCGGCGAGATGTTGGGATTGAGCGCCCACTGGGCCTACCCAATAGCGAATTGTTCCAACTCCGTAAAGTCGACATGCCAATAAAGAGAGCCCGGAGGATATTCGATTTTCCTTCATTGTTTGGTCCAAGCAAAGTAGTTGTTTGTCCAATCTGAACTTTCCTAGCTTTTTTTATGCTTCTAAAATTTTCAATGGTAATCGAAACCAAGCGCATATTCCAATGGCCTTCCATAGATGCGCCCAGTTGCGCGGTGGACTTTATAGGCTAAAGAATACTACAGATAATCAGCATTTCGAAATAGGGACGATATTTCGGAATGAAGTCGAAATTATATATCCAACCCCTCCTCACTCACAAACTCCGCCCGTTCGGAGATGAAGTTGAAGCGTTCTTCGGGTTTGTTGCCCATGAGCTGCTCTACGATTTTGGCGGTGGAGGTGCGTTCGGCGTCGGAGAGTGTTACTTGCAGCAATAGGCGTTTTGCCGGGTCCATGGTGGTTTCTTTGAGCTGGCTGGCCAGCATTTCGCCGAGGCCTTTGAAGCGGCCGACTTCGACCTTGCCGCGCCCGGCGAAGAAGGTTTTCAGCAATTCGTCTTTGTGCTGATCATTCCGGGCGTAGGTGGTCTTGCCGCCTTGCGTCAGGCGGTAGAGCGGCGGCACGGCGAGATACAAATGGCCCTGGTCGATGAGCAGCGGCATCTGGCGGTAGAAGAAAGTGATGAGCAGCGAGGCGATGTGGGCGCCGTCCACGTCGGCGTCGGTCATGATGATGACCTTGTCGTAGCGGAGATCGTCTTCCCGGTAGCTCGTGCCCGTGCCTGCGCCGAGTGCTTGTATCAAGTCCGAGATTTGCTGGTTGGCGGCGAGCTTGTCTTTGGTGGCGCTGGCCACGTTGAGGATTTTTCCGCGCAAGGGCAGGATCGCCTGATTGACGCGGTTGCGCCCCTGCTTGGCGGAGCCCCCTGCACTATCGCCTTCGACGATGAAGAGTTCCGAGCCTTCCGCCTGGGTCGCTGAACAATCGGCGAGCTTACCGGGAAGCCTGAGCTTGCGCACGGCGGTCTTGCGGCCCACTTCCTTCTCGGCGCGGCGGCGCAGGCGCTCATCGGCGCGCTCGATAATCCAGTCCAGCAGGCGGTCGGCCTGGGCGGGGTGGCCGGTGAGCCAATGGTCGAAATGGTCGCGCACCGCGTTCTCGACGATGCGGGCCGCTTCAACTGTGGCGAGGCGGTCCTTGGTCTGGCCTTGAAACTCCGGCTCGCGGATGAACACCGAGAGCAGCGAGCCCGATGACGTCATCACGTCATCGGCGGTGACAATGCTGGCGCGCTTGTTGTTTGAAAGCTCCGCATAGTTTTTGAGCGACTTGGTGAGCGCCGTGCGGAAGCCCTGTTCATGGGTGCCGCCGTCGCCGGTGGGGATGGTGTTGCAATAGGAGGATGAGAAGCCATCATCGCCGCCGAACCACGCCACCGCCCATTCCACGCTGCCGTGGCCGCCGGGCTTTTCCACCTTGCCCGCAAAGATTTCATCCACCACGCGGGTTTTGCCGTTGAGCTTTTCTTCCAGAAAGTCCTTGAGGCCGCCGGGGAAATGCAGCACGGCTTTTTCCGGCGTTTCCTTGTCCCTGATGTGGGAGGGATCGCAGAACCAGCGGATTTCAACGCCGCCGAAGAGATAGGATTTGGAGCGGGCCATGCGGTAAAGCCGGGCGGCGGAAAATTCGATGTGGCCCTTGCCGAAGATCTGCGCGTCGGGCTTGAAACTCACCTTGGTTCCACGGCGGCCAGACACCTTGCCGAGCGACTGGATCTTGCCCGTGGGGAGGCCGCGCGCATATTCCTGTTTGTAAAGCTGCTGGCCGCGCGCCACTTCGACGATGCAATGTTCGCTCAAAGCGTTGACCACGGATACGCCAACGCCATGCAAGCCGCCGGAGGTTTCATAAACCTTCGAGTCAAACTTGCCGCCGGCATGGAGCGTGGTCATGATCACTTCAAGCGCCGATTTGCTTTTGAACTTGGGGTGCGGGTCAACGGGAATGCCGCGGCCATTGTCTGTGACCGAGAGATAGCCATCGGCGCCGTAGTTCACCTCAATCCAAGAGGCATGGCCCGCAACCGCCTCGTCCATGGCGTTGTCCATGACTTCGGCGAAGAGATGATGCAGCGCCTTCTCGTCGGTGCCGCCGATATACATGCCGGGACGGCGGCGCACGGGCTCAAGGCCCTCCAGCACCTCAATGTCGGCTGCCGTATATTGTTCTTCGCCTTTCGATTTGGCTGAAAAGAGATCGTCCGTATTCCTGGCCTTGGCCATTCACATTGTTCCCGAATCGTTTCCAGCCAATATGGCGGAGCGGGAAGCAAAGCTCAAATCATGCGTGTTTTACTGAAATACCCGCAAGCAGCCGGCTGGCCATGCCGCCGGACTGGGGAACCCGCTTCGGGTCGAAGGGTGCGGGGTTTTCATGGGCCACGGAAAGGTGAGGCGCTGATAAATCCAGTCCCCCCAGCACTTCCGCCCAGATCTTTTCCGTTCTCGCCGCGCCCAGGCCGATAGCTATGACGAGGCTCATGGCGGCGAGGAGAAAACGGTGGCTTTTGTCTGGGCGGCTCATGTGGCGATTCCTTTGAACTTGGGAACCACCCTAGGGCCATGGAACTGTACAGGGGCTGAGCAGCCAGTTCATTTGCGGTTCATGTGCCTGGCTCAGACCCGCAGAAGCGGGATGCCCAGAAGCGCCTGCATTGCGAGGGCGGCCACAGTTGCAACGCCCACTGCCAGTGAACCCATGGCGAGCCTTTTATCCGGCCAGAACCAGGCGATGAGCGGCACGGCCTGCATGATGTGGAGCGCCGCGAAATGCGCCACGCGAAGATCGCCTCCGGTTGTTGACCAGTGGAAGAAGGCAAGGCCTGTGGCATCAGTCTGGTCACCTCCGATCCAGTGGCCTGACCCTTGCGCCAGATAGCCGGCAACCAGAGTTGTGGCGATCGCCGAAACCACGAAGGCCCAGCCTGTGGCGAAATGCATGACCAAGGTTCCGCCGCGAAGGATGCGCCAGCCCAGGTAACCTGTGACGCCAGTGAGGACCAATGAACCCAGCCCCATGAGACTGTACATCACCACGTTAAACGGCGTGCTTAGATTGAAGTGGGAGGCCTCGCCGCGCGAAGACTGGAAGACCATGTAAGCCATTTCAAACAGGGCGGCGGCCAGAAAGGCCGTGGCTGCAATGCGGATTGCCCGCGAGCGCCGTTCCTCCGGAGGCAGCAATGAAATGCCCCACGCCAGTGTCGCCATGTGAATGCCAAGCGAGAGGAAGAACTTGGCCGGCTTCTCCCACACGCTGACACCGTAAAGCATGGTGGCATCCGTCAAGATGAGGAAATAGGTTGCTGCAAACAGCGCCATGAAGGTTGCGGCAAAGCGGAAAAGTGCGGGCGATGCGGCCATCATGAGCGCACCTTGAGGCGTTGCGAGGCTGCCTTGACAATCTCAAATACCAGATAGCCGATGGGGCCAAACAGAAAAGTCAGTGGCAGAATGATCATGAGCGGCCAGCGCGGCAGCCCCTGCTCGTCCATGCCCCGGGCAATGCGCGAACCCATGAAGAGGTCAAACGCCAAATAGTGGATCCATCCCGCAAGCGCTGCCCAAGGCGAAGTGAAGAGTTTCTGCACGTTTTCGAGCGTGTCAAAGCCGCCCTCAGCACCGCTGAAGAAGAACATGATGAGAATGACGTAAGACGCTGACATAAAAGCAGGAATATAGGTTCCAGCCAACGCATCGCGGAGCCGG
This sequence comes from Rhodobiaceae bacterium, assembly GCA_009885825.1. GTDB lineage: Bacteria > Pseudomonadota > Alphaproteobacteria > Rhizobiales > Aestuariivirgaceae > Aestuariivirga. Next base: position 27,146 of record VFJY01000157.1, on the reverse strand, counting down.
TCACGCTTCAGCGCAATGCCCGCGCCCAATATAATCCAACCCGCAAGCGCCAGCATATTGAAGGCCGAAAACAAACCAGTCGCAGTCATGAACATTTCCTTAACTTGACAGTGCCAAGATTTGGATATACAGATATATTGACAGTGTCAAGATGGCGGATCAGGATTTATCATGAAAAAGAAGCCGCCGAAAAACTATCACCACGGCGACCTGCGTGGGGCGCTGATCAAGGCCGGGCGCGAAATCCTCGAAAAAGATGGCGCAGCAGCTCTCACCTTGCGAGCCTGCGCCAGAAAGGCTGGCGTTTCCCATGCCGCGCCACAGCACCATTTTCCGACGGCAGCCGACCTGCTGGCCGAAATTGCCGCAACCGGTTACGAGGATTTCCACCAGGCGCTGGACGACGGAGCAGCGAAGGAGGAAGCAGCCGCTGCCAAACTGCAAGCCATGGGCCGCAGCTACGTCACATTCGCCAAGGCGCACCCCGCCGTTTACAAGCTGATGTTTGGCGCCGAAACGCCACCTAAATCCGAACACCTGCAACACGCCATGTCGGCTGCATGGAACCAGCTGACGTCGGCTGTCACCGCGGCTTATGGGCCCGATGAAGCGCAGCTCAGGGCCGTCAGCACCTGGTCACTGGTTCATGGCTTTGCAATGCTGGCGATAAACCACCGTTTACCGCCAACGCTTGATCAGGCCCGCGCTCTCGAAACGATGACAAGCAGGCTTTGAATGACAGCCGTCCACGGAAGCTACATGTCCATAGCCTGGGCAATTTCTATCGAGCCGCCTGCCTGCAGGATGGGGCAGCCCTTGGCTTTCTTGTGGGCATCCTCAAGGCTTGAAGCTTCAATGAGGCTGTAGCCACTGGCCGGGTTGGCGCCGCCGCCACTGGCCAGCGAACCATCTGACTTGACAGTGCTGGACTTCCCGACCGGATTGCCGCCGTCAATGACCGCCGCACCCATGGATCCAAACCAGGCGCCCCAGGCATCCATGATCTTCTTGTGATCCGCCGGATTGGGGGCACCGCCGCCATGATAAACAAACAGGTATTTCGCCATTGTCTAACTCCTCTAGATTAAGTTGTTTGTGAAACCACCCGTGTTAAATATCACCATAAATAGCCATTTAAAATGGCGACAATTGTGGTAATAACTGCCCATCTATTGTTAATTGTTCACATTCTGGCAAGTCATGACGCCAAGCAGCGCCTCGCTTCGAGCTATCCTGAAACAACTGGCTGACGCTGGCGTGTCCCCCAATGCCGGATTGCCCCTCGAAAACAGCATCCATCAGGCAGGAACCGCACTCCGCCAGGCCGTGCTGGCCGAGGTTCCGGCGTTCTCCTCCTCGGGCAATCCCGACATCCTGCCGGGACTGGAACGGCATGGGGCTGACAACATTCGGGAAATCCTGCGGCTTATTGCAGGCGGCGAAGTTGGTGATTTCGAATTCATCAAGACCCATGCACATCACCGGGCCGAGCAACGGTTTCCCCTTGAAGCAACACTGCATGCCTATCGCTGCGGGCATAGAATTCTGTCGCTCTGGCTGCGAGAAGCGGCACTGGCGGGCCAGCCGCCAAACCTTGAGCAGGCCATATCCGCTGTGGCAGATTTCGCAATTGAGTACACAAATATCATCAGTTCAATTGCCGCTGCGGAATATGTTGCCCACACCCGCCTGCTCGCAGAATCCGAAGGCGACCGCCGCACCGAACTTCTGAACATCCTGTTGAGCGGCTATGATGAATCCGATGGCCGTGCGGCCCAACTGTTGAGGCGGGCGGGCTACCTCGAACAACGCCAGGCCTATTGCGTAGTTGCAGCGCAATCAACCAACCCGACGGAAATGGACAGCCCGGCCCGCGCCCAACGGATTGTGAATTCAATATTCGCAACTACGACTGGCGCGTCGATGCGCATGCTTGCCGGCATCCGCGACAATCTGGTGACGATTGTATTTTCGGACAAACGCCGGCAATCGGGTTGGACGGCGGCGCAGTCAAATCTTGCGGGCCGGATTCACCCCCTGCTTGAAGTTCTTGGAACAGCAGTGCTTGTGGGCATAAGCGCAGATCATCCATCAACTTCTTTCCTTCCAAAGGCTTTGCATGAGGCGCAAATCGCATTGGACTTTGCCACAGTTGCAAGACGTGTCGTTCAGTTCGCCGAACTGCCGGTCCGTGATTTGCTGATCCACCACGGACGTGACTATGTGCAGACGGCAGCGCCCGGCTGGATTTCCAGTTTCACAAGCGCTGACGCAAAGGCCGGGGGCAGCCTCGCGCAGACCCTACGGGCCATAGCCGAAGCTGACCTGAACATGCAGAAGGCCGCCCGCATTCTCGGCAGGCATCCGAACACGGTCTACACCCGGATCGAAAAAATCAGGGGGCTGACCGGTCTGGACGCGCAGCGCTACCGCGATCTCTCCGAACTCCTTTTGGCTGCCGACTGCTGGCCGAATTGACCCCTCACGGCACCCCAGTGAGTGTTCCAGTTCCACAAGCCAGACAATCATTACTGGGATGTGGACCCCTGACTATGATCGCTTGACATTTGGTCGCATGCGATGTTTCCTGTCATGTAACAAAGTTGCCCCATAGCAATTGAGTCGAAATTGGGGCGGTGGCGCATGCTGTGGGGACAACACGCGCTGCTCGCTGGAGGGAAATGCCAATGTCTGACCTCAATCAGCGTATTGAGGCCATGTACCAGGGCGATAAGCGCGGTGCATGGCTTTTGGTCGCGCTTCTGTGGATTGTGATACTCTTCGTCCTCTTCATGAGCTGGCCCTATATCCCAGACAACGGGGTGCGGATTGTTGTGCTGATCGCCGCCGCAGCCGTGTTGATTTTCAACACCGCTTCAATTGCCGCGATGGTTAAAAACTACGAAGAAGACAAAGCGTTCATCTATGGCCTCGACATCAAGAACCTTGATGAGGCCAGGAAAATGAAGGGCTAAGGGGGAAACAATGGCCAAATACACACCGCCTGAACAATCCAAGGAAATGCAGTGGGTTGATGTTATTTTTGTTGTTGTCGCAATTTTCGCAGCTCTCTGGTTGCCGCTCCAGGCGGGATGGGCTGGTGCGGCGAGGAGCATCGAAAAAATCGAGAATCCGACGTGGGAAGCGCTGAAGCAGACACCGGCCCAGGTCGAACAATGGGTGAAGCTTGGTATTGCCGATGCCGCCGCAGCCCACGACATCATTCAGAACAAGTTTGATTACACCATCGACTGGCTGCAGCTCGTTATCATGACCGTTGTGATCGTTGGCTACTTCGTCTTTCTCTTCAAGGCCTCCGACCAGGAGTACCGCGAAGTGATCGACGAAAAATTCAATGGCAAGTGAGGGGCAGCCAACATGTGGATTATAATCGCAAACATCGGCTGGGCAGTTTCGGCGGCTCTTGCCGCCTGGATGGTTTATGACTGGTTCCAGACGGACAGTTCATATGCCGAAGAAACGCTGACTTCATCACGCGAGGGCGAGATCGAAGCCGTTCAAGAAAAACACAAGGTCTAGGGGGTAAAAATGGCAAAAGCTACAACAGCCGGCCCGGCCCCCCAAAGAGTTTCGCTACTTCGCGTGTTAGGCCCGGCCCATGTGTGGGCGCTGGGCGTTGGCATTGTGCTCGTCGGTGAATACACGGGCTGGAATTTCGCAGCAGACAAAGGCGGCGCACTGGCCGCCCTCATTATCTGCTGGGTGGTCGGCCTTCTCTATACCTCGGTCGCCATGATCGACTCGGAGGTGACCTCGACGGTTGCCGCCGCAGGCGGCCAGTACGCGCAAGCCAAGCATATCGTTGGGCCGCTCATGGCCTTCAACGTCGCACTCTATCTCGTCTTTGCCTACACCATGCTCGAAGTGTCAAACGCCATACTCGTGGCCGACACGATAAAATCCTATGCGGGTGAAGGCTTCGGCGACTGGCACTACCGGGGTGTCATTGCGACAGTCATTGTCGTTCTGGCGGCACTCAATTACCGTGGCGTGTTGATGACATTGAACGTGAATTTTGTCATTACGGCGTTTGCCTACCTTGCAATCATCGTGCTGTTTTTTTCCGTGCAACCCTGGAGCCAGGGCACAGTGCTGAAGCTCGGTGAGATGGTTACTCCGGATAACGCCCTGCCCTATGGCTGGATCGGTGTGATCGCGGCTTTCCACTGGGGCATTTGGTACTATCTCGGCATTGAGGGAACGACCCAGGCGGCCGAAGAAGTACGCTCGCCGTCCCGGGCACTGCCCTATGGCACAATGGCAGGCATGATCACGCTGCTGATTGGCGCATCGCTGACATGGTATGTCTGCGCCTCGCTGCTGCCTTGGCAGTATCTGGGTTTCACCTACTTCCCGCTGCTTGATGCCGGCAAGGTGACCGGAAGTCCCTTCCTTGAAACCCTGATGTTCACCGCCACGATTCTGGCGGGCATCGCCTCGGCAAACGGCTGCATCAATGATGCGGCACGCGCCTTCTTCTCGCTGGGCCGTGACCGCTATCTGCCGACCTGGTTCTCGGCTGTCCACCCGAAATACCGGACGCCATATCGCTCCATCGTGTTTCTGGTGCCAATCGCGCTGGCTTTCGCCTTCATCGCGAACCTTGGCCAGGCGATCACTTTCTCGATCCTGTCAGGCGTATTGCATTACACCTTCATGAGCGTGAACATCATCATGTTCCGCAACAAGTGGCCGCTGGGAACCATCCGGCGCGGATATACCCATCCGTTTCATCCAATCCCGGCTGTGGTGCTGTTTATCCTCTGCGTGGTGACATTCTTCGCCATCTTCCTTGGCTATGGCGCGCAACTCACGGCCATGGTGATCTTCTACATCATCATGTCGCTCTGGTTCCATTTCTACCGGTACCAGTACGTCAGGCGTGGCGACCAGTTCACAATGCCCTGGCCGAAGCCAAAGGGTTACTGATACACGAGACAAATCATGGCTCGCCTGCGGCGTCAGGCGGGCCATGATCTTTTGGAGGCTTACGCGTGATTTGGGGTTTGCTCGGCGTTCTGGTCGCCATTGGCCTCGGCGCACGTTTGATCCGTGTCTATTACCTAAATCGGCAGCGCAGGACTGCGGATGAGAAGAAACTCTTCGACAGCATTCTGACACTCATAGAAAACCCAGAGTTTGAAGCGCAAGGACCAAACCAGTATCCCAGGCTCAAAGGCACCTATCAACACTTGCCCATCCAGATACATCCTGTCGTTGACACACTGGCCACCCGCCGCCTCCCGGCCCTGTGGCTGCTTGTAACTGTGCAGGACAGGCTTCCACTCAAGGCCCGTTTTGACATGATGATGCGGCCTGCCGGCCTGTCCACTTTTTCAAATTTCGATCATTTGCCGGAGACCTTGAAACACCCTGAAGGTTTTCCCGAACACGCGGTTATCCGAACCGATGACCCGGAAGAGGTGCTCCCTGCGGAAATCATCAGACCCCACATCGGCGCCTTCTTCGGCAATCGCGCCAAGGAATTGCTCATCACAGAAAACGGCCTCCGCATCGTATGGCTTGTGGCCGAGGCGGACCGTGCGCGCTATGGCGTTTTCCGCCAGGCTGAATTCGGTGAAATAGAAATTGACCCCAAGATAGCGCTGGGTATTCTGGACACACTCTTGGCTTTGCGACTGGATATTTTGGCATGGAACGAGCGAAAAAATGACTGAGGCTCAACGCAATCCAAAGCATGTTCTCTTGGCGGCGATTTTTCCAGCCGGTGGCCATGTATTGCAGGGCCGTCCGCAGCGGGGATTGATGTTCCTCTTTTTCATGATCATTCTGGGTTGGGCCAGCAACCATGTCATGCCAGAGACAGCAAGTTTCTTCGGCCGCCACATCGGCGGACTTTTCGTTTATGGGATATCTGTCATCGACGCTTACAAGTGGTCGCGCATCAAATGGGAGACATGGAAACGTGCAAAATCTGAGGACGGGCCTTAGCGTCACGTTCGGCATTTTTCTGCTGTGCGTAGCCGCGCTTGCGCAGGACAAAAAACTGACTGGCTCAGAAATATCAGCCGCGCTGTCTGATCACACGTTGCAGGGCGTAAGCGAAGACGGCAAGACCTGGCGGCAGGTTTTTCATGGCAGTGGGGCCACTTTCTACTCTGTGGGTTCGGCGCAAAGCCAAGGCCTGTGGGCGGTGCGCGGTGACCAATACTGTTCACAATGGCCGCCAAATGAATCATGGTCCTGCTATGACATGGCGGAAGACGCTGGCGCGTATGTTTTCATCTCCGCGTCTGGCCGGAAAACCTCCGGCACGGTTCTGAATTAGGCCTGAAATATGGCTCTATCATTGGCTTGGCGGCTCGGCTAAATCTCCCGGATATCCGCAGTAACCGCAGGAGTTTCAATGAATGAATAAATGGCCCGTGCACGCAAGCTGGAATGGACCCATCGTGATGATAGGCTTCGGCTCGATTGGCAGGGGCACCCTTCCCCTGATCCTGCGCCATATCGAGTGTGACAAATCAAAAATCACAGTTATTGATCCATCCGCCATATGGCGTCATTTGCTTGAAAAACAGGGCATAAAATTCATTCAACAGGAAATCTCCAAAAGGAACTACAAGACCGTGCTGAAACCGCTCCTCACCGAAGGACCGGGCCAGGCCCTTATCGTCAATCTCACCGTGGACGTTTGCTCAATCGACATTATCCGTTTTGCCCACGAAACCAATTCGCTTTACCTCGACACAGTAAACGAGCCATGGCCAGGTTTTTACTACAACACCAAGCTCGATAACGCTGACCGCACCAATTACGCCGTGCGCGAGCAGCTCCGCACGTTGCGCAAGCAGCTTGTCACGGGGCCAACCGCTGTTTCCTGCTGCGGCGCAAACCCTGGCATGGTTTCCTGGCTTGTCAAACAAGCCATGCTCGACATGGCGCGCGACATGAAGATCGCCGTCAAGGAACCGGCGACGCGCGAGGGTTGGGCGCGGTTGATGAAACGCCTCGGCATCAAGGGCATCCACATCGCCGAGCGCGACACCCAGCGCGCCAAGAACCCGAAGCCGCTTGACGTGTTCATCAACACCTGGTCGGTGGACGGATTCATTTCAGAGGGGCTGCAGCCTGCGGAACTGGGGTGGGGCACCCATGAGAAGAAGCTGCCCTTTGATGGCAGGCGGCACAAGACGGGCTGCGGGGCAGCCATCTACCTCAACAGGGCTGGCGCCGACACCCGCGTTCGCACCTGGGTTCCCACCGCCGGCGCGCAATTTGGCTTGCTGGTCACCCATAACGAGGCGATTTCCATTTCTGATTATTTCACCGTGCGAAAGGGAAATAGCGTCATCTATCGGCCCACCTGCCACTACGCCTATCATCCCTCCAATGACGCTGTGCTCTCGGTGCTGGAAATGTTCGGCAAGGGCGGCAAGCGCCAGACCACGTCCCACATACTCGAAGAGCATGAGATCGTGGATGGCGGCGATGAACTCGGCGTATTCCTTTATGGCCACAGGAACAATGCCTACTGGTATGGCTCGCAGCTTTCCATTGACGAGGCCCGCAAGCTTGCTCCTTATCAGAATGCGACCGGCATGCAGGTTACCTCAGCGGTTCTGGCGGGACTCGTGTGGGCTATTGAAAACCCCAGGGCTGGCATCGTGGAAACAGAGGAGATGGACTTCCACCGCTGCCTCGAGGTGCAAACTCCCTACCTTGGCATACTAAATGGCGTCTACACCGACTGGACACCGCTTCAGGGCCGCGGAAAATTCTTCGAGGAAAAGCTGGACCGGAAAGACCCCTGGCAATTTTCAAACATTATTGTGCGGTAGCCAAAGCGCAAGGAGAGCTTCATGAAATTCAAGGCTTTGATTGCGGCGGCGCTATTTTGTGGCTTCATCTCGTTTCCGGCAAACGCCGCCCCACAACACGGGATAGCGATGCACGGCGAGCCTGCCCTTCCGCCGGATTTCAAACACCTGCCCTACGCCAATCCCGATGCGCCCCAGGGCGGAACGCTGAAACAGGCTGTGACGGGCACTTTTGACAGCCTTTCCCCCTTCATCGTCAAAGGCACGTCGGCAACTGGCGTTCGCACCTACGTCTTCGAGAGCCTCTTGGGCCGAAACTGGAACGAGGCCTTCTCACTCTATGGCCTGCTGGCCGAGTCAATCGAGGTTTCCGATGATCGCCAGGCCTTCACTTTCAAGATCCGGCCGGATGCCAAATTCTCCGATGATAAAGCGGTGACGGCAGCCGACGTCGTGTTTTCAATGGAAATCCTGCGCGACAAGGGGCGGCCCAACTATAAAAACTCCTATTCAAAAATCACCAAAGTCGAAACGCCCGATGATCGCACTGTGACATTCCATCAGGAAGTTGGCGACCGTGAATTGCCGCTCATCATGGGCGTGATGCCTATCCTGCCGAAGCATGCATGGGACGGAAAAGCTTTCGATGAATCTTCCATGACCCCTATCATCGGCTCCGGCCCCTATATGATCGCCGAGGCAAAGCCCGGCGAAAGCATCACCTACAAAAAGAACCCGAATTACTGGGGGGTGTCACTGCCGCTGACCAACGGTCTATGGAACTTTGATACGGTCCGCTACGATTATTACCGCGACGCCAACGCGGCCTTTGAAGCCTTCAAGAAGGGTGACGCGGATGTTCGAACCGAAGGAGACCCGGTGCGCTGGGCCACGGGCTATGATTTCCCGGCCGTGAAGGATGGCAAGGTAACGCTCGAAAAAATTGTCCAGCGCTCTCCCGCCCCCGCCAGCGGCTTTGCCTTCAACACCCGCCGCAAGATATTTGAAGACCCCCGCGTGCGCGAAGCACTGATGTATGCCTTTGATTTCGAGTGGGCCAATGCCAACCTGTTTTCAAATGCCTATCAGCGCACCTATGGCTATTATTCAGGCTCCGCACTTTCTTCCAAGGACAAGCCAGCGGACGCGGCGGAATTGAAGATTTTGGGTTCAGCGAAATTGCGCGCCGATTTTCTTGATGGCTCCTACAGGCTCCCCGTCAGCGATGGTTCGGGGCGTGACCGGAAGCAACTGCGCAAAGCCGTTGATCTTCTGGCCGAAGCTGGTTGGACCGTAAAGGACACGGGCCTTGCAAATGCGGCAGGCGAGACCTTCGCATTCACCATTTCAATCCAGAACAAGGATCAGGAAAAGATAGCGCTCCACTATCAGCGCACCCTGCAGCAGATCGGCGTCCAGGCCGATGTGCGCATTGTAGATTCCGCCCAATTTGCATCGCTGCAGAAAACCTATGACTATGACATGATCCCCGCCACCTGGTTCAATTCACTGTCACCCGGCAACGAACAAAAACTCTATTTTGGCTCCGACGGCAAAACCACCGAGGGAACGCGAAATTATCCGGGCATTGCCGATCCGGCTGTGGACGCGGCAATTGCAGCGTTGCTCACCGCCAAGGGCCACGAGGAATTCGCCTCCGCCGTGCGCGCCCTCGACCGCCTGCTGGTGTCCGGCTTCTACATCATTCCGTTTTATGACGCAGGTGGCCAATGGGTGGCGCGGTGGAATCACATCGGCAGACCCGATGCCCAGCCGCTGCCCGGATTTGAAGCCACAACCCTGTGGCGCAATCCATGAAAACGCTTGAAATAGATGTTGTCTCTGATGTTATTTGCCCGTGGTGTTTTCTCGGAAAACGCCGCTTGGACAAGGCCATAGCTTCAATTGATGACATCAAGGTTGAAGTGAATTGGCGGCCATTCCTGCTCGACCCCGGCATTCCAAAAGAGGGAATGAGCAGGCGCGAATATACGGAAAACAAATTCGGGCCGGAATGCCTGAAGACAGTCCATGATCCACTGATTGCAGCAGGCAACGAAGACGACGTACCATTTCAATTTGAGAAGATCACCCGCACCCCAAACACCATCGATGCACACCGGCTCATCCGCTGGAGCCACCCCACAGGCAAACAGCATGATGTCGCCGAGCGCCTGTTTATGGCTTACTGGAATGAGGGCAAAGATGTGGGCGACCGGAAAGTGCTTCTCGCAATCGCGACCGAAGCGGGCCTGGACGCGACAGAAATTTCTGCCAAATTCGAGCAAGACACCGATTTGGGGGCCGTGAGAGCCGAGGTTGAACAAGCCTCGCGCATGGGCATCACCGGTGTTCCCTGCTTCATCCTGGGCCGCGAACAGGGCGTCACGGGCGCGCAACCGGCACGGGTTCTGGCTGACGCGATCAGGCAGCTAGCTTCACCAAATTCTGCATGATCTGCCGCGTACCCTTCAGGCGCTCTTCTGGGGTTTTCCAGGTGCGCAGGATCACCAGTTTCATATCGGGCCGCAGCTTGGCCAAAGTGCCCTGCCCGCCAATCCATTGCACCAATGCGGCAGGATTGGGGAACGTGTCTTTTCTGAAACCCAGCACAACTCCCTTGGGCCCCGCGTCCACATTGCCAACATTGGCCGCGCGGCACAGCAACTTGATGCCAACAACTTCAAGCAGATATTCAACTTCTTCCGGAAGCCTTCCGAAACGGTCATGCAGCTCCGCCCCAAAGGCTTCCAAATCTGATTGTTCATGCAAATCTGCCAAGCGGCGATAAAGCCCAAGCCTCACTTGCAAATCTGAGACATACTTGTCTGGTATCAAAACCGAAGTTCCCACATTGATCTGCGGCGACCAGGTGCCCTCAGCCTCTTCCAGTGCGCCGCCCGTCCGCATTTTGACCACCGCTTCCTCAAGCATGGCCTGATACAACTCGTAGCCAACTTCCTTGATGTTGCCAGATTGCTCCTCGCCCAGCAAATTGCCACCACCCCGCAGGTCAAGATCGTGACTGGCAAGTGTAAAACCGGCACCCAGTGAATCAAGCGATTGCAAAACTTTCAGGCGCCGTTCGGCGGCTTCCGTGAGCACCCGGTTTGGCGGCGTTGTAAGCAACGCATAGGCCCGCTGCTTTGATCGCCCCACACGCCCGCGCAACTGATAAAGCTGGGCCAAGCCGAACATATCCGCCCGGTGAATGATCAGCGTATTGGCGGTTGGAATATCAAGCCCCGATTCAACGATTGTCGTTGAAAGCAGCACATCAAACTTCCGGTCATAAAAACCCGCCATTATGTCTTCAAGTTCGGTTGGCGCCATCCGCCCATGCGCGGCCCTGAACTTGATTTCAGGAATGCTCTCGCGCAGGAATTCACCAATCTCCGTGAGGTCCGTTATGCGCGGCACGACATAAAAACTCTGCCCGCCCCGGTAATGCTCGCGCAGCAGGGATTCCCGAATGATGACAGGATCGAAGGGAGAAATGTAGGTGCGAACCGCAAGACGATCCAGTGGCGGCGTGGTGATGAGCGATAGCTCCCGCACACCCGACAAGGCCAATTGCAGCGTGCGGGGAATGGGCGTGGCGGTCAACGTCAACACATGCACATTGGCGCGCATTTCCTTCAGGCGCTCTTTGTGCTTCACGCCAAAATGCTGTTCCTCGTCGATGATAAGCAGCCCCAAATCACGGAACTTGATGGTGCCAGTCAAAAGTGCATGGGTGCCAACGACGATGTCAACATCGCCAGTTTCAAGCCCGTGTTTTACCGCATCAACTTCCTTGCGGCCCACAAGCCGCGACGCTTGCGCGATACGCAGCGGCAGACCCTTGAAACGCTCGGTGAACGTTGCAAAGTGCTGCCGCGCCAACAGAGTTGTTGGCACGACAACAGCAACCTGCTTGCCGTTCAACGCGGCCACAAAGGCGGAGCGCAGGGCAACTTCGGTTTTTCCAAAGCCAACATCGCCGCAAATCAGCCGGTCCATGGGGCGGCCCTTCTGCAGATCGCTTAAGACCGCTTCAATAGCCGCGAGCTGATCCTCAGTTTCTTCGTAAGGGAAGCGCGCGCAGAATTCATCGTAGGCACCGTCAGGTGGTGGCAGAATATCACCCGGCTTCAACTCGCGGGCCGCTGCCGTCTTTATCAAGTCCTCGGCAATCTCACGGATACGCTCTTTGAGCCTGGCTTTCTTGGCTTGCCAGGTACCGCCGCCAAGCCGGTCAAGCTGCGTGCCGTTATCTTCCGCCCCATAGCGGGTCAACAATTCAATATTTTCAACTGGCAGGAACAGCCGGTCATTTCCCGCATAAACCAACAGCAGGCAATCATGCGGGGCACCCTGCACTTCTATGGTCTTGAGGCCTTCAAAGCGCCCAATGCCATGATCCACATGCACCACAAGATCGCCAGACGACAGGGCCGAAAGTTCAGACAGGAAATCAGCGGCTTTTTTGTTTTTGCGGGCTTTCCGAACCAAACGGTCACCCAGAATATCCTGTTCGGCAATGATAATCAGATTGTCGGTTTCCAAACCCTCTTCCAGCCCCAGGACAATGAGGCTGACAATCGACTGGTCCCGCGTGCTGGCATCAGCCCACGTCACAGCCGCGGCAAGCGGAGCCAGAGCGTGATCTTTCAGGATGCCATAAAGCCGCTCTTGTGAACCTTCCGTCCAGCTTGCAATCAGAACCCGTTTGCCCGCTTTGCGGAGGTCTTCCGTGTGCACTTTGACAGCATCATAAATGCTCGTGCCGGTTACAGCGCGTTCAACCGCAAAACTCCGCCCCCTCCTGCCGCCAAACGAAATACTGGACGCATCCGGACTCTCAAAAGCTGATAATGCCAGCGTCGTACGGTCCGCCAGCAACTGCTTCCATTCTTCGTCGCCTACATAAAGCCGCTCTGCCTTCAGTGGTTTGTAAGGCGCCGCGCCAAACGAGCCCTTCTCACGAGCTTCGCGGCGGGCATCATAAAATTCCGACACCTGTTCAAGGCGCGCAGGAATTGACTCGTCTGTTCCCTGATCCAACGATATCGGCGAGCCTGGCAAATGATCCAGCAAAGTCTCAAGCCGCTCATGAAACAGCGGCATCCAGTGTTCCATGCCCTGATAGCGCCGGCCACTGGTAATCGATTCATAGAGCGGATCATTGAAGTCCAGCCCGCCAAACGCCGCCGCATAGCCCGTGCGGAACCTGCCAATCGTCTCCGGCGTAATCAGGACTTCATTGGCGGGCATCAGCAAGAGTTTCCTGAGCGTGAGCGTCGAGCGCTGCGTCTGCGGATCAAACTCGCGGATGGATTCCAGTGTATCGCCAAAGAAATCCAGCCGCACCGGGTTCTCGGCTCCGGGCGGAAAAATATCTATGATGCCGCCCCGCACCGCAAAGTCACCCGGATCAACCACCGTGCTCGATCGCGAAAACCCATTGCCCGCCAGAAACGCCTGCAGCGCGTCGCTGTTCACCCGCTGGCTGGGCGCTGCCGTGAAAGAGGATTTGCCAATGGCATCACGCGCCGCAACACGCTGCAGCGCGGCATTCACCGTTGTCAAAACCAACCGGGGCTTGGCGGATTTGATGCTGAGTTGAGCCAGGGTTGCGAGCCTGCGCGCCAGGACATCGGCGGATGGCGAAACCCGGTCGTAGGGCAAGCAGTCCCAGGCCGGAAACCGCAACACCTCCAGGTCGGGAGCAAAAAAACTGATTTGCTCGGCCAGCGTTGAAAGGCGTTGGTCATCGATACAGATGTGCAACAGCGCTACATTGCCCAATTGCCGGGCAAGCCGCGGCAGCAACATTGCGTCCAGGCCCTGTGGCACACCGGAAAGCGAAATGCGCCCTGAAACATTCAGTCGCGGAATGAGCTTGGAAATGTCTGTCATGGCCGGAACTGCAACAACTCTCTCAGCAGGGCGCTGTCAAAATTCGCCGGAACAGGCAGCTCACCCTTGATCCAGGAAAGCAGTTCCTGATCGGGAAGGTCAATCATCGCTTCAAACTCATCGAGCTGCGGGCCGCTCAATCCCGCCAAACGGCTCCGGGCAAATCCACCCATCAGCAAATCCATTTCCTTGATGCCACGGTGGCAGGCCCGCCATAGCAGCCGCTTCCGGCGCAGTTCCAGTGTGTCGGTGGAAATATTCATGAACCGCCTGAATAGCCCTTTCCGCACTTGCGCTGCAACAACTTCCCAAACAAAATGGACACATGCGTCCTACAGTTCTCAATCCGCTCTTTGCCAGTGCTTCCGGCATCAAGGGCATCGGCCACAAGCTTGAAAAACTCCTGGGCAAACTGCTGCGTGGCGACAGCGCGGCCGAGGCCCGCATTGTTGACCTCCTATTTCACCTTCCAACCGCACTGGTGGACCGGCGCTTCCGCCCCTGCATCGCAGATCTTCCGAGAGAAGGAATAGTAACCATTGAAGTGACTGTCGGAAAGCACAAGCCACCCCTTAGCCTCAGTAAAAAATTGCCCTACAGGGTTGAGGTATTTGACGGTACCGGAACGCTCACGCTGGTGTTTTTCCACGCCCACGCGGACCACCTGATGCGCAGCCTGCCCGAAGGCGAAACCCGTTTCATTTCCGGCGAAATTAGCTGGTATGGCAGCGAACCCCAGATCGCCCATCCGGACCACATCCTTAACGCCGAAGACTTCGGCCACATGCCATTGATTGAGCCTGTGTACCCGCTGACGGCTGGCCTTTCGTCCAAAATACTCGCCCGCGCCATTCGTGCCGCGGTCGCCCTGCTGCCCGAACTGGGCGAGTGGCAGGACGAGGCCTGGAAGCAACGCCACCACTGGCCGGATTTTACCGCGGCGCTGCACGCCCTGCACAACCCGCAAATCGCAGAAATTGCCTCACTCACCTCGCCACCCCGAATGCGCCTGGCCTATGATGAGCTGCTCGCCAATCAACTCGCCCTGAGCCTGGTGCGCGGCCACATGAAACGCGCCGCTGGCCAAAGCTTTGCCGGCATGGGCCACCTCAGAAGCAAGATCATCGCAGCCCTGCCCTATCAACTGACAGCCGGGCAAATGGCCGCCAACACCGAAATTAACGGCGATATGGCAGCCCCGGAACGCATGCTGCGCCTGCTGCAGGGCGATGTAGGTTCCGGCAAAACCATCGTGGCCCTGCTGGCGCTGGCAACAGCGGTTGAGTGTGGCGCGCAGGGCGCCTTTATGGCGCCAACCGAAATTCTGGCCCGCCAGCATTTTGCTTCCCTCTCTCCCCTGTGTGATGCCGCCGGAATTGCCGTTGCTGTTTTAACGGGCCGGGAGAAAGGCAAACAGCGCGATGAAATTCTTGAACGGCTCCAGTCCGGTGAAATTGACATTCTCATTGGCACCCACGCCCTGTTTCAGGAGGGCGTGGAATTCAGCAACTTGGGCCTTGCCGTCATTGACGAGCAGCACCGCTTCGGGGTGCATCAGCGTTTGGCCCTGCAGGCAAAAGCTGACAAGGCGACCGACTTATTGGTGATGACCGCCACGCCCATTCCCCGCACATTGGCCCTGACGGTCTATGGCGACATGGATGTTTCCAAGCTCACTGAGAAGCCCGCTGGCCGCTTGCCGATTGATACCCGCGTGTTGCCGCTGGATCGTCTGGACGAGGTGATCGCGGGACTGGGACGCAGTATCGCCAGTGGCAACCGTGCCTATTGGGTGTGCCCGTTGGTTGAAGAGAGTGAGCTGATAGATCTGGCTGCCGCCGAAGACCGCTTCAATCAGCTGGCAAAAGTCTTTCCCGGTCGCGCCGGCCTTGTTCACGGCAAACTCAAAGGTTCTGCCAAGGATGCGGTGATGGCGGATTTCAAATCAGGCGCGCTCGATATCCTGGTTTCGACCACCGTTATCGAAGTGGGCGTCGACGTGCCGGAAGCCAGCGTCATGATCATCGAAAACGCCGAACGCTTTGGCCTGGCCCAATTGCACCAATTGCGCGGACGGGTGGGTCGTGGCATGGCGAAGTCCAGCTGCCTGCTGTTGTATCAGGAGCCGCTGGGAGAAACCGCCAAGGCCCGCCTCAGAATCATGCGCGAAACGGAAGATGGCTTTCGCATCGCAGAAGAGGATTTAAGGCTTCGCGGGGCTGGCGAAATGCTGGGAACCCAGCAGGCGGGCCTGCCATTGTTCCGACTGGCCGATCTCGGTATTCATGGCGATTTGCTGGCTGCTGCCCGCGATGATGCAGCCCTCATCCTCGCGCGCGATCCCGAACTGAAAACGCCGCGCGGTGAGGCGCTCCGCACCCTGCTCTATCTCTTTGAGCGAGACGAAGCCATCAAGTTGCTTTCGTCCGGCTGACTTTCTTCGCCGGAAGTCTAACCGCAACTTTGCTTTCCAAACCCGGAGCAAGCGGTTTCTTTGGAAACACCAGGCCAAGTGAAATCACCAGCTTCAAGGCATCTTCAACCGTCGTGTCCAGAAGCCGGACTTCGTCCACATCACAGAAGAATACATATCCCGATGTGGGATTGGGCGTGGTTGAAACATAAATCGCATACATGGCCCGGCCTTTTTCCAAGCCGATCATGCCTGCGTCGATTTCGCGTGAAATAAACGCGATGGACCACGTTCCACGGCGCGGCCATTCAACCAGGCACACCTTCTGGAATGACGCCCCCTTCTGCAGGAACAGCGTTTCGAATATCTGCTTCGAACCCTTGTAGATGGAGCGCACAACGGGCGTGCGATTAAGCACATTGTCCCAAATGGCGATGAGCGTTTTTCCAACCAGATTGGCTGCCAGCGCCCCAATCAGCGTGATCGTGATCAGCGCAAAAACCAACCCAAGGCCCGGAACCTTGAAGGGCAGATAGGTGTCCGGGTTGTAATAGCTGGGGATAAACGGCTTAACCCACGTATCAAAAAAGGTGATGAACCACAATGTCGCCCAAATGGTGACGGCAATTGGCGCTGTAATCGCCAAACCGGTGAAAAAATACGCCCGCAGCTTTCCGAAAAAGGAAATACGCACATGCGGCGTGGCAACAGGTTGCGGCGAATTGGAGCTTGTCATTGCAGGGTCTAAATCGCATGAACAGCCGATGATTTGCAAGCTTTACAGAAAACCGGGAATGGCCTGAATTTGAAGAAACTGTTTTATTTGGGTGTCGGCTGGATTAGCGTAGGTTTTGCCATCGCTGGCCTTATTTTGCCGATCCTGCCCACCACGCCGATGTTGCTGGTGGCCATCTGGGCCTTCACCCGATCATCGCCCGCCATGGCCGAGAAAATCCGCACCCACCGGGTTTTCGGGCCACCCATCCGCAACTGGCAGGATAACGGCGCGATTTCATTAAAGGCCAAAATTCTGGCCCTGTTCATCATGTGCCTGATGGGAAGCTGGCTATGGTATTTTGGCAATGCGCCAACGTGGCTGGCAATTGTCATCACGGCTATACTTGTTGGGGTGGCCGCCTATGTCAGCAGCAGGCCAAAGGGCGCTGCCTAATTCTCACTCAGCCAGTCTGTCGTTGCCAACAGGATACTGCTCGGCCCAAACCCGCGCCCTGGCCGCTGCTTCCAGCCGTGTATCCTCGGGCGCTGCCGCATTCAATTCTTCATAGCGGTCAAATATTGAGGGATAGGCGCTCGGCTCTGTCGATTGCTTGGCCAGAATATACCACATCAGCGCCCGTGTGCGGTCCTGACGCACCACTTTCCCATCCCAATACAAATCCCCCAGATAGGCTTCCGCCTCAGCATGGCGCTTTCTTGCGGCCGCGATCAGCCACTTCAGTCCCTGCTGGGGATTTTTCTTGACCCCCTGCCCATTGATGTTCATCAGGCCCAACGAATATTGTGCGCCCGGGTGGCCATAGGTGGAAGCTATTTTGAGATAGCTGTTCGCCGCAATAATATGGTTGGCAGGAATCCCGGCAGACACAATGCCCACCCTGTAATAGTCAGCGACACGCAACATTGAATCCACCATGATGCGCAGCCGTTTCTGATCCTTTTCATCCGGATCATAGGTGTCAGCCACCCGTGAATAATAGGAAAACGCCGTTGCATCATCGCGCGGAACGCCGCGGCCCGTGCGATAGATATGGCCAAGATACCAGTCAGCCACCATGTTTCCATCTTCGGATGCCTTGCGGAAATACTTTATGGCCCTGTCGAAGTTTCCGCCGTTGTAAGCCTTCTTTGCCTTCTTCAAATCATCTGTCCAGAAGGGAATGATATCGAGATCTGGCAAATTGATTTCCGGCGCCGCCGGCAAATAGGAGAAGAAGTCTGAGCTGCTGTCTTCCGCGTAGCCAACCCTGCCTACATCAAGCACCACCACCGCCAGAAACGCGATAGCTGCACTTCTGGCGCGGCGTGAAACTGCCTTCACGAAAACCCTAGATGTCAGCGTAGCAAACACCTTCGTGACTTCCTCCGGGATGGGTTACAGCCCCTGATACAGCGGGGCCAACCTGTTGCGCATATTTCCACAAAGCGCCCGAGCCATAGCCATGCTCGCGCGGCTTCCAGCTTTTTTTACGGGTCGCAAACTCAGCGTCGCTCACATTGCACGTCAGCGCACCCTTATTGGCATCAAGTGTGATCAAGTCGCCATCTTTCAACAGGGCGATGGGGCCGCCAAGCTGCGCTTCCGGCCCCACATGGCCGACACAGAAGCCGCGCGTGGCACCTGAGAAGCGGCCGTCGGTAATGAGCGCCATTTTCTCGCCCATGCCCTGACCATAGAGGGCAGCTGTTGTGGACAGCATCTCGCGCATGCCGGGGCCGCCACGCGGGCCCTCATAACGAATGACCAGAACTTCGCCCTCCTTGTACTGCTTCTTGGAAACGGCTTCGAAGCATAGCTCTTCGGAATCAAAGCAGCGCGCCGGACCGGTGAAGGTCAGGTTCTTCATGCCCGCGACCTTTACGATAGCGCCTTCAGGAGCCAGGTTGCCGCGCAGGCCCACAACGCCACCGGTCTTGGTAATGGGCTTGTTGGCGGGATAAACCACGTCCTGATCCGGGTTCCATTTCACCGAGGCCATATTCTCAGCCATGGTGCGGCCCGTAACCGTCAGGCAATCGCCATGCAGGAAACCGTGATCGAGCAAGGTTTTCATGAGCAGCGGGATGCCACCGGCCTCAAACATGTCCTTGGCCACATATTTTCCACCGGGCTTCAGGTCAGCGATGTAGGGGGTTCGCTTGAATATTTCGGCGACATCAAACAGGTCAAACTTGATACCGCATTCATGGGCCATGGCTGGCAAATGCAGCGCCGCATTGGTGGAACCACCGGATGCCGCCACAACGGTCGCCGCGTTCTCCAAAGCCTTCAACGTAACGATGTCGCGCGGGCGAATATTGCGCGCGATGAGCTCCATGACTTTCTCACCCGACGCGAAGCAGAAAGTATCGCGAATTTCATAAGGGGCAGGAGCGCCGCAGGAATAGGGCAATGCCAAACCAATCGCCTCGGCAACAGTCGCCATGGTGTTTGCCGTGAACTGCGCGCCGCAGGAGCCGGCTGATGGACAGGCAACCTGCTCAAGGGTGTGCAGGTCCTCGTCGGTCATCTCGCCAACGGAATGTTTGCCCACGGCCTCGAAAACGTCCTGCACAGTCACCGGGCGGCCCTTGAAGGTGCCGGGCAGGATCGAACCGCCGTAGATGAACACCGAAGGCACGTTGAGCCGCAGCATCGCCATCATCATGCCGGGCAGCGACTTGTCACAGCCCGCGAGCCCGACCAGCGCGTCATAACAGTGGCCGCGCATGGTGAGCTCAACGCTGTCAGCAATGCATTCGCGCGAAACCAACGAAGCCTTCATGCCCTGATGGCCCATGGCAATGCCGTCGGTAACCGTGATCGTGCAGAACTCCCGTGGCGTGCCATTCGCCGCAGCCACGCCACGCTTCACCGATTGCGCCTGCCGCATGAGTGAAATGTTGCAAGGGGCGGCCTCGTTCCAGCAGCTTGCCACGCCCACCAAGGGTTGCCCAATTTGCTGCTCGTTCAGCCCCATGGCATAGAGATAGGACCGGTGTGGCGCCCTGTGTGGACCAACAGTTACATGGCGGCTCGGAAGCCGTGTCTTGGAGATTGCCTTAACGTCCATAATATTTCCCTGTGCCAGCGTTTTTGTTTTTATCGTTACGACCGCACAGCTCTTACGCTCTCTGGTATCGATTCCACAGACCTCTGGTTTCTGTGAATTATGACGGTAGACGCTAATTTGGGCAGATGAATGGTTCATAATGGTGCGGAATTGCGGCGAACATACAAATTGTGGGCCTGTGCCATTTCGGCAACAGGTGTTGCGATATTGCCAACCATGTTCCGAAATATAGACTATTTCCCGAATCCAGCGGCCATGGCAAGTTGGCCGCCATGACAGATTCTCGCGGTGCCCCGGGTGAGACAATCCAAATTCAATATGTGCCGAGACCCGGGCTCGGCGGTCTTTCCATTGTCAATTTCCTGCTCACTATCCTGACCCTTGGCATCTACCGGTTTTGGGCCAAAACCAACGTCCGAAAGCATATTTGGAGTTGTATTTACTTCAACGGCCAACCGCTGGAGTACACCGGCCGCGGGTTGGAACTGTTCCTCGGATTTCTCATCGTTCTCGGAATTTTCATGCTGCCGTTCATTCTGTTGGTGTTCGTTATCAGCCTCGCCTATGGCCCGGAACATCCCGCCATAATTGCCCTTCAAATTCTTTTGTACCTTATAATAGCCGTGCTTTGGGGGGCGGCCGTCTACCGTGCCCGGCGCTATCAACTCTCACGCACACTGTGGCGTGGCATCCGGGGAACGCTGGTCGGCTCGTCCATGATTTATAGCCTCACCTATTTTGGCTCGCTTTTGGCCAGCGGCACGTCACTCGGCTGGTCCAATCCGGTTTTGAATACGGTCCTGCAGGAACAGATTATTGGCGATATGAGGTTTGGCAATCTCGCCTTCAAATTCAGGGGGCGCGCCGGGCCATTATATCCGACCTATGCGCTATGCTGGTTTTTGACGCTTGTTGCGATCATCGCAGGAATTGGCATCATTGCCTATGAATTCGCAGTTTTGAGCGGCCCGGAGCTTTCAGCGGCGTTCGAAGAGGTGTTTCGGGACAATCCCCAGCCGACACCGGATCAGACCTGGACAGTTGGAACAATGATAGCCGTGGTGGTTCTCACCTATCTTGCAATATTTCTGGTCATTCCCACGCTCTGGGCAATCTACACGGCCAAGGAGCTTGCCACTTTTGCCAGCTATACGACCGCCGGAAACGCGACATTCAAGCTCAACGCCACGGCGGGCAGCCTCATTGCACTCGTAATCGTCAACTTGTTGATACTCATTTTCACCCTCGGCATTGGCCGCCCCTTCATTCAGCAAAGGCTGGTGCGATACATGTGTGACAGGCTGCAGGTTATCGGCACGGTCGACGTGGACGCAATTGCGCAGTCAAGCGCGGCGCTCAGCAAGACCGGCGAGGGCCTGGCGGATGCCTTTGATGTCGGTGTCATCTGATGCCCGTTGATGCCATCTATTTCGATGGACAAGTGGCGCGGGACCGGCCGGTCAGTGTCAATCTCGATAGCCAGGGCCTGACATTTTCAGGCGATGGGCTGCCTCCGCGAGCCTGGCGGATGGCTGGCCTGTTTGCCGTCGACCCGCCCGTCAAAGGCCACACCCTGAGACTTGCCCATGACAGTCAACCCGGCGCCCGCCTTGTCGTTCATGATGAGGATTTCATGGCCGAGCTGCTAGCGATTGCACCCCATCTCAAAGGCGGTTTCAACCCCAAGCGGGCCATGAAATTTTCACTGTGGATTGGCCTGAGCCTCGCCGCTTTTGCCGGCGTCATGTATTTCACGCTCAATTACGCTCCCCAAAAAATTGCGGTGTTGCTGCCCGAAGAATGGCGCGAGCGGGCCGGCGAGCAAATGGAAAAAGCCTTGGCGCAGGGTGCGAAGTTCTGCACCACGCCCGCAGGCGATGCAGCCCTCTCCGCCATGTTGGCCAGCCTTGCCGAAGGCGACCCGGATATGCCTCCCATAAAAGTTCGGGTCTATGACATCGGGCTTATGAATGCCTTCACGTTGCCGGGCGGTCACATTGTGCTCACCCGCGGGCTCATCAATGAGACGTCCGGACAGGACGAAGTCGCTGGCGTTCTCGCCCATGAAATTGGCCATGCCGCCCACCGGCACCCGGAAGCCCAATTGGTGCGGATCATGGGCGTTGAAATCCTGCTCAGCGTCGCAACGGGAACATCCGGCGGCGGCAATACGGGTTCTCTTGCCAGCCTCGCCGCCGTTTTGCGATCAAGCCGCGACGCCGAACGCCAGGCTGACACCTATGCGGTCGACATGATGGTGGCAGCCAAAATCGACCCAACGGGATTGAAACGCTTCTTCGAAAAAGTTTTGAAAGAAGAGGGCAAGCCCGTGAACACGACGCTTTCCAGGCTGGGCAGTGTATTTTCGACCCATCCCGGCACTGCGGAACGTATCGGCCTTATCAAGCCTGCGCCGACCAGTATCCCGCTGAAACCGGCGATCAGCGACAGCCAGTGGACCGATCTGCGAAAAATCTGCGGTTGACAGTCATTTTGCTGACTTCGGCTTTTTTCTGGCTTCCGGCACGACAACCCACGGCCGGTTTCCGCTCGCAGCCTTCGCGGTTGAAACTTTCACTCCCGCGTCATTCAATATAATTGCGTGCGCGCCTTGGCGCCAAACGTCAAAGCGGTCGATGCGGGTCTTGACCTGTTTGCAAGCCCCGCGAAGGGGATAGGCCGCGACAATGATATCAAATCCATCACAGGATGGCTCCACTCCAACACCTTCAAAGAAATAGGCAACCTGTTTGGCGTTGATCTCCGCCTGGCATGATCGCGAGCCGCAAACCCAGCCGGGCCGGGCAGCCGCTTGCTTGAAAGATGCCTCCTCCCCATTGGCCTGAAGCCATTTTTCTGCCGCGAAGCGACCTCTGCGGGCATTGGCAAACACCAACTCTCGATCAGCATTCAAGTATGCGACATTGGCCGCTGTCCGTTCAATCAAGATATCCGGCATAGAGTTGAATTGCGCGAAGGCAACCGCTGCCACAGCAAATAAGGCGCCAGTGTATTTGGCATGACCCCGAACCAGGCATAGCATCGTTGCGCCAATCGCCAAGGCGATGGCACTGCCAATTGGCAATTGCGGAACAACGCGCTGCGCACCCGGCAAGCCCGCGACATAGTCAGAAATCGCCAAAACCAACTCCAGGCCATGCCCCAACCCAGCCAGCGGCCATGCCTCCAGCCCAAATGGCATCAGAACAACGCTCAGCAGCGCGAAGGGCATGACAGCTAGGCTCATGACGGGAATTGCCAGCCCGTTGGCGATCACACCGTAAGGTGCAAGCCTGCCGAAATGATAGGCCGCTGGAATGGAGGAAAAGGCCCCAGCCACAACAGTAGTCAGTATCGATGCAAATATGACCTTGAAAGCCCATCTCCCAAAAAACATCCAGCGGCTTTCGATCTTATACTCCCGTTCCTGCCGGGGCCGGTTCCAGTACTCGAAAAAGGCAGCAAGCCCCATCACTGCCATGAACGACATTTGGAAGCTGGCTTGAATGGCGGATTCAGGTTCCAGCAACAAAATCAGGATCGCGGCCAGAGCCAGATTGCGCAGGGAAATGGCGGGTCTGTCCACGATGATAGCCAAAAATACAACCGCCAGCATGATATATGACCGTTGCGTGGCAGCACCGGAACCCGCCAGCAGCATGTAAGCAAATCCGAAAATGAGTGCGGCACCTGCGGCCCATTTCTTGATGGGCCAGCGGAGCGCAATGGCTGGAAACAGGGCCAGCCAAGCCCGCGCAACCCAGAACACACCGCCTGCCGCCAGCGACATGTGAAGTCCCGAAATGGAAAGAATATGCGCCAGGCCTGAGATTTGCAGGCCGGTATTGATGTCCTTGGGGATGGCCGCACGCTCACCCGTGATCATGGCCTCTGCCAGTGCGGCGGTGGTTCCCTGCAAGTGCAGCCTTATGCGGCCGCCGATGCTCTGGCGCAATTCATGCAGGCCTTTTGCCAGCCACAATGCTGCGGAACCTGTTTGCTCCAGCACGTCAATCTGCGAAGTAATCCGGCCGCTGCCGCCGATACTTTCAAAATACTGCAACCTGCCATAGTCAAATCCACCCGGCATGGTGGGCGATGAAATGGGGGCAAGTCTCGCCTTTAAAGCCACGCGCGCGCCGATTGTGGGATTGCCATTGCGGGTGAAATTTGCAAGTCGCAAACGGCGCGGCAACTGGGCCACCAACATCCTTCAATTTCCGTTGGTTCCAATATGATAGTTCCGCGTTTTGCCGAAGCGCTTTCGACATCATGCACAATTCCCACAACCGCGACCTCACTGGTCGTGGCTTTGAGGAGTGGCGTTGCAACAATTTCCGCACGACCCTTGGCCAGCGCAAATCCAAAGAGAAAAATTGCCAGCAAAATAAATATCAGGCGTCCCCGGGCCACCCCGAACAGAAAAGCCGCAACCACCAGCATTAGGACCGTAACGACAATTGAGGGTTCCTGCGGCAAGGAAAAATAGGTCCATATGCCGAAGGCCAACGCCACGGGTGCCCAAAGCACGCCATTGCCTGCCTGCGCCCGCCACACTTCGTGTAGCCTCTCCACGATCACGCCCTTGCCCTCTTACGCGTCCCAAAAGCCTGTGCTAGTTCCTTTGGCGAGCCTCTCCCCGCTACCAGCCTACAAGGAAAACGGAGCCTATGTCAGTACCCGTCGTTACACGCTTTGCTCCCTCGCCCACTGGCTACCTGCATATTGGTGGTGCCCGCACGGCCCTGTTTAACTGGGCCTTCTCCAGGCACAACGATGGCAAAATGTTGCTCCGCATTGAAGACACGGACCGCGAACGCTCGACCCAGGCGGCCATTGCCGCCATCTTGGATGGCATGACCTGGCTTGGCCTCACGTGGGATGGTGACGCTGTTTCACAGCACAGCAGGGCCGCGCGCCACCGCGAAGTGGCCGGACAATTGCTGGCATCCGGTCACGCCTATCACTGCTACTGCAGCCCCCAGGAACTGGACGCCATGCGGGCCAGGGCCGAAGCCGAAAAACGCCCGATCAGATATGATGGCACCTGGCGCGACCGCCCACCGAGCGATGCGCCCGCTGGCGTGAAACCTGTCATCCGCTTCAAGTCTCCCCAAGAGGGCGAAACCATCATCAATGACAACGCCCAGGGCCGCGTGGTCTTTGCCAACAAGGATCTGGATGATCTCATCATTCTGCGCTCCGACGGGAACCCAACCTATAATCTCTCCGTCGTCGTGGATGACCGCGACATGGGCGTCACCCACATCGTGCGCGGTGTCGACCATCTCACCAACGCGGCGCGCCAAACACAGATATATGCTGCCATGGACTGGCCCGTCCCTGACATGACCCATGTTCCGCTCATTCACGGGCCCGATGGCGCCAAGCTTTCAAAGCGCCATGGAGCGTTGGGCGTTGAGGCCTACCGGGCCATGGGATACTTGCCGGCGGCGCTGCGCAACTATCTGGCGCGCCTGGGCTGGAGTCATGGCGACGATGAGATATTTACGACAGAGCAACTGGTGAAATGGTTTGAACTTAGCAGCATCGGAAAATCGCCGGCACGCTTCGACTTTGCCAAGCTTCAGAATCTGAATGGCCACTACATCCGCAATATGGGCGATGATGATTTGTTCCAAGAGCTGATGTCTTTTCTGCCCCATGCCGAAGGCGGGCCCGCGCTGCTGGCCAAGCTGGACGATGCAAAACGGGAACAATTGAAAATGGCCATGGCAGGCCTCAAGGAACGAGCCAAAACCTTGGTGGAACTCAAGAACGGCGCGGCATTCCTCTTTGCGGCGCGGCCGCTAACCATGGACGACAAGGCAAAGCAAGTCATGGCCGATGGCGGCAAGGCAGCTCTGGCGGAACTCATTCCTGTTTTGACGGCGTGCGCCGATTGGAATGCGCCCAGTCTGGAAGCGGCAGTCAAGGCCTATGCCGAGGCTCAAGCACTTAAATTGGGCAAGTTGGCGCAACCTTTGCGCGCTAGCCTGACAGGCAGTTCCACGTCCCCACCAATTTTTGACGTATTGGCCGTATTGGGTCGGGAAGAATCTATGGCGCGTATCAGTGATATGGCCGTTTGACCTATTTGCTGCGCTGCAATATACTCAAATACACGCAGAGAGGGGTCTTCGATGACTGTTCAAGATAATCCGGCCAAGCTCACTTACAACGGAAAAACCTATGATTTGCCGGTAATCAAGGGCACACTTGGACCTGACGTGCTGGACATTTCCCATCTCTATGGGCAAGGCAAGGTTTTTACCTTCGATCCTGGATTTACGTCCACAGCGGCCTGTGAATCCAAAATAACCTATATCGACGGCGATGAAGGCGTGCTGCTGCACCGCGGCTATCCCATTGACCAGCTTGCCGAGAATGGCGACTTTATCGAAACCTGCTACCTGCTCTACTACGGCGAGTTGCCAAACCATGCCCAGCGCAAATCCTTTGAATTCGCCATCACCCACCACACGATGATCCATGAGCAAATGTCGCGCTTCTTCCAGGGCTTCCGCCGGGACGCGCACCCAATGGCGGTTATGGTGGCCGTTGTGGGCGCCATGTCGGCGTTTTACCATGACTCAACCGATGTGAATGATCCGCGCCAGCGCGAAATCGCCTCTCACCGGATGATTGCCAAACTGCCGACAATCGCGGCCATGGCCTACAAATACCACATCGGGCAGCCCTTTGTTTATCCGCGCAACGATCTCTCCTATGCCGCCAATTTTCTGCATATGTGCTTTGCCGTGCCGTGCGAGGAATACAAGGTAAACCCAATTCTGGCCCGCGCCATGGACCGGATTTTCATTCTCCATGCGGACCATGAGCAGAATGCATCCACCTCCACCGTCAGGCTCGCTGGTTCCTCCGGCGCCAACCCGTTCGCCTGCATCGCCGCCGGCATCGCCTGCCTGTGGGGCCCGGCGCACGGCGGCGCCAACGAGGCGGCGCTCAACATGCTGCGCGAGATCGGCAACGTGAAGAACATCCCCGCCTACATCGCGCGGGCCAAGGACAAGGACGACCCGTTCCGGCTGATGGGTTTCGGCCATCGCGTCTATAAAAATTACGATCCGCGCGCGAAGGTGATGAAGGCTACCGCCGACGCCGTGCTAAAGGAATTGGGCAAGACCGATCCGGTGCTCGATGTCGCCAAAGAGCTTGAGCATATCGCGCTCAACGATTCCTATTTCATCGACAAGAAGCTTTATCCCAACGTCGATT
>VFJY01000013.1 GCA_009885825.1 Rhodobiaceae bacterium | reverse complement strand
CGTTCTCGTTAACAATGCCGGAATCCAGCATTTCGAAGCAATCGAGACATTTCCACCGGCGAAGTGGGATGCGATCATCGCCATCGATCTTTCTTCCGCTTTCCATGGAATCCGTGCCGTCGTGTCGGAAATGAAGGCCCGGAAATGGGGCCGCATCATTAACATCGCCTCCGCTCACGGGCTCGTGGCGTCACCCTTCAAATCAGCTTATGTCGCGGCCAAGCACGGCGTGCTCGGTCTGACCAAGACGGTGGCGCTCGAAACCGCGGAATTTGGGATTACTGTCAACGCGATTTGCCCCGGCTATGTGTTGACACCTCTGGTTCAAAAACAGATTCCGGAAACGGCCAGGGCGCGCGGAATCAGCGAAGATGAAGTTATCAAAAATGTGCTTCTGCACGCCCAGCCGACAAAGCAATTCGTAACGACCGAGCAGATCGGCGCGCTTGCAGTGTTTCTCTGCACTGGCGCTGCCGCATCCATCACCGGTACGGCATTGCCAATCGAAGGCGGTTGGACCGCTCAATAAAAATAGAATTGGGAGAGTAAAATGAAGAACGAATTCAAAGCGACGACGAAACCGGCCAATGGCAAACAATCGGCATCGGGTCCTGGGCAGATCGTGCTCGTGTTTCAGGGCGGTGGCGCGCTTGGAGCTTATCAGGCGGGCGTTTATCAAGCCTTGCATGAAGCGGGCATTGAACCGGACTGGATCATCGGCACCTCGATCGGCGCCATCAACGCCAGCCTGATCGCGGGCAATGAACCTAAAAACCGCTTGCCACGGCTTGAAGAATTCTGGCGGCGCATGTCGCACAAGTCGATTTGGAATTCAGGATCGGCGTGGCCGCAACTTACGCAATCATTGTCATACCTGAATACAGTGGTCAGCGGCGTTCCCAATTTTTTCACTCCAAATCTTGCTGCTTCATTGGGGCAAAACACGGTTCTCGGCGCGGAACATGCCGGATACTATTCGACGGCGCCACTTGAAAAGACATTACTTGAACTCGTCGACTTCCAGCTAATCAACCGTTGCAAGCCACGGCTCACCGTAGGTGCCGCGCACGTGTGCACCAGCCAGATGCGCTACTTTGACGGCCGTGACATGGAACTCGGGGTCAAGCACATCATGGCGTCGGGCGCTCTACCTCCGGCATTTCCTGCGGTCCGTGTTGACGGCGAGCTTTATTGGGACGGCGGCATTCTCTCCAACACGCCGACTGAAATCGTATTTGACGATAATCCGCGCCGGAATTCGCTGATTTTTGCGGTTCACGTATGGAATCCCGTGGGGCCTGAACCCGAGACCATTGGGGAAGTGCTTCACCGGCAGAAGGACGTTCAGTATTCAAGCCGCGTGGCAAACCATATCGAACGCCAGTTGCAGACTCATCGCCTGCGCCACGTCATCAAGCAGTTGGCCGCGCAAATTCCGGAACCCGAACGCAGCAGCCCTGCTGTGCGCGAATTGGCAGGTTGGGGCTGTGTCACGCAAATGCATATCGTTCGGCTTCTGGCTCCCAGCCTTGCCAATGAAAATCATACCAAGGATGTTGATTTCAGCCCTTCAGGAATCCGTCAGCGCTGGGAGGCGGGCTATGCCAACACGTTGAACGCCATTGAACGTGCTCCTTGGGTAGGAGAATTCGACCCGCTTGAGGGAGTTATTCTGCACAATCCAGCGCGCAACGATGAAACAGACTACAAACAGAATGGATCCACACCGACGACACAACCGGAAACATCGAAAAGTGCTGCAGCGACGGTCTGACAATGAATGTATTGTCCCTCGAAGCATTGATCGAAAATTGGATTGGCGCCATTGGCCTCGGAATCGACGTCGTCGGCGTCGTGATTATTGTTGCCGGCATCATCTGGTCGACGTTCTACTTTTTGTTTCAGCCCAAGGAAGAGCAGCACTATGACAGTTACAAAGGGCGCATTGGCCGGTCTTTGCTGTTGGGACTGGAGATGCTGGTCGCTGCGGATATCGTGAAGACCATCGCCCTCGAAGCGACCTTCATGAGTATTGGCGTACTCGCCGGCCTCGTCGCTGTGCGGACTTTTCTGAGCTGGACTCTGGTGGTTGAAATCGATGGCCGTTGGCCATGGCAAATTGCAAGGAATACACATAAGGTGAAAGATCATGACCACTAAATTCGATGCCATTATAATCGGTTCGGGCCAGTCCGGACCGTCACTGGCCGAACGCTTTGCACAAAATGGCAAGAAGGTCGCAGTTATTGAACGCAATAATTTTGGTGGCACCTGCGTCAACTCGGGGTGCGTTCCAACCAAGACATACGTCGCCAGCGCCTATGTTGCCCACATGGCACGTCGAGCTGCGGAATACGGCGTTGATATCGGTGACACAGTCAAAGTCGACATGAAGCGCGTGAAGGCGCGGAAAGATGCCATTATTGCCAGATCGCGCGATGGCGTAATGCAATGGATGGAAAGTCTTGAAAACGGCAAAGTCTACCGTGCTCACGCCCGCTTCATTGGCCCCAAAACCGTGAGCGTCAATGGCGAGATTCTGGCGGCCGACAAGATATTCATCAATACCGGTGGCCGCGCCTTCGTGCCGGACATGCCAGGGCTCGATGCCGTTCCATATTTCACCAACAGTTCTCTGCTGGACGTAGACTATATCCCAGAGCACCTTCTCATCGTGGGCGGCAGTTACATAGGCCTCGAGTTCGCCCAAGCTTTCCGCCGTTTCGGTTCACGTGTCACCGTGGTTGAGATGGCGGAGCGCCTGATCGCGCGCGAGGACGCCGATGTATCTGATGCGGTACGGGAAATTCTCGAAGCGGAAGGAATCGACGTGCGGCTGAATGCCAAGTGTTTGTCCGTAGAGAAGAAAAATAACACAATTTCCATGGGTCTGGACTGTAGCGCAGGAGCACCTCACATCAACGGCAGTCATTTGTTTGTAGCGGTTGGCCGCAAACCCAATACCGATGATCTCGGCCTCGACAAGGCGGGTATTGTGACAGATTCAAAGGGCTTCATCACTGTCGACGACCAGTGCCGCACCAACGTGGAGGGCGTATGGGCGATCGGTGATGTCAATGGCCGCGGCGCCTTCACGCATACCTCATATAATGACTTTGAAATTGTTGCCGCCAATCTCTTCGATGATGATCCGCGGAGAATTTCTGACCGCATCCCGTGTTATGGGCTCTTTGTCGATCCTCCTTTGGGCCGTGTCGGAATGACCGAAAAAGAAGTGAAGGCCAAAGGCATCAAGGCGCTTGTCGCCAAGCGCATGATGACGTCGATTGGTCGGGCTCGCGAGCGCAGCGAAACCCAAGGTTTCATGAAGGTCGTCGTTGAAGCGGAAAGCAGGAAGGTTCTTGGCGCTGCCATCCTGGGCCTGAATGGCGACGAAGTGGTGCATGCATTTCTCGATATCATGTCTGTGGGCGCACCTTACACCGCGATTTCGCGCACCATGCACATCCATCCCACCGTCGCCGAATATCTGCCAACACTGCTGGAAGATCTCCGGCCTCTGGATTGAATAGCTCTTCTCACTAAGAGCAAATTCTGCCAGCGGGACAATATCCAGTCCCCATTGTCTTGGATCGGATTCACTTTTAAGCGTGCCAGCGCCATCTTGAGACTTGAGTTTCCTGCGGCGACAGCCGCCTAGCGGCAATCCCTCTCGTATCAACGTGGCTGACCTATCAAATTCATGCCGAGTCGGCACTTCAGTTCAACTTAGGAACTTGCGATATTGGCCACAGATGAGATCATTTCAGGTCCATCAAGCCAAATGAAACCCACAGGAGATACACATGAAGAAGTTTTTAATCGCTGCAGCAACACTCGCAATGCTCTCAACATCGTCCTTTGCCGACCAGAACCTCGAAAACATGAACAAAATGGATGCACTGCGCAAGATGAAATTCGAGGTAATGATGCAGATTAATGAAAGCACTATGGAAATGCTGAGAATGCGGGAAGCCGTACTGACCAATTACCAGCGGTTGTTGAAGCAAATGATGCTAGCTGATGAGGGCGGCGACAAGTAATACGCATTTGACAAATACGAACCCTTGGCCAGGCCCACAGCTTGGCCTGGGGTTTCTTCTTCAGATAACGTAACTGAACTTCCGTCGCTCGATTATCTGATGTGGACTTAAAGATCTGACATCTGCATGTAATGCCAAAGTCTGCTTTGGGTCAAAAGCCGAAGTCAGACAACCCCTGTGCCGTGTCTGCTGTGCATCTGATAGCGGACGTCTCGGCACCCAATGGAAAAGGCTCATGCCACAGTCTTCACTTTTGAAACGTTGCCATTCTCTTGGGCGTCGGCGTTTGCAGTTGTCCCCTTCGCCCCGCAATTTTGTACCCACCACCGGGCATTCGGGCGCTACCTATTTGCTACTTTCTAATGTGTCAATTCCAATGCAAAGATTATAATAGCTATTTATCAATATGTTGTGTGAAACATCCATATTTTATCTTCTTCCCAAAGGATGGGAGAAGGTGCCCAAAGGGTGGATGAGGGCCCTTACGTTTTCTCCACCACCCGCTTCAAATTTCCCAGCCCCTCCGCAAACTGGCCGCCCACTATCCTGTCCATGTTCATCACCACGCCCATGAACTTGGCGATGAAGGGGGAACTTCCTTCCATGGCCCAGGTGACGTCGGTTCCAGCGCCTTTCGGCTGAAGCGTGAACTTCACCTTGTTGCTGACTTTCATCGGTTTCAGCATGTTAAGGTCAAGCGCCACCAGGGTTGACGGGGTGGATGTGGTGATCCGCATATCGCCTGCCCCCACCTTGCCGTTGCCGGCCCATGCATAGGTGGCGCCCACGCCGCTTGCCGCGCTCGCAACGATGCGCTGCATGGCGGGATCCATTTTTTCATAGGGCGACCAGCGGCCCCACATGTTGAAATCATTGAGGAACGGGAAAATCTTTTCCGGCGCTGCGTTGATGTTCGCAGTCCGCGAAACGGTGAAAGTGTCCGGTTGCGAGGAGGCGTAGAAAAACAGTCCCGCAAGCGCAATGACGACGACAAGCAGAATGACCAGCATGGCATTTCCTTTCGATTCACATTTTTGGAGAATAGCCGTTTATGGCATAATCACCGCGCGATGTCAAGGATTAAATTCCCCTGTTAGAAATGGCGAATCACGCGCGATGCCTATATATCAAGGTATAGGCCATTGGTATATTGTGCCATGGGATAGTCATTGAGGCTGGTTACTCTGAAACCAACTCAACTGGAGACTGAAGATGAGTTGGGACTGGAGCACGATCACGGCAATTTCGTCTGTCGTTGGCGTTGTCGGCGGGTTGGTATCAGTTGTATTTTTGATCCTCCAGATCCGGCGAAACGCAATGGCGATTGAAGGCTCAACAGTACAGGCTCTCATGAGCTTCGAGAAAGACGTCTTTGCACTGATGGCTGACAACGCGGACACCTATATCAAAGGCTGCGCCAGCACGTCCAAGCTGACAGCGGTGGACAGACTCAAGTTTGAGAGAATTGTGGGTGCCCAG
Organism: Rhodobiaceae bacterium; assembly: GCA_009885825.1. GTDB lineage: Bacteria > Pseudomonadota > Alphaproteobacteria > Rhizobiales > Aestuariivirgaceae > Aestuariivirga. The sequence continues at coordinate 35,055 of VFJY01000013.1, read as the reverse complement.
ATGTCCTTGACCTATAGTGCCTTCGTTCAGTTTGAGCAGCGGCTCATTGATGATGAAGTATGGGATGCCTATTTCAACGCCCTCAAAAACTACATGAAGGCACCGGGCTTCCGGGCAAGCTGGACGTCCATGGAAAACAACTACCCCAAAAGTTTTCGCACCGTGGTCAATGGCGGTCTACCCTCACAGAATATGAGCTGAGAATGTGTTGTGGCGAACATCCGGAACGGAATCACAAGGAGCGGGTCATGGCTGGAATGTTTCGCATCTTCATTATTGTCTGCCTCGCTGTCTTCGCAAGCATTGCCGCGCGCGCTGACACGGTCATGCTGGTGGCGAAGGCCCGGGTTGACATCGAGGCGCGGCTGGAACCTGGCGACGTTGCGATGCTGCGCGCGGCTGGCGGCCCGGCGACGACTGCGGCAGAGCTCGCCAGCCTTGGCCATGCCTTCACGCTGAAGCGGCATTTCGCCCACGGGGCGTGGGCCTACGCGGCGGCCATTGAGCGCGACCGGGCCTTGGCCGGACCCTATTCCTCGCTCGGCGTGCTGCTGGCGGAAGGCGTCACCTTGCCTTCCGGCGCGAAACCAGATGAAGCTTTGCTGGCGGCGATTGTGGACTTGCAGCGCGAGGCCCGCAAGCTTGATGGCAAGTCGACGGCGATCGCCAATAATCTGGGCTCGGCCCTCTCGGCCCTGGGCGCCAGGCAGGGAAACCGCTCCGTCATCGAGGAAGGCGCATTCCTCATCCATGAGGCGGTCGCCGCCAATCCGCAGAACGTGATCTACTACGTGCGCATGGCCGAGGCCCTGGCGCTGATCGGCGAGACTTCGGCGGCGGCGAAATTTCTCGAGGCGGCCTATTTGTTCAACAGCGCGCACCCCGCCGTTGTCATGGCGCGGCGCGCCGGCGGGCCGCTGGCCGATGTGACGCTTTCAAACAGCAGCGGCAAAATGTGCGAAATCAATTTTGCCTGCGATGCCAAGTGCCCCAAGAGCATCATCGGCCAGATCGACCTGGTGACCTGCAGAATCGCGGAATCCTCGGCCCAGTCGGCCTGCCAGGACCGCAAGCCCTTCGCGCGGTTTTTTGACTGCAAGGCCAAAATCCCGAAATTCGGCATTCTCATTCCAGGCCTTGATCCGGGCTTCTCAATCCTCACGCCCTGGGGCTCCATCCATGCGGTTGTGCAGGGCGACGGGCGGGTGGATTTCGAGATCAAAGTGACGGCTGCCTCGGTTGGTCCCGCCCAGGCTGGGCTCAAGACGGAGGGCAGCTGGGAACCCTCGCGCGGCGATATCGCGCTGAATTTCGAGGGCGAGGCGCAGCTCAATTTGTTTGACCGGGTTTCGCCCGTGATGGAACAGGCCAATGCCTATGACCTTGGAATTTCAGTATCGGAAAAATACAGCTTGACCGAAAACACGCTTGAAGCTGACATCAATATTGGCCGCGGCGGCATTTTGACCGACTAACCGGAGTAGATATTTTGCATTCAGCCGTTTCCGACTGGCTTTCGAAATTTGACGCGGCCCTCGCCAGCGGGGATGCCAAGGCGGCTTCGCAGCTTTTCTGCGAGGAATGCTATTGGCGCGATCTGGTGTCCTTCACCTGGAACATCAAAACGCTGGAGGGGCGGGCCGAAATCGAGGCCATGCTCAGGGAAACGCTGGGCCATGTGAAGCCTTCCAACTGGCAAGTCGAAGGCGACAGGGAGGGCTGGTTCACTTTTGAGACAGCGGTTTCGCGCGGGCGGGGATTGCTGACGCTGAAGGACGGCAAGTGCTTCACCCTGCTCACCACCATGGTTGAACTTAAGGGCCACGAAGAGCAGGCGGGCCCGCGCCGCCAGCTTGGGCTTGAGCACACCGCCGTCAAGAACCGCAAGAACTGGGCGCAGATCAAGGCCGAAGAAGAAGCCAGGCTCGGCCATGAGGAGCAGCCCTATGTGGTGATCATCGGCGGCGGCCAGGGCGGCATTGGGCTCGGCGCGCGGCTGAAGCGGCTCAATGTGCCAACGATCATCGTGGAAAAAAACGAGCGGCCCGGCGACAGCTGGCGCAAGCGCTACAAGTCGCTCTGCCTGCATGATCCCGTGTGGTATGACCACATGCCGTATATCCCCTTCCCGGACCACTGGCCGATCTTCTCGCCCAAGGACAAGATCGGCGACTGGCTGGAAATGTACACCAAGGTCATGGAGCTGAATTACTGGGGCTCGACGCTGTGCGAGAAGGCTTCCTTCGATGCGGCAAAGCTGGAATGGACGGTGCAGGTCACCCGCAACGGCAAACCAGTGACACTGCGGCCCAAGCATCTCGTTCTCGCCACCGGCATGTCGTCGGTTCCCAACATGCCGAAATTTCCGGGCATGGAAAAATTCAAGGGCGAGCAGCATCATTCCAGCGCCCATCCGGGCCCTGACAGATATGCCGGCAAAAAATGCGTGGTGATCGGCTCCAACAATTCGGCCCATGATATTTGCGCAGCACTTTGGGAAGTGGGGGCCGATGTCACCATGGTGCAGCGCTCGTCAACCCATGTGGCCAAATCGGCGACGCTGATGGAGCTTGACCTTGGCCCCACCTATTCGGAGGACGCGGTAGCGCGGGGCATTGACGTCAACAAGGCCGATCTCATTGGCGCTGCCGTGCCCTACAGGATCAAGCATGTGGGGGCCATTGAATGGGTGAAGGAAATGAAAAAACGCGACGCGGATTTCTATGCGCGTCTGGAGAAGGTGGGCTTCATGCATGACTTTGGCGATGACGAGTCAGGCCTTGGCATGAAATACCTGCGCCGGGGGTCGGGCTATTACATCGACGTTGGCGCATCAAAACTGATCTGCGATGGAGAGATCAAGCTGAAGCCCAAGGTCAGCGTCGCCGAAGTAAGGGAAAACAGCGTTGCCTTGAGCGATGGCACGGAGCTTCCCGCCGATCTCGTCGTCTATGCCACGGGCTATGGCTCGATGAATGGCTGGGCGGCCCAGCTCATCTCTCAGGACGTCGCCGACCGGGTTGGCAAGGTCTGGGGCCTCGGTTCCAACACCACCAAAGACCCGGGCCCCTGGGAAGGCGAGCAACGCAACATGTGGAAGCCCACCCAGCAGGATAACCTGTGGTTCCATGGCGGAAACCTGCACCAATCGCGGCATTACTCGCAATTTTTGTCGCTGCAGCTCAAAGCCCGTAAAGAGGGCATTCCCACCCCGGTTTACGGCAAGGCGGCGGTGCATCACCTGGCCTAGTGGCATCTTTGCACCAGGGTTCAAGCATTACACTGCAGTGTAAGATAGTCACCCGCAGGACTCTTGCCTAAACCAGCTCCCCGAGTCATAACGAGATTCGCTGTTTGGGCGCGTTGCTGAGGCAAAGCGGGGGGTTTTCGCCAAATAGAATCTGGTCTGTCGTGCGTTTGTGCAGGCGTTTTTAACGCAAGCTTTATCAATTCCAATTCTTGAGATGGAAGCGCATTGACGTGACCTGGGGCAGAGGGGTTTTGGGCAGGGCCAGGAGATATGCTCTTGGGATGCTGCTGCTTGTGGTTGCACTGGTCGTGGAGTCGGGAGGGGCTTGGGCCGCCTGCACGCTGGGCGTTGGCACTCTCACTATTACTTCGGCCTCAACCGCCTATCCACCGGGCGGTGGTGTTCCGGCGATTCCAATAACCTTTACGGTGAGTTACACAAATGTGCAGTCTACGGCAGCAGGAGGTCAATGCGGCAATCAGACTGTTGTCATAACGCCTACGCCAACCGGCGGCACTTTCGCTGCTGCGACCTGTAACGCGGCTGTCAATATTCCAAACAATAGTGGCCCAGCGACTCGAACAGGTGCCTGCACCATTAACTGGACGGCGCCTGGGGCACCAGCAGCCTCATATACTGTCACTGCCACCGCCAATGACGTGGCCCGTCCGATTTTCAATATTGCCACGTCCAACACACTGACTTTGATTCGCGCGGGCATCACGGTGGCAGGCGGTGGTTCCACGGTGACCGAAGCAGGCGCGACGCAAAATTTTTCAGTGGTGCTGACTTCACAGCCATCGGCCAATGTGACTGTCAGCGTGGCGGCGGACCCGGCCACGCCGGACCAGTGCACTTTTGCGCCGGCTTCACGCACTTTTACTAACGCAAATTGGAATGTTCCGCAGGCGTTTACTGTAACAGCCGTCAATGATGCTGTGGTTGAAGGCGCCCATGCTTGCACCACTGGCGCAATTACCGCATCGGCGACGGGCGGATACACAGGCGCCACTGGAACTGCTCCCACTTTCAACATCACTGACAATGACACGGGTACGATTATTGTTGCCACAACTGACGGAGCCGCCACCGAAACCGCTGGCAATACCGGGGCTTTTACAGTCAGGCTTGGATTGGCTCCTTCTGCCAACGTGACGGTTACTATTGGGGTATCTTCCCAGTGCGGCTTTGCACCGACTCCATTAACATTCACTCCTGCCAATTTTGCAACGACCCAGACGGTGACAGTCACGCCTGTTGACGACGCCATCGTCGAAGGCGCGCATACCTGCTCTCCCGCCTCAATCACGGCGGCAGGCGGTGGTTATGCGGGCGTCACTGGCGCGCTTCCCACCGTCAACATCACCGACAATGACACTTCGGCTGTTTCCATTGCCAATACTCTCAATGGCACGGAGGTCGGTCCGGCCAATGGCACGATGACGGTGACGCTGACCAACCAGAGTTCCACCGCCACCACGGTGAGCTATACGCTGGGCGCGGGCACGGCCACATCGGGCACGGATTTTACCGCACTCCCCCTGACGGTAGTGGTTCCGGCGCTGACCTCAACGGCTACCATCACCATTCCAGTCTTGCAGGACCTGATTGTCGAAGGCGGCGAAACGGTGATCGTGAACCTCACGGCGGCCACCTCCAACCCCTCCATCTTGGCGGCAGGCTCGGCCACCAACACCATCGCCGATGATGACCTCTCCAATGTGACCATCGCCAATATCTCGGACGCGGCGGAACCCGCCATCAACGGGGTGATCAGGCTGACGCTCTCCAACCCGAGCGCCACAGCCACCACCGTCACCTACACGGTGGCGGGATCGGCCACGGCGGGAACCGACTACACGGCGCTTTCCGGCACCGCCCTCATCCCGGCGCTGGCCACCAGCTTCGACATCGCGGTGGCGGTCAGCGACGACCTGGTGGTGGAGGGGTCCGAGACGGTTGACGTCACCGTCACCAATGTCACAGGCCCGGTCACCCTGGGAGCAAGCCTCAACGCCCTCAACACCATCGCCGATGATGACAGCGCCACGGTTTCGATTGCCAACACGGCCAATGGCAATGAGGCCGGGGCTGCTTCCGGCACCTTGACGGTGACGCAGACCCTGGCAAGTGCCACAGACACAGTGATCGCGCTGGCCTACGGGGGCTCGGCCACCAATGTAACTGATTACGGCAGGCCCGCTTCGGTCACCATTCCAGCGGGTTTGCTCAACGCCACGATTACACTTACGATGGTGGACGATGCCATTGTGGAGGGTGCTGAGACAGTGGATGTCACCATCAGCATCACCTCGGGTCTTGCAACAGCAGGAGCACCGCTCACCGCCACCAATACAATAGCCGACAATGACGTGGCCGATGTTTCCATCAGCAACACGCTTGATGGCGCGGAGCCCGCCACCAACGGGTCGCTGACGGTTTCGCAGACGGCGATCAGCGTCAGCGACACGGTGATCAGCTACACCATTGCCGGCACTGCGGCGGCGGGAGGCGACTATGTGGCCCTGTCCGGGACAGTGACCATTCTGGCTGGCCAGCTGACCGCAACACTTGATGTGACAGTCTTGAATGATCTTGCGATCGAAGCTTCTGAAACCGTGATTGTGACGTTGATAGCAGTCACCTCCGGCCTTGGCACATTGAGCGCGGCAGTGGTTGCCACCAACACCATCGCCGATGACGACACGGCGATCAGCACTGCCGTCGGCAACGCCTTCAAGGCCCAGACCCACAATTTCCTCGTGCGGCGCAGCGATCTCATCACGTCGCACGAGCCGTCGATCTATCGCCTGGCCAACCGCGACAAGGGCCTGTTCCAGACCGGCTCCAGCGGCTTCACTGTCGTGGGCGAGAACGGCAATTTGACGGGCGACTTCGCGATGAATGCCAAGGGCGTCGCGCATGCCTTGGAAGTGGCTTCAAACGGGGGCGCGACGATTTCGCCTGCGGCTGATCTGGTGGACAGTTCCTCGGCCTTCAATGCCTGGCTTGAGGGCCAGTTCGCGATTTACCGTGATGATGACGCTGGCCAATCCCAGACGGGCGATTTCTTCGTGGGCTATGCGGGCGCCGACTGGCGGGTGAACGAGCACGTTCTGCTCGGCGTCATGGGCCAGATCGACTGGGCCGAGGACCGCCAAGCCAACAGCATCAATGTGGTTTCCGGCACGGGCTGGATGGCCGGGCCCTATCTGTCGGCGGAACCTGTCGACAATATTTTCGTCGATCTCCGCGCCTTGTGGGGGCAAAGCGACAACTCGGCCATTCAGGATGTGCTGGGATCGCGCTACGAGGGCGGCTTCGACACCGAGAGATGGCTGGTCCAGGCGGTGATCGCGGGCAAGCATGAGGCCGGGGATTTCGACATCGCGCCGGAAATGTCGCTGATCTACATGCATGAAAGCCAGGAAAGCTATAGTGTCACCGACGGGGTCAACACGGTATTGGTGGGTGGGCAGAGCGTTGATTTGGGGCGGCTGGCGGGCGGTGTTACGATTTCCTACCAGGGCGAAATTGGCGACGCGGCGCTGGAGCCCTATGTGGGCACCCGCCTGTTGTGGGATTTCGAGAATCCGGGGCTGATGACTGTCGGCGGCGCATTGGCGTCGCGCGATGAGCTGCGCCCGCAGTTCAAGGCCGGCGTCAACATCCGGGCCAACGCCTCGCAGCTCTCGCTCGAGGCCACCTATGATGGCCTGGGCTCGGAAGGGCTGGATGCGCTCACGGGCAAAATCATGTTCAGCCACAGCTTTTAATGACCCAATTGCCCGCTTGAAGTTTTCCAACCGCTGTTCAATATTGGGCGGGTGTGATTTGCTGGGGTGGGGCGATTATGGGGTGTTGTGTCTGGCGCGTGGTGTTCCTGGCCCTTTGCCTGTTCAGCCTGTTGAGCGCGAGCGAAGCGGCCACCCAGAAAAAACCCGCTGTCAAGGAACCGGAAATTCCGGCCATGACCTTCCACATCGTGCGCAGCAGCGTCACCGGCTGCGAGCCCAATTGCCCGCAGTGGATCGCCGCCGAGGGCCAGGTCAAGCCGAACTCCGCCAGCCAATTCCGGAAATTCCTCAAGAAGGTGGGAAAGCTCAGGCTGCCGGTGATCATCAGCTCGCCGGGCGGCGATGTGACATCGGCGCTCGCCATCGGCGGGATGATCCGCCAGCGCAAGCTTGATGTGGCCGTTGGCTGGACGCTTTATACGGATTGCGGCCCGCTCGACAAGAAATGCAAGCTGCCGAAATCGCAAAACGGCGTCTACCGCGGGCTTGCCATGACAGTGCGCGGCTATTGCAATTCCGCCTGTCCCTTCATCCTGGCGGCCGGGCAACGGCGCCTTGCCGGAGATGGCACTTATGTCGGCGTTCACGAAATATCGGTGCAACCCATTACGCAGCGGATCAGATATTACGAAACCTACCGTATGGTGAACGGCAGGAAAAAGGTTCTGAGCCGCAAGGAGGTCAGCCGAAAAAACATCGTCGGCAAGGTCACCACGAAACTGAGCAAGTCTTTCGACCGGAAACTCAAGGCCTATTTGAAGACAATGGGCGTGGGTGTTGCCATGTTGGACATGCTGCATAAGGCGCCACCATCATCAATTCATCAGCTGACCACCCAGGAAATGAAGTCCGTCTATCTGGCAACACTTTTTCTGCCGTCAGATGCGCTGGTTGATACGGCCCTTTGCAAGAGCACTCAGCCTGCGGATAACTGCAAAGTGGAGGAGGATTTCCTGGCGGGCCTGAAGGCCTCGCCACCCCAGCGCACCACCTATGGCAATCCCATGACCTTCACTCTGGCGCGCAGCAGCATCGCCGGCTGTGAACCCAATTGCCCGGAATGGATATTCGCCGATGGCGTAATCAACAAGGAAACACCACGCCTGCTGGACAAGCTGTTCAAGAAAACCGGCAACCGAAAACTGCCGATTGTCATCAGGTCGGATGGCGGCGATCCTGTCGCCGCCATGGCCATGGGACGCAAGATTCGCGAGCGCCGGCTTATCGTGGGCGTAGGCACAACCATGTTTGAAGGCTGTTCAATCGCAAAACTGGGTTGCCGCTCCAAGCCTGACAAAAATGGACGTTCGCGCGGCGCCCTGGTGAACAACAAGGATTATTGCAATTCCGCCTGCACGCTGGTTTTGGCGGGTGGCGCAATCCGGCTCACCAATTACAGGGATGGCATCGGTGTCGAGACTCTGGCGATTGACGGAGACAAGCCCAAGGTTTCGAAAGCGTCCGCTGCCCCAGACAGACAAGACAGCGTTTCACCGAAGCTGCGTGAATATCTGGATGATATGGGTATCGACCCGGCCCTGCTGGCCCTCATGGCGAAGGCCCTGCCACAAGGCCTCTACAGCCTGTCGTTTCCTGAAGTCAAAGCCACCAAACTGATCTCGCATACGCGCGCGACCGCCGATCTTGCCAGCACAATCTCCTGCGCCACAAGTCCGCCGGCGGAGTATTGTGTCAAACGATAACAAGGTAAGATGACATGGCACCCGCCAAGGAATTTGCGCCCACGGGGCATCAAATCATCTCCTATCACAAATTGAATATGTGCCAAATCCCAGCCCTCCTTCCGCGTGATGATCACTATTGTGTGATGTTGATGCAGCAGATGGAACCTCACCTGTCGAATTGACGGCGAATAAGTTACGGTCAATTGGCACCGTCCCTGTCGACTGGCAAAGTCAACGCGCAGTTCTTGGCTTCAACAAATAGCTTCGAACCAATTCCCCAAATCGAAGACTTGATCAATTGGTATTGAAACAATACCAACGCCGCCGGTCGCTGCAATCTTTGAATTGCGTGATGAGTCTCCGTTCAAGATTCCTTCGCCAATATCGCAAATGATTGTGCCTGTTGGTTGAATCAGAACATGATTATGTCTTGGGGACGTGTTGACCACGGAAACGGCCAACGGAGAATTTCGGGACAGATCCGGCTCCAAATCCTCTTCTCTCCGGTGCACTTCAATAATTGCGATTGTGCACATCGCAATGGATCCCCAATTGGCGGGGTTTTTGCGCACAATCAAAAAATCAGTGAAAAAATGCCGAAAATCTAGGAAAGAATGGCGGTGGATGCAGACTGCTGCAAACTTGTCTCAGTCGGCGAATTCCCTGCTCACAGCGAATCTACAGGGAAAATTCACGATTTGCGGCAGTTTTGGCAGTTCTCCTGGCAATAAACTGCACCGAATTCGGTAACTTACAGGGCAAATTCCTTACTTGACTAAGCAGGGAAATTTGGATCTCTTGCAGCGAATTGGTTGCCGCAAGCAGGAATTTCCCCAAATAGCAGGGTGTTTGAGATTCCCAATCCGCAGCCACGAGACTGACAGGTGCTCGCGGGAAGTTGCAATTGCGACAGTGCCCGTCTCATATTTCAACGCCAAGCATCCGGCATCAGGTAAACTATGAGTTTTGGCGCCTGAACGAAAGACAAGTTTAGTTCCTTACTCAGGCTTAGAACCAACTTGCCGAGGTGGAATGTTGGCGAAGCGTTCGAGCGCCTAACTTTCTACGAGTGAACGCAAGCGCTCGAGAAACTGTCTATCTGGCTTGAAGTCATGTGCGATTCCGTATGGCAAGCCTTCGCGAACGACGAATATGGCTTCAATTCTATATTCGATGTTCCACCACTTCGGGAGTGATTCAAGCCACAGACCTTGTACGCTTTCGGCCAACTTTCTCCAGCAAATCCGAATCTGCAACTGGCTCGTCGTCAACCAGTGAGTCTCGATGTCTTATCAGCAATTTTTCCAGCGCATCCCTGAAAACTGGGCCGATATCCTCGCGAGCAAGTCCATGAGCGACATTTGCAAGCAGGAAGCCCAACTTGTCCCCGCAGTCAAAGGTTGTGCCAGCGAACTCATAGCCCCAGAATGGCTGCTCCGCCATCAGCGCAATCATCGCATCGGTCAATTGGATTTCGCCGCCGGCGCCAGCTTTTGCAGCCGCGATCTTTTCAAAGATCCCCGGCTGTAGAATGTATCGGCCTGCGATGATCTGATTGGACGGCGCCTGGTCGCGCGGGGGTTTTTCGATCATCTGGTTGATCATCATCACGCCATTGCTGGTTCGGTCAAAACCCACCACGCCATAACGGTTCACATCTTTCCATGGCACTTCTTCAACCGCGACAACATTGCCACCACCCTGTTGGGCATAGATATCCATCATCCTTTTGAGACAGCCGGGTTTAGCCTGCATGATCATGTCGGGCAGCAGCAATGCGAATGGCTCGTCGCCGACGATATGCCGCGCGCACCACACCGCGTGGCCCAGGCCCAATGGCTCCTGCTGGCGCGTGAAACTTGTTTCACCAGCGGCCGGCAGGTCGTTTTCGAGTAGGTCAAGCGCGTGAGATTTGCCGCGCTTGCGCAACGTCGATTCAAGCTCATATTGTTTGTCAAAGTGATCTTCGATGGCGCTCTTGTTGCGTCCGGTAACGAACACAAAGTGCTCAATGCCAGCTTCACGAGCTTCGTCCACCGCCATTTGTATCACTGGCCGGTCGACGATTGTCAGCATTTCCTTGGGAATGGCTTTGGTCGCAGGCAGGAACCTCGTGCCAAGGCCTGCGACTGGAAACACAGCTTTCCTGATCTGGCGATGCATGTACCTGGTCCTCCATTTTAGCACACAACGCCGCAGGCCGTGTTTGGTTCCAAAGGCAGTCTTCATTCAAAGGGCGGAACTCTTGACTTTCCCCCGCATTGATCGCTGAACGCCATGAAAGGTAAAAGTGATGAGCATGATCGATCCAAAAGGTGCGCAGCCGGAAGCGCTTGCGAAACTTGCCGAAGTAGCCCGCAATCACGACGGTCAGCCAGTAAGGGATGGAGTGACAGCCGATCAAGAAACAGTGCCCATTCCCACTTATCCTAAACTTAAACAAGACGCTGCCACAAGGATTTTGCGGGAAGGCGTTACAAAACTTGACCAGGGTGCCGAAGAAGCCATTGACAAACTTCCTGACAGGATGGCTGACCGGCGGCCTGGGCAATCATGACCGAAGCTTGATCGATTGCGGCAGAGGTTATCCTGCAAGCTACTGACAAAAAACATTATTTACTGTCAGGCAGTATCGGCTGAAGCTTTCCATATCATGATATTGCAGCGGGGCATGGTTGCCTCGCTGACATCTAAAAACACCGGACACGCCAGACCATTCGTCTTCGATGCGCAGGTAGACCTATGCCCCTGCAGAGGGCTGTCAGGCCCAAATTCAGCCCACCGAAACCAATGGCAGTGCAATTTCACGAACTCCACCAACATCTTCCAAAGCGATCAGGTGTTCGCCCGGTGAGATAATCTGGGTACCCGGCGGCAGAGACACTGCCTGACTTTCGCTTCGGGACAATCTGATCTCATAGCGGGTAGTGCCAAATTGCATGGATACCGTGAATTCCTGCCAATCATCGGGAACGCAGGGTTTGATGCGCAGCATATTGGCCTCGCGTGTAACGCCCAGAATTGCCTCCAATCCAGCCCGGTACATCCACCCGGCCGATCCCGTGTACCACGTCCAGCCACCGCGACCGACATGCGGTGGCAGGGAATATACGTCAGCGGCGATGACATAAGGTTCAACGCGATAGGTTTTTACACCTAATTTATCTCTCGCGTGATTGACCGGATTGAGCAGCGAGAAAAGTTCGCGGGCCCGCATCGCCTGCCCTAGCCTGGCGTGGGCAAAGATTGACCAAATAACGCCGTGTGTGTATTGGCCGCCATTCTCGCGAATGCCCGGTGGGTAGGCTTTGATGTAACCCGGATTCTTTGTTGTCTTGTCGAAGGGTGGCGTAAACAGCAGCATGATCTTGTCTATCGGGTGGACCAGTTGTTGATAGGACTCCGCCATTGCGGTTGCGGCGCGCTCGGGTGCCGCGCCACCTGACAGGACGGCCCACGACTGGGCAATGGCATCGATGCGGCATTCCGCGTTCTGCGCCGAGCCGAGCGGCGTGCCGTCGTCGAAGAATCCCCGGCGATACCACCGCCCATCCCATCCGTTTCGTTCCAATGCCGCATGAAGTTCCTTGATCCGCTGTCGCCATGCAGCCACGCGAACGGTGTCGCCGCGTTTATCTGCCACAGGTTCAAAGGCCTTCAAGGTCGCCAGCAGGAACCAGCCGAGCCAAACGCTTTCACCCATGCCGCCGTCACCGACCCGGTTCATTCCGTCATTCCAGTCGCCAGTGCCAATCAGTGGCAAACCGTGCGCGCCAAATGGCAGGTTGCGATCAAGGGCGCGGGCGCAATGTTCATAGAGTGTTGCGGATTCTTCGGCAAAAGATGGTTGAAAGAATGCGTCGTGTTCGCCTTCCATAAGTGACTGACCTTCAAGAAATGGCACATTTTCGTCGAGGATGCTCCAGTCTGCGGTGACCTTGATGTATTCGTTGACACAGTTTGCAAGCCACACAGTGTCATCCGAGATACGGGTTCTAACCCCCATTCCGTTGGCGGGAAGCCACCAATGCTGGAAATCACCCTCAACAAATTGCCGGGCTGCCGCGCGCAAAATGTGTTGTCGCGCAATGGCCGGCTGGGCAATCAGCAAGGCGCAGGAATCCTGTAACTGGTCGCGGAAGCCGTAGGCACCGCTTGCCTGATAGAATCCTGACCTTGCCCACATGCGGCAACTGAGGGTTTGATACAGAAGCCAGCCGTTCATCATTATGTCAAGCGAACGGTCAGGTGTCTTTACCTCAACGGCGCCAAGTGTTTTGGCCCAAAAGCCTTTGACATCGCCGAGAATGTCTTCGCAATCCGTTGTCCTGTATCGCGCAATCAGGGCTTGGGCCTCTGATGCATTTGGCGCAGCGCCAAGCATTATAACAACATCGGTCGAGCTTCCAGGTTTGAGCGTGATGGTTGTTTGCAGCGCACAGCAAGGATCCAATCCAGCCCCGATCCGGTTCGACAGTGTCATGCCTGGGGTCAGGGCGCTTGGTGCGGCAAGGCTGCCATAAGAACCCAAAAATTCACGCCGGTCGCCAGTCCAGCCCGTTTGAAGTCCGCCCATGTCGGCAAATCCAACCTGTTCGCCAGACTGGGTGCTCCACGGGTTGCGCGCAAACATCGCGCCCGTTGGTTCATCAATTGACGTAATGACAAATGGCGCGGTCGCGGCACGCGTGTTTCCCAAAATCCATTCGGCATAGAAAGTTACGGTGAGTATCCGGGTAGCCAGCGAGTCGTTGGTCAAACGCAATCGCGAGAGCTTGATGGAATCTGCCAGCGGCACCAGTTGCAAAAGCTCCATGCGCAGATTGCGCACGCCACGCTCAAAGACACTGTAGCCGAAACCATGCCGCGCGAGGTGTGTGCCTTCACCTGATTTTATCGGCGCGAGTGTCGGCGCCATCAAAAAGCCGCCGATCTCATCGCGGACATAAATCGCTTCGCCCATCTGGTTGGTGACGGCATCATTGCTCCAGGCCGTGATCTGGTTCTCTCGGCTGTTACCAAACCAAGTGTAACCAGCCCCATCCGAGGCGCATTGAAATCCGAATGAGGGATTGGCGATAACGTTGATCCATGGCGCTGGAGTGGGGTGGTCGGATTCAAGAACTGTCACATACTCCGCGCCACCTGCGCCAAATCCGCCGAAACCATTGAAAAATTCCAGGTCGTTCGGTTTGGCCGATGGCTGTTTTGATTTTGGCAGTGGACGGAGTAGTTCCTTGACTTGCGCGGAAGGCAGCGCGGCGGCCTCCTTTACACGGGCGAGCTGACTGGCAAGGTCGCCCCGTCGCCCGAACAGCACAACCCGGGATATGGCGGGAAGTACACGGAGAGTCTCCTGCGACAGAAGATCGGCCCTGAGGGTAAAGACCTGCCCCGTTTCACCCGGCCCCGTCGGTGCGCGCGGCGCGTTGATCTTGCGCACCAGTGCTTCAATTGAGCCCTGCAGGTCTTGCGCATACGACGACATCCGATCATTGAGAATGACAATATCCACAACAAGTCGCTTGGTTTTCCAGTATTCGAACGCGTGCAGGAGCTGGTGAACGAGCTCTATGTCCGCGATCTCATCGATGCGAACCAGGAGGATCGGGCGGTCTCCGGAAATTCCCTGGGACCAGAGCGCTGACTGCGGTCCCATGCCCTGCAGCAGGGTTTTCGCGGACGAACGCAATGTTGCATTGGCATAAATGAGATGGCTAGCCAGCACCTGGTAGAGATGCGCCTCTTCGGTGCCAATGGATAGATGGCGCAATTGAATCTGCGCCTGCGTCCAAGCAAGCATGAGCGCCCGGTCATAGGCAGCAGCCTGGCGATGCCGGTCAACAAGGTCGAGAACAGCCTCCCGCGTGTCCGCCACCACTGTCCAAATCGTGCAGCGAACCTGTCGCCCCGCAGGTGCCCTGACTGTCTGGCGCATGGCAAATACCGGATCAAGAACCGCACCAACGGAGTTTGAGAGCTTTTCACCACCGGTCATGGCCGCTGGCAGCCGCGTGCTGTTGGAAATGCCAAGGAAGCGCGCGCGGTCCGTTTCGAATTCGAAATCCCCAAGGGTGGACCCTTGCACGAGCATGAATTGGGCCATCCAGATTTCCGGGTCGCCAGGCGACCTGCGCCGGCGGGTTGCGAGAAGCGTTTGAATTTCGGGAATGTAGTGTGTCTCAACGAACATCTTCGAAAAGGCCGGGTGTGCCGTATCGGCGGCGGGCGGAGCCAGAACCAGCTCGGCGTAGGAGGTGAATTCAATGTCGCGCGCGGTCAACCCTGAATTCACGATGGTGACCCGCCGCGCCTCTGCATTGTCCTCTGGCGAAACGACACATTCGAGTGTCGTGGTAAAATTTCCATCCACGCGAATGAACTCGGCCTTGTCCTCGGTGAATGAAGCAACGTAACTGTCTGCGGCGGCGGCTACAGGCATGTGACCTGTCGACCACATTTTGCCGCTCTTGGAATCACGCAGGTAAATAAAGAAACCCCAATTGTCGCAAACGCCATCTTCGCGCCAACGTGTCAGGGCCTGTCCGTTCCACGTGCTGTATCCAGCGCCTGCCGCCGTGATCATGACACTGTATTGGCCGTTCGAGAGAATATGAGTGGCGGGTGAGCCCATGCGCGAAATACCGAATGTTCTGGCCGTTGGCGATACGACATCCCGAACAGCCACACCGCCTCCCGACGCCCCTGCCCTTGCGTACGTCGCCGGAACATCGCGGGGGGCGCGCTCTTGCAGCAACAACTCGCTTGCCCGCACCATCGGCTCGGCATGAAACCTATCACGCATTTCACCGTTCTTCACGGCATTCAGGATGGCGACAATCGTCATGCCCTGGTGGTGGGCAAAGTAAGCGTGCACGACGGCGACAGACTCGCCCTTTCGCAACCGCGCCGGCGTGTAGTCCAGTGCTTCGTAGAACCCATATTCCCCGCGACCGCCTTCGTGGGCCAACCTTTCGTAGTTCTTGGCCGCCGAACGCGGCGCCACCATTGCCGCAAGGCCGGTCGCGTAAGGTGATATGACGGTATTCTCCGAAAGCCCCCGCTTCAGTCCCAGTCCCGGCACGCCAAAATTCGAATATTGATAGGTGAATTCGATATCGCGCGCGTTGAAGGCGGATTCAGAGATGCCCCAGGGAATTCCAAACGCATCAGCATAGGCGATTTGACGAAGCACCACGAGCCGGGTGGTTTGATCGAGCAAGCCGGCGCTCGGAGCGCGCATCACCAGGGAAGGCATGAGATATTCGAACATTGAGCCAGACCACGAAACCAATGCGGCGCCCCCCTTGAGGGCCGTCACCGTACGCCCAAGCCTGAACCAGTGGCGCGTTCGCAAATCGCCTTTCGCAATGGCAAAGAAACTTGCCAGCCGCGCTTCAGAAGCAAGCATGTCATAGCAACTTTCGTCACGCATGGCCTCGGCCACGCGATATCCAATCGACAGGAGCAGGCGCTGCGGGTCGAGCAGAAATCCAAATTCCATTCCAAGAGCCAGTTCCCGCATGCCGGCAATAAGACTTTCCAGCTTTGTCCTGCGCGCAATCTGTTCCCCCGACAGATCCTTGAAATGGCTTTCCACCGTTTCACGCAGCGCAACCGCCCACGACAGCAACTGCCCGCTGGCGGCCATGCCGATCTCGACGTTGATCTCTTCCGCCGTAGCGTGAATGTTGCTGGCCTGGACCGCAAATTCGATAAGCCGGACCGAAATATACTCGGGCGTCTGGCGCGCCTTGTCGAGAGATTTTCTGAGGGCTGCCACCTGCAGTTCAAATTTTTTGCGGACCGCGTTGAGCTGGCGCCGGTCGTTGGGGATCGCGGCCAGGTCCTGCTCGAGAATCTGGAGGACATCCTCAATTCCGTCAAGACATCCATCGACGTTGTCGGGGTCGGCAGTCCACTTGGAGCAAGAGTTCGATAACGCGATCAGATGCCCCGCCAGATTGCCGCTATCGACCGTGGACACATACTTAGGCTCCAGCGGATGCAAATTTGTTGTATCGTACCAGTTATAAAGGTGGCCTCTACACTTCTCCATGCACATGACAGTGGCGAGGGTGGCCTCAATTTTTTCAATCGCGTCGCCCAAGCCAATCCAGCCAAATTCCCGCGCGCTGGCCACGGACAGCAAATAGAGGCCGATATTTGTTGGCGACGTGCGGTGCGCCACCAGCGGCTTGGGGTCTTCCTGAAAATTATCCGGTGGCAGCATGTTTTCAGCCGCAGTGACAAAGGTTTCAAAAAATCTCCAGGTGCGCCGCGCCACCACCCGCAATATTCCGCGGTCATCGGGAGATGACTCCAAAGCATCCTCCAATTTTGGCGAGCGACTCATGTACAGGGCTACCGCTGGCGCTGCAAACCAAGAAAGGGCGAAGGGAAGAACAATGATCCAAGTATCATCGCTTCGATAAAGTGCTGTGAAAACCGCAAATATGCCAGCCGCCAAACTGGACGCCATCGAACTATAGTTGCCAGAAATACTCGCAGTAGGACTCGCCGCGGCTTGCGCCGCTGTTGTCCATTCGAGAAGGTTTCTCCGGCTGACTATGAGACGGTAGAGTGTACGCCCGATCGCATCGGCCACAAGGCCTGCTTGATGGCCGAGAAACACCAGGTTCGCGCCGGTCAATGCCACAGCGTGTGCAAAATCAACCAAGGACGACTGGATGCGACTGGCAACAGTGAGTGGCAATCGCTTGGGAATGGCCCCCGCGAGAGCAGGAAGCAGTGGTGGAACAACACCAACGAGCACGATGAAGCCAGTCCATATTGCAGCGAGCGCGACAGGCAGGCAAAGCCAGCCCGCAAAAAGACTCAGAAGCGTTGCTATCGGCGTAACCGAGCGCCTCAGGTTGTCAAACATTTTCCACAGGCCCAACGCTGGCACGCGCTCGGCAGGGCCACGCGGCCCTGTCGAAAGCCTGGCGAGCATCCAGGGCAGCAACTGCCAGTCACCGCGCACCCAACGATGTTGCCGGGCGGCTGCCACCCCGTAACGCTCCGGATATTCTTCCACGACTTCCACATCCGTCACCAGCGCGGCGCGCACGAAGACGCCTTCAAAAAGATCGTGGCTCAGCATGGAGTTTTCAGGAACCCTGCCAGCCAAAGCGGATTCGAACGCATCAATGTCATAGATGCCTTTTCCCGCGAAAGAACCTTCGCCAAACAAGTCCTGGTACACGTCGGAAACGGCAAAGACATAGGGGTCAATGCCGCGAGTGGAGGAGAAAAGGCGTTGAAAGAGAGAACCGTAGTGACCAACCGGCAGCGACGGCGTAACGCGTGGTTGCAATACGCCATAGCCCTCCATCACTCTGCCGGATTCTGGGTCAAACCTTGGCCGGTTTAGCGGATGCGCCAATTTTCCAACAAGTCGGCGCGCCGCATCACGTGGAAGTTTTGTGTCGGCATCAAGCGTTATGACAAACCGGACCGCCTCCGGGAGCCTGCCGCCGATGATCATGAAAGTTGTGTCAACCGCACCGCGCAACAGGCGGTTCAATTCATTGAGCTTGCCGCGCTTGCGTTCCCAGCCCATCCATATATTTTGTTGGGGATTCCATTTCCGTGCCCTGTGCAAGAGAATGAGGCGGTTGGTGTCATGGCGCGCGTTGAGGCGCGAAATTCCCTCCAATGCCAAAGCAAGAAACTCGGAATCGTGGGGCGCATGCTCGTCCGGCGCATCTGTCCAGTCTGTCAAAAGAGCAAAATACACCTCCCCATCGGAATTCGACAGATAGTGGACTTCGAGCCGGTCGATTAAGTCCTCAATGTCGTCGCGCGATGTGAGAAGCGACGGCACTGCTACAAGTGTTCGGAACTGCTCGGGCACTCCATCGCGCAAAGCCAGGCCTGGAATGATTGGCGCATCCAGCAGGCGTGTCATGGTGAAATTGACAACCGCCGTGCTCAGTTCCGCGACAGATAAAAACGCAAGCGCCGCCAACAGAACCAACAAGGTCAGGGATGCGCCGGATTTGAGCAGCAGCAGGAAGCCAACGACAACAATCACAAGGGTTAGTATTGCAATGCTGCCTGCATACCCTGACAACGCCGACGACCGGATCGCCATCCTCAAGCGCAATAGAGGCGCTGGCTTGAAACCGAGCCCGGTTTCAAACTTCGGGCGGCCTGGGCCAACGAGATTGAAACCGGTGTTATCCGCAGTGTCGCTTTCCCGGTCTTGCACCGTTATTACTTCGTCTATTGCCCGCTGCGCGATGTCCAGTTCGCTGTGGGCAGACCCGCGCGACAATTCTTCAATTGCGGTGCGATAGATGGTGCGGCTTGGGAAATCCATTTCACCATAGGTCGGCTGGGTGCGCAGCAACCTGTCAACAAGGCTGACGCTGTCAAACCAAACATCCCAATTGACATCTGAAATGAAGCGCATGCTAGTGACAATATTGCGCACTGTGACGTTGGCAGCCGCCTGTCGGTGGTGTTCACCATTGACGGCCTCCTCGAAGGAGTAGCCAAGTGCGTCCGTCTTGAGCTTTAGCCAATCAAGTGTCTGGGTTGCCAGGTGATTATGGTCGCGCAGCCGCTGAATGAGCTGCACCGCGAATGTCTGTGTGACAGCCGGTTCCCCTGATTTTTTGAAAAGGCTTGCGATACTGGTCTCCCTGCGCCCAAGATCAAGCACCTGATCAGCGAGTTTGTCGGCTGCCTCCCGGTCGCGCCTCGCCGTCATGATGCGCTCAGAGATGCGCCGCAGGTTTTCGATGAGGATCAAGCGCAGGCTGATTGCAACGGCCCACAGTTCGCCAATTGTGAGTGGCTGCACCGTTTGGTATTCATTGACAAAATCTGTCAGTGTCGCGGGGTCAAAGCGGCTGTCGGAGTGGGCGACATAGGCCCACACCAGGCCGAAGATTCGCGGATGCCCCGCCAGCGGCCCTTGGGCAAGTTTAGGTAGTTGCCGATAGAAGCCGGGTGGGAGGTCAGCTCGCGTTTGCCGTATCTGTTCTTCGACGAGATGATAGTTATCTATCAACCATTCGGCTGCTGGCGTAACCGTCTTGTTTTCTGCGATGGCCGCGCATATTTGAACGTAGGCCCCGTGCAGCGCATCAGCATTGTCAATGATCCTGGCGATAATTGCGTGCACCCGAAGTGGGTGATCGGTCACGCGCTGGGATTCAGCCAGGCTGCGCGCATGCTGTCTTGAACGCTCTTGCCCGAATATTTCCGCGCTGATTGGCTGGCCATCATCCCAGGGCGACGGGCGGCGCGATTGGGTGAGTTTTTCAATCAATCGCAGCATCGCCAAATCAACTCCGATTCATTCAAGGCTACCCTACCTGGCAAGTAATGCAGGGCAGCATTCCCGCCGCGCAAAGACCCTAGACCGAGAACGCAGGAAATCCCAGTGGGTTTCGATAGGAAAATCCCGGAGTTGAACCGGCCGTCTAGCTCCGGGCTTTGTCGTGCCTCAGTGGTTCAGTCCGTGGCGACTGGCTGGGCCGCGTCTGCCAAGCCTATTTGCGGAGTATTGTCATCCCCTTGAAGTGTTAATGTGAGCGTGATGGAGCCAGCGATCGCTGTCAGCGCGGCAAGCGCAATGCCAGTGGTGCGGAAAAATCCGATGTCGCAGGCGGCCTCGGTTGTATTTGATATGTTCATTATTGTTTCCTCACTGCAAGTTGTTTTCCGGGCTACAGGATATCAAAAAGGTAGAGGCCGATGATAATGGGAATGGGAATTCCAACCAGCCACAAAAGTATTCCGCGCATGACGCACCTCTAGAATATTATCTATTCACCCACAACGCCGCATCCGGCCAATCGTTCCGCCGCGCGTGAACTTTTGTTTTCCGGGTCAGGAACTATCGCTTCCTCCATGTGTTGCTGGAAGCGGGGTTCTTCTGGGCCCCTGCAGAGACACTTGGAGAAGATCAGACAGAATTTCACCCCGCAACTTAGGAGGCCGTCATGGCTGTAAAAACACTGGAAGACCTGTTTCACGAAACCCTGAAGGACATCTATTACGCTGAGAAGAAGCTGGTAAAGACGCTTCCCAAAATGGCCACTAAAGCCGCGAGCCCTGAACTGAAGGCGGCGATCAAAGCCCACTTGGGAGAGACCGAGGCCCATGTTGAACGCCTTGAGAAGGTGTTTTCCGTCATGGGTTGGAAACCGGTTGCGAAGAAGTGCGAAGCCCTCGACGGCTTGCTTAGGGAAGCCGATGAGGTGATGGCGGAAATCGAGGACGCCAACACGCGAGACGCAGCTATCATTGCCTCAGCCCAGACCGTCGAACACTATGAAATTGCGCGCTACGGTACGCTTGTGTGTTGGGCCGGTGAGCTCGACATGAGCGACGCCGTGTCCCTGCTGCAAATGACCTTGGATGAGGAGCACGCTGCGGACAAAAAACTTTCGCAACTGGCAGATCCCGAAGTGAACCAGAAAGCGGCAGCTTAAAAATACACAGTATTGCCAGGGAGAAACAGTCTTTCTCCCTGGCAGCCCGGCTGCGAGGTGCGCCCCTTGGCACTTCTCCATAAGTTGACCTGGCGAAACGCCGAAACCAAACCATGGTTCCGGGCTCAGGTTTCTAAATCGCACTTTGTCTCTGACTGTCGCCGTCCATTGCGACCCCCACCTTGACGGCCAATTGATCGAGACTGAAAGGCTTGGTGATTAAATTGACGTCTTCGTTCAGCGCGCCCCCTTGGAGGATGACGTCGCGGGTGAAGCCTGTGGTAAAGAGAATTTTGAGGTCGGGCCAACGCATGAGCGCCTGATCGGCGAGCTGGCGGCCATTGGTTTCCGGCATCACCACGTCGGTGAACATCAGGGCAATTTCAGGATGGGCCTCGAGCTGGCGCATTGCCGCTGCGGCTCCGTCCGCATGGATTACGGTGTGACCCAATTCATGCAACATCGCCACGGTGATCTTGCGCACCCTCGCGTCATCCTCGACGACGAGGATAACCTGGCCGCCATTTTTTCCATGATCAGCAATTGCTGCCGGAATGGCCTCCGGCTGTTCACCAGCTTCAGCATAGTCATGACGCGGCAAATAGATTTTAATGGTTGTTCCGTGTCCCGGCTCAGAATAGATTTTGATATGCCCACTCGACTGCTTGACGAAGCCGTGCACCTGGGACAGACCGAGACCGGTTCCCTTGTCCACGTCTTTGGTGGTGAAAAACGGATCAAAGGCCCTTGCTAAAACGTCTTGGGTCATGCCGCTGCCCGCATCGCTGACCCTGATGCAAATGTATTGGCCTTCCGGCATGTCTATTTGCCGGGCAAGGTGCTGGTCGATTGTGTCGTTGCTTGTTTCAATGGTGAGCCTACCCCCGTCGGGCATGGCATCTCGTGCGTTGACACATAGATTTAGAAGTGCGCTCTCGAGTTGCGATGGATCCACATATATCGGCCACAAGCCGCTTCCGCCGACAAACTCCACTGCGATGGTTTCACCAATTGCCCGGTCAATCAATTCTCCCATGCCGCCGATCAGCTTGTTCATTTCGACAGCCTGTGGTGCGAGGGGTTGCTGGCGCGCGAATGCCATAAGCCTGGCGGTCAACGCAGCAGCGCGGTTGGCGCCGTCGATGGTGGCATCGGCCAGTTCCATTACATCAGTATTTCCAGCAGCCAGACGACGCTTGATGAGACTGAGCCCGCTTATGACGACCGCCAGCATATTGTTGAAATCATGCGCAATGCCGCCAGTCAGCTGACCCAGCGCCTCGATCTTTTGCATCTGGCGCATCTGGGCCTCAACCCGCAGACGCTCATTTGTAGCTGCCATGAGAAGGTGCTGGTCGCGCCTGACACTCCAAATCCATGCTGCCACGGAAAGGATGACCAGAGTGATTCCCACGATCGAAGTTATCGACGTCGCATTGATCAAGCGCTGTGCGCTGGCTTGGCGCAAGCGCAGCAGTTCGGCCTCGTTTTCTTGCAACTGGCCAAAGCCAGCACCAACCTCGATCATGACATTGCGGCCTATGTTGGTTTGTACGAACCGCGCAGCGGGCTCTAAGCCCCCGCTGCGGCGAACGGCGATGCCCTCCTCCAAGAGGGCAAGGCGGCTTTCGATTGTGGGCCAGAGATTATTTAAGACGCGGCCTTGTTCCGGGTTATCCGTAACAAGCGCTTTTACGGTGTCAAATTCGCCGCCGACCTGGGCGGCAGCCTTTTTGTAACCTTGCAAATAGGTTTCATCGCCGGTAAGCAGAAAATCGCGATTGCTGGCCTCCGCTTGCTGAATGGAGGACAGGAGTCGCGACAGCCTCTTCTCAACTTCCAGTGTGCGCTGAACAGCTCCAACTTCCAGGCGGTATTCCAAGCCCAAGAATACCATCAATCCAACCACAACCGCAAGCAGTGCCCCGGCCACGATTGGCAACTGGTTGATGATCCACGGCTTGAACATGCTTTTTATGAAAACCTAACCCAAAACTCCCAAGGCATCCTCAACAGCAAAAATTTTTCGAGCCCGCCAATTTATGCCAAGTCGGCTCCCTTTGGTTGTAAGCCACCCGCATCATGTTGCAAGAACAAAAAAGCCGCCCGCAGGGCAGCCAAATACGCCAAACGCCGAAGCCCTCCCCAACTGATGACAAGCTGAGGGAGGGCCATACGCATAGCGATCAACTCACCGAAAATAGACTCAATCCGCAGCGCTGCTTAAATCTATATCCGCCGTCTCGCACAATTTGTTGATTGCGCGCCTGACTTCGCCGAGATGCGAACGCCCCGGTCCTGTCATGCTTTCCTCGGTGGCCACCTGCAAGTCGCGCCCATTGGCTTCCCAATGCTGGAGAACTTTCAGTTTTTGTTCAGGAGTCAGCGACTCCGTGTTGACCACATCCATTGGCGATTCAAACACTTCCTCAGGTGCGAGCAACGCGCGATCATAGTCCTTGGCAGTATAAACCATGGGACTCAGGCGGCATCCAGCCAGCTGTCAATCTCCTGCTTCGCCTTGTCTTTGGCCAAGCCGTAGCGCTGTTGCAGCCGGCCGACGAGTTCGTCCTTGCTGCCTTCAATGGCCAGCAGATCATCATCGGTG
This sequence comes from Rhodobiaceae bacterium, assembly GCA_009885825.1. GTDB lineage: Bacteria > Pseudomonadota > Alphaproteobacteria > Rhizobiales > Aestuariivirgaceae > Aestuariivirga. Next base: position 11,263 of record VFJY01000013.1, on the reverse strand, counting down.
AGCTCCGCCCACTTCTGCTTAATGAGGCCTTTATTCTCTTTCCAATTTCCTTCAATGCGATCCCAGTTCATGGCATTCTCCTTATGTCATAGTTGTAAACCAGCCTCGCGGCGGCCGGCGCTGGAGTAACGGCTCAGGTAAGATAGGGTTCCCGCGAGAGTGTTCCATTTTCCCACTCCAGTTCGGTGTGGAATCCCGTCGCGGCAGTTTATGCGGCGATCATCGCCGCCGTATCGAAGAAAAGAGCCTGACTGACCACGGCTTTCACCATCTCTGGCGTAAACGGCTTGGTGATGAGAAAGGCGGGCTCTCGCCGTTCACCCGTCAAGAGCCGTTCCGGAAAGGCGGTGATAAAGATCACCGGCACTTCAAACGACGTAAGAATTTGGTCAACGGCTTCGATGCCGGAACTTCCATCAGCGAGCTGAATATCGGCAAGGATCAAACCTGGCCGATTCTGCGACGCCAGCGCCGTGGCCTGGCGATGGGTGCGGGCAACGCCTGTAACAGTATGGCCGAGATTCTCGACTATGGACTGGATATCCAAGGCGATCAGTGGTTCGTCTTCGATGATCATCACGCTGGTCGCCACCTGATCGACAATGGCTTGGGCAGCCTCCTCAATCAGTTTCGCCACACCTGCTTCATCGCGGCCCAATATCGCAGCAATCGCCGGCCGCGAAAAACCTTCAACCGCCGCCAACAGGAAGGCCTCACGGGCCCGCGGCGGAATTATTGCAACCCGATGTTCCGCCAGTTTGGCCCATTTTGGCGAGTTGACCGGAATATCCGATGTGCCTGGATGCAGTGTGAGATTAAGCGTTACAGATTCCCACAACCGGCAAAAGGCGCGGTACAGCGCCACCTTGGTATCCAACGAGGTGTCGAAGTCGTTCGGATCGTCGATCAAGGCCTCAAGAACCGCCGCCACATAGGCGTCGCCCCCCTTTTGCGTGCCGCTAAGGGCTCGCGCATATCTCCTCAAGTAGGGCAAATGTGGCAATATATCCGTGGCAAGACTCATGTGATTCCCCTTGAATTGACCTGAATTTGCAAGCCTATTAGATACGTAAACACAAAAGTTAATAAAAGGTTCCGCCTGGATTAGATTATTTTTGCAAAGACGGAACTTGTCGCGCTTGCAGTCATTGAGGTCCAGTCAGCAGGTTTCCGCCTGCCGAAGGGGCCAGTACAATAAATTAACCTTGGCAGGGGAATGATGACTGAAACAGAGAATAAAGCAAAAGGCAAGTCCAGAAAAATGACTGACCGGACAGGTACTACGAGCGCAACAGGCAGCAAGCCGCCGGTCTATGACATCATTGGAAGTCGCCTGCGCGATTATTACGACGATGTTGCAAAACAGCCAGTGCCGGATCGATTTATGGATCTGCTGATACAGCTGGAAGCCAAAACGGCCAAGAAGGATTAATCAACTTGGAAGGCAAATCGCCTGTATCCAGCGAATTCCGTGATGGACTGATCGCGGCAATACCGGGCCTGCGGGCCTTTGGCATGTCGCTCACCGCGCGACCCGACCGGGCTGATGATCTGGTGCAGGAAACACTGATGAAGGCATGGAACCACCACGACAGTTATCAGTTGGGCACCAATCTCCGGGCCTGGCTTTTCACGATCCTCCGCAATGAATTCTATACCCACATCCGCAAGCGCCGCCGCGAGGTCGAGGATGCCGATGGCGTGTATGCCGGCGCGGTCGCGGTTTCCGGCGGGCAGGAAAGCCATCTCGAAATGGCTGAATTGCAAGTGGCGCTTGCCCAATTGCCGGATGATCAGCGTGAAGCCATAGTTCTGGTCGGCGCGTCTGGTTTCTCGTACCAGGAAGCAGCTGGGATCTGCGGCGTAGCAGTAGGCACGGTGAAAAGCCGGGTCAGTCGCGCGCGCGAAAAACTCGCCCAGCTCCTCGGCGGAGACGGGCCAACACCCGGGGCTTTTGACAAGCGCCTCGATGCTGTGGAAATGCCGCCCAAATCCTGATTGCAACCGCCACTTGCCGGTGGTGGAACCAAATCGGGTGGCAATGCGTTCCCTCGGTGGTCGAAATCGGCCGGAGGAGAACAACATGACGCTCGGCACTATTCTCATCATCATATTGATACTGATCCTGGTCGGCGCGCTGCCAAATTGGGGCCACAGCCGAAGCTGGGGCTACGGACCATCGGGGGGCCTGGGCTTGGTTCTGGTCGTGATCCTCGTTCTGGTTCTGATGGGCAAGCTCTAAAGGGGATCGGAGAAACACATGGCGGCCGCAAAACGGGATAATACCGCCATTTATCTCAAGCAATCACGGACGGCGCTGATCGGAATACTGTTGCTCGGCGCTGCCTTTGCCATATATTTTGCCCGCGATTTCCTGCTCCCTGTCACCGTCGCGTGTCTTATCGCGATGACTTTCCGGCCATTGATCCGGTGGTTCGCCCGCCGCGGCGTGCCTGCCTGGATTACCGCCAGCGCTTTTGCAGTCATGCTGTTGGCAGGAGGTCTCGCGGCAGGCTATCTGGTCAGCGGACCGATCGCGGGCTGGATTGCCGACGCACCCGAAATCCAGCGGACTTTCATTGCGAAGATCCGCAGCATCAGTGGACCGTTCGAGCGTTTTGCAAGAATTGCCGAAGATATCCAGAATGCCGCCACTCCAGCCGGCAGCGCCGGTGCCCAGGAAGTTTTCGTCAGGGGGCCCGCATTGCCTGCGCTCCTGTGGACTGCCGCCGGCTATCCGGCAAGCTATACCGTCATGCTCACCGGAGCGATCATCCTGTCCCTGTTTCTCATGGCATCAGGAGACCTGTTCTATGAAAAACTCATGCGGGTCATGCCCACCTTCACCGACAAGAAGAACGCCCTGCGCTTTGTCCATGATGTCGAGGGACAGGTATCGGCCTATCTCATCATGCTCACCGCCATCAATGCGGGCGTCGGCGTGGCTGTGGCCACTGCCTTCTACCTGCTCGGAATGCCGACAGCCTATCTCTGGGCATTCCCCGTCTTTTTTCTCAATTTCATCCCCTATGCCGGGCCATTGGCCGGAGTTTTCCTCGCCGCTTTGAGTTCAATCGTGATATTCGATTCGTTCAGCTACGCCCTGCTGGCGCCAATCCTGTACACAGTGATTGTTACCGTTGAGAACCAGCTCATATCGCCATACCTCCTGAGCCGCCGCTTGCAGCTGAATGCCGTCGCCATCTTGCTGGCACTGGCCTTCTGGGGGTGGATTTGGGGAATTGTCGGCATTGTCGTCGCTGTGCCGCTTCTGGTGATCCTGAAGGTGTTCAGCGGCCACATCGATGCGCTGGCGCCAATTGGCGAGTTTCTCGGCGAGTCGGAAGCGGAAACGACCGGGCAAGCAGAGCCGTCCGTGTCGGTGGAAAAAGTTTAGAGGTGGGTGTCGGCAGCACGGGTTGGCCATGCCGCCGAAAAGGTTTCGTCAGCGCTTGAGGCTGGCGCGTTTCACCGGACGGGGCGGCGGTGATGCAGTGCTGCCCATGAGACGGGCTGGCAACATCAGCCCTATCACGGCGCCGATGCCTAAACCGATGGCGCCGAGAATATAGGGCCTCTCATCAGCCAGTCTCTGCACAGTCCGCTGGTCTGGCAGGTGGCGCGCCGCGATCGGAACAGCCCTTTCAGCGCCCTCGACCGCCCATTCATAGGCTCCACCGGCAGCTTTGGCGCCGCGCGACAGCAGTCGTGTGGCCGCCTCGCTGTAACCGCCTGGGGCAGCCGTGCGTTTCACTGCCCGCTTGGCAGGACGCCGCGCAGCCGCGCTGCGTTTTGGTGATTTGGAGCCACTGGCGGCTTTGCTTTTGCTCGCTGATGGCATCTGTCCGTTGGTGGAAGTGGTGTTGGTTGTCATGGTTAGTCTCCTTTTGGGTTGTAGGTATTTCCAGGTTTGATTTTGCGGCGGCGAGATTTGAGTGGCCGGTTGCTGCCGCTCTGACGTCCGCTTCTCATCAGGCTGTTCACCAGCCAACCAGCACTCGCCACCAGCCCTGCGGCGATAAGTGGACGCCGTTTCAGTCCCGCTTTCACCCGGTTGAGGAATGTCAGTTCCGGGTCCAATGCGCTGAGCAGATCGTCCGCAAGCTCTGATATAGTGAGCTTTTCGCGCAAGTCATGCAGGGTCTTTGTCAGCTCAGCCCGGCTGGCGCGCGCATCGGCCATGGCATTTGGAAGGGATTTCATGTCAGGTCCGTTTCCTCATCCAGCGGAAAAGCAGGCTTTCCGGCCGCCAATCAAACATCCGGCCAATGACCATCACGCAGCCACAGGCCACAGCAAGAAGCAAAGCGCCGATTGCCAAGCCGCCACCTATTTCGCTGCCCAGATATTGCGCCGCAGCCGCCACGCCGGCCTCGGCGAGGATAATGAGTGCGCAGAGCATGGTGGCAATTGCCATCACCGCAAATATCGCCGCAGCAATACAGCGGCGGCGCAGGTCAGCTAATTCAGTGCGCGCCAGCGTCATTTCCACCTCGACCCAAAGCCTGCCCTGGGCGGTCGCGCGATGCAGAAGCTCGCCAATGTCAGCCCGTGATGGCGCATCAACCTGCTTGGTATTCCTAGGCATGGGCACGGCAGGCCATTTATTGGTCCTCATAAAAATGAATGCTGCAGGAGCAACGGGGCAGCGCCCGATCAGTTCCATCGCAATAAAAGCATCAGTTCTGCACAGTGGCGGCATCGCCCGCCAACGTGTAACACTTGATTTGCCTGAAGCCTGTGCAAGTTGCGCCTGCGCAGAATTCGCCGCTGCCGAGGCGCTTCGTATCGATAGCAGCTTGGCGTTGGAACAGAATCGCAATTTCAAATCCCTGCCCCCTGCAGAAGGCATCTGCGGCTGGCTTGCCACAGTCACCGTCTCCGGTGAGACATGCGTCAAGCCAGCTCCCGTCAACCATGGGCGCTGAATAACTGCGCACATCGGCCTGGCTGGCGCCGCCAGTCACGAGGAGCAACAAGAGTGAGGCGGTTATTATCTTGGTCATGTTGGTGATACCGGTCGCAGTTTGTGATCAGTTTGGTGGGCGGAGCGGTTCAAAAGGGGGGCATTTGCTTCGAACCGCTCCGCCTCACTATTCGCCAGCGTGGAGGGGGACTCGCGCCAGCGGAATTTTCCTAGACATCTATGCAACGGACATAGTTGCAAGGCTCGATTGTCATCAGGCTCGACGCGGGCCAGGATTGGTTCTTGTTCACGACCGTAACATTGGCGCTGCCAAGCTTTTCAAAAGGGCGCACGGACGCTCCATTGTCCGCAAAAGCGCCCGCCGACAGAAAAATGATCGTCAATACCGCAATTGCGCCACTGTATTTCATTTTGTCCACCTCTCACCAAATTTTTATGTTCTGATAAGTAAAACGCTTGAATGTGAATTAGGTTGCATGAAGGAAGAAAGGAAGTTCCTCACAATTCTGTAACCCGTGGCATTGGCACAAAAAAACTCCGGACCGTGCCGGAGCTCCAAAGTTGCAGGCAAGATTGCAGGGGAAGGAGGGCTTTGCCTGGGGAAAAGTGTTATAAACTCATTGCTTGGCCTGGGCCCGCGCCGGACTGCGGCGACGGCTGGCTGCGCCGCGTTGCGGCGAGGCGCTTGCCTGCATTAACTGGGTGATTATCACGCCTGCCGCGATGGTGCCTGTGAGGGTTACCATGGGGTGACGCCGCGAAAACTCACGGGCGTCAGTCAGCATGGTGGGAAGGTCGCTTTCCGAGACATAACTGGCCAAATCATCCAAACTATCGGCGGCAGCTTTGGCGTAAGCGCTTAAATGTGGAATTTCCGGCATGGCGATTGAACATTCGCGCACTGACTCGGCCAAGGTTTCAAATTTTGCTGCAGCTGAATCCTTGCGGCTATTGGCAAGGCTTCCAGCCATGGCCAGCACGTCGTCAAGAATACCGTGGGATTTGCCGCCGTTGCGCCCTCGGGCCTGTGAAGTTGTAGCCATAGCCTATTTCTCCCAACATGAAGTGATCTGTGAATTGTTAACGCGCAAGCAGACGATTGGTTCCACCGCTGGACAGGGACGGCCATGGTGTGACCGTCCCGCGTGACCAGCAGAGGCTGCTTACATTCCCCAATAGGTTGGCACGTTGTAATGGTTGTGGACGTTTTTCTCCCAGTCCCGGCTTTCCCATGAATCGTCGCTGAAAGCCGGCGAATCACGCAGCTGCTTCTCGCTCACATCGGTGAGAAAACCGCCGAGCTTTGTGTCATAGGAAAGCTTGGCCCAGGGCAACGGGTAATGGCTGTGGCCAAGGCCCAAAAAGCCGCCAAAACTGATCACGGCATAAACAACCCTGCCCGATATCTTGTCGATCATCATGTGATCAACGTCGCCAATGTGGTTGCGGTTCTGGTCGTAAACTCCGGTGCCTTCAACGTCTTCGCTTGAGATAAATGAATGATTGGGGTGCGCTGTGTTCATCGCATGGTGCTCCTGATTTGAATTAAGCCGCGCAACGGCGCTGCCCGCGGGCTAAACGCGCAAACGCTCAGGCAGTTCCCGGGTGCCGCTGATTTCGATTCCGCATTAACTCCGAAAGAGTCTCAACAACCACACTGGCTCTGTAAGGCTTCACAATCACAGGCACGTCTGGCCAGTTCGCAACACGGCGCTGGTCCTGGCCGTCTCCTGTGCAGAAAACAAAAGGAATTTCCAACTCCGTCAACGCTTCGGCCACTTCGAAGGAGGTTCCAGCGCGCAGGTGAACATCAAATATCGCAACATCTATATTGGTTTTGTCAGAAAATCCGAGGGCTTCTTGCGCAGTCTGGATCGAGGCCGCAACGGTGCCTCCCGCGGTCGAAATTATTTCCGCAAGCTCCATTGCGACGAGCGGCTCATCCTCCAGCAACATTATGCGTAAATCATCGAGCATCTATTCCAACTTTCAGGGTACACGGGGCCGGGCAAGGTCAAAGCGCAAGTTGAATCCTGCAGATCAGGCCCAGGGGATCGTAGCGGCGGTGAATCCTGGCGACACTTGAGTCAATGAGAGCGGTGCCAAAGCCCGTGCGCTGCGGAGTCGTTTCAATTTTTGGCCCTCCCCTTTCGCGCCATGTGAGGCGCAGTTTGCCCTTTGAGGCGGCCCATACAATTCCAACCCGGCCAGCCGTGGTGGACAGAGCGCCATATTTTGTCGCATTGGTGGCAAGCTCATGCATCAAGAGCCCCAGTTGCGTCGCCGTTTCGGCGGGCAGCAGAACATCGGGTCCGCGCAAACTGAAACGCTGGTCAAAATCGTCGGCAACGCCCGACAACTGATCTTTGATGACAGCGGCCAGGCTGGCGCCGCGCCAATCACTGTCCGTCAAAAGAGCGTGCGAGGCAGCCAGGCTGCGAATGCGGCCCTCGAAGGCCTCGGCAAAGGCCTTTGGATCCGACGTGGACCGCAGCGTTTGGCGCGTCATCGCCTGGATTACCGCCAAGGTGTTTTTGACCCGGTGACTGAGTTCACGCATCAGCATGGCCTGGTGCTTTTCCCACGTCTTGCGTTCGGTGATGTCGCGCGCGATGGTTGATGTTCCGGACAACGTGCCATGGGCATCACGTATTGGCGAGACCGTAAGCAGCAAGTCAACCTGGCTGCCGTCCTTGCGTAATCTGGTGGACTCGTAAGGCGCCGTGTTTCCACCGTTCCTGGCAGCGCTCGCTGCGATAGATGGGTGGCCAACCATTTCAGGCGGAAAAATCAGGGATATGGGCTGGCCGGTCATTTCTTTGGCGCAGAAACCCAAAAGACGCTCTGCGCTGCCGTTCCAGCTCGTTACAATCCCGCTGAGGTCGGTGCTTACAATGGCGTCCTCCGACGAGGTGACAATGGCGGCAAGCCGCGCCGCCGCCGCCTCGGCGATCTTGCGTTCGGTAATATCGATCAGCACGCCGTAGCATTCGAGCGCGGCGCCATTTTCCGAGCGCACGACGTCGCCGCGTGAAAGAAACCACCGCGTGCCATCGCGCGGCAGGTTCACCCGGAACTCAATTTCCAGTTTTCCGCCTGGCGCAAGCGATTCATCATTTGCGGCGCGCCATGGACCGATATCATCCGGATGGATGATCTTGTCGATGGCATCTGGTGTGCCATCGAATTCTTCGCGCTCGAGGCCGACAAGCGCCAGCAGTTCGTCGGTATAGCTCATGGTCTTCGTGGCGACATCGAGATGCCATGCCCCCATCCGCGCCGCTTCAAAGGCCAGCGCATAGACCTGCGCAGCCGCAGTTTTTTCCGCTTCTTCTTTTATTCTCCTGCTGATTTCCACAATGCCGCCGCGAACATGGCGCAACTGGCCCGCTTCATCATAATCGCCTTCGCCCCGATCAAGGACCCAGAACACAGCACCGGTAACACCGTGCATCACGCGATACTCGACTTCATAACGCGGTTTGCGGCGCGAAATCGATTTGATGGCATTCTCAAAATAGGGGCGGTCGTCGGGAAACACGAGTTCTGACCACTGATCAGTGGGCCCGGAGGAAGGGATGCCCATCAACTCAAGGCAGTTTCCCGTCCTCACCGTATGGCCAGTGGCAGCTTCACAGGAATAAAAAACCATTCTGGCCACGTTCAAGGCATGGCGCAGCCACACTGAATCAGGCAGCGGAAACACCGTGCCATCAGGGTCTTGATCGTTCGGTCTAGCGTCCTGGTTCATTGGGTTCTGCGGAAGTCCCCTAATTTGCGTCAGCAGCCCGCATCGTTAGTTCAAGTTCTAGGCGGTGCGCAACCCACAGCCGAATAGAACTGTCCGGCCAAAACCGGACAGTTGGGATTGGCTGTTAGCCGCGCCAAACGGCACCAGTCCGGGCGTTCACGTAAACCCTCACCGGGTCCCCGCGGCGAATTGCCCTAAAAGTGTAAGTGGCGCCGCGACATTCGATCGTAGAAACCCTCCGGAAGCCACGGTCAATGACTTGCCGCTTGGCCTGGTTGCAAGAAAGGCGTCCGCGGTAGACTGGCCTGTACCAGCCATAACCATCACGGAAGCGATAGTTGGGGCCAACCTGATAATCATAGTGTGGATAGCCCAGATAAATCTGGATGTTGGTTTTCGCTTCGGCTGCCGTTGGCAGGGCGAAAGCCAGCGAGGCAGCAAAAGCTGAGGCGAGAAGTAAACGATTCATGGAAGACTCCTTTTGATTTCAGTTGGATGTCAACGCACTTGAAGCAAAATGGTTCCCGCAACGCCCGTTGGCGGGCGCCGCGGAGAAATGTTACTTCAAAGCCGTGCGATCAAAGGCCGGTGCCGCCTCAAGCTGTTCCTTGGTGGCCGCGATTGTCAGGTGCATCATGTTGTTTTCGTCCCGGGTGACGCCGATGTCGGCGAATGGAATCGCCACATCCTTCTCACCCAGTCCGAGGAAACCACCCACCCCGATAATGGCTACGGCGCTGCCGTTTTGATCTTTGCCCATCACCAGATCGTTAATTTCGCCAATATTCTGATTGGCTGCCGAATAAACGACCTGGCCAATGAACTCGGAGGCCAAAATGGAGTTTGCAGGGCTGGTTGCAGCGCCCGCAATTGTTGTGGCCGGAGCCTCTGTGGAGCCGGTCGCCTGATTATCGGGCATTACCGCAGGGGCCTCGGCAGCGCCTGTGGTGGTCGCGTCGCTGTCGGCCTTCGGCGCTGCGTTAGTAGACAAACCCAACTTCGCTTTGCATTCCATTGACAGCTCGGCCTCAGGAACAGAACCGGCCATGGGGCAATCGACAGTTGCGGTTGGCTGGATTGTCATCGTCGTTGAGTCTTGTGCATAGGCCATGCCCGATGCCAGCAGCAAGGCAAGCGTTGCGGCGGAATATTTAAAAGCTTCCATGACCGAACTCCTTTGTTATGTGGTCTGGTTACCGAACGCGGAACAGAAAAAGAAGTTCCACGCAAATCACGCATCATTCGCCAGCCGGAAAGGCTAACAACCCGAAAGCGATGCGGAACGGTTGGACGTGCAGGCCAGTTGCAAACTGACGTGTTTCTCAATGTCGTTATCACGTATCGCAAAGTTCCCCTGGGAATCTATGGTGAGCTTCGCGAAATAACTGAAATTGAATGCCGGGCCGACACCACGGTCATAGCATTCAAACCCATTAAGGGTTGGTGCTTGGCGCAGGAACAGGTGTTTCTGTCTGGCCATTGGTTGATGGTTGTTGAACTGCAGGATCAGGCTGTGATGGTTGGACAGTGGCGTCCGGAGCAACAACAACTGGCGTAATCACTTCGGGAGCCGATTGCGAAGTATTGTTCTGGATTATATCAGGTGTCATTGCCGAGGGGCCAGAGTAAACATACATTGCGAACGCCAGTGCGGCGAGTACTACAACAACAACCGCGATCAAACCCGGCGAGCTGCTTGATGACTGAGATGGAATGGCGGTCTGATTGACATGTAAGTCGGGCTGCACAGATTCACCTTGGCGTGGCATGTCTGCATTCGGATTGATTCGCCTTTGATTGTCGGTAGTTGTGGCCATAATCATAGCTCCTTACTGAGTGTGTCACTGTTGCAGGTGACCCACAGGCCTGTGACGAACCTGCGTTCATGGGGTGTTGGCCTATAACGTTCGCCAACCAAATGGGTTCCTGGACAGGGGCGAAAATTACACACGTATGGGAGACACATGCATCAGCATCGGAGACCGATCAGACAGAGAATATTTTGGAGCATTGGTATGGAACCAATTCCATTCAAGCTGCGTTACGAAACAGTCATCAATGGAGGCTGCATCATGAACAGCATTGTTTACCTCGTCGGCGCTGTCGTTATAATTTTGGCAGTGTTGTCGTTTTTCGGCCTGCGTTAAATTCGGAAGCAGCCCGCAATAAGTTTTCTTTGAAGTGTAGATATGTACGAGCTTGCGAGATGAAAAATCTCTTCTTGGACCGTAGTCTCGAGGTCTTCACCATGGGCGAAGATACAACGCCTTTCTTTGGTGCTCCATCGGAATGCCTATCCAGTCCGGACCACTCCTAAAGGCAGAAGTTGGTTCTCGTAAAGGGAATTGGCCATTGGTTGGAGATAGTCTTGCAAAGCGTCAAATTGGCGTAGCTGGTTGCCAATTGGTTGCCGTCGTCGCCTCTTGCTATGCGGCACGACGTGATACCTACGTAATATCTTGTAATAATTGAAAAATATGGCGCACCCGACAGGATTCGAACCTGTGGCCTCTGCCTTCGGAGGGCAGCGCTCTATCCAGCTGAGCTACGGGTCCAGCGCGCCGGACCATAGCGGAGGGGGCCGG
>VFJY01000030.1 GCA_009885825.1 Rhodobiaceae bacterium | reverse complement strand
TGATGGACGTATCTGCCCCAAACGCCGTTCCCGGCACCACGGCCACCCCGTGGCTTTCCAGCAGCCAGTCACACAGGGCCTCAGGCGTATCCAGAACATGATTGCCGGATTTTTTCCCAAGCAGCGGGGAAACATCGGGCAGGGCGTAAAACGTGGCGGGGATGGGCGCGATTTTGACGCCCCTGATGGTCTTCAGCGCCGCCACCACCATGTCGCGCCGGTTTTTGTAGCGCAGCCGCATGGCCTCAACCGCATCGCGGGGGCCCTCCAATGCCTCCACGGCGGCGCGCTGCACGAATTGATTGGCGCCCGTCGTGATCGTGCCTTGAATGCGCATCATGGCCTTGGCGATTGGCGCGACGGCGGCCGCATAACCCAAACGCCAGCCTGTCATGGCAAAACCTTTGGAAAATCCGTTCACCGTGATCGTGCGGTCGCGCATGCCTGGCAACGCCCCGATTGATGTCACCGCGCCTTCAAAGATAATATACTCGTATATCTCGTCAGACAGCACCATCATGCCGGGGTGGGCCAGAACAATCGCCGAAATCGCTTCGAGCTCAGCCCGGGACCACAGCGCGCCGCTGGGGTTGCAGGGCGAGTTCACGATCAGCAGCTTGGTCCTGTCCGTCACCGCGGCCGCGATCCGCGCCGCCGGAACCTTGTAATTCTCGCTGATACCGGAATGCAGCACGACGGGCGTTCCACCGGCGAACCGCACGGTGGTTTCATAGGCCAGCCAGAAGGGCGCCAGCATGATGACTTCATCGCCTGCGTCGATGATCGAGAGAATGGCATTGGCGACAGCCTGCTTGGCCCCATTGGCTAGCACGATGTCGGCCGCCGCATAGTCGAGATTGTTCTCGGCCTTCAGCTTTTTGGCAATCGCTGTCCGAAGTTCCGGAATGCCGGCCACCGGCGAATAATGGGTGAAGCCCGCCTTCATGGCGGCAGTGGCAGCCTGCTGGATATTCTCCGGCGTATCAAAATCCGGCTCGCCAACGGTGAGGTTGACAACATCATGCCCCTTCGCCCGAAGATCGCGGGATTTCTGCGCCATGCGGATGATGGCGCCTTCATCGGCGGCGGAGGCTCGGGCAACGAGCAGGGAGGCCGGATCGAATTTTTTCATGGGGCCACGATATGCCACGCCTAACTTGCCCCGTCGAGGCTTCGCAGGCATAAGGCTGCAATGAAAGAATCAATCCTGATTGCGTTGGTTTTGGCGCTTGTGGCTGGCTGCTCGTCCAGTTCAAAAGTGAGGTTCAACCGCAATGGCCCGGCCACGGTGCAAACCAATTCCCGTTCGGAACCCATCTATTACAACGGCAAGACCTATCAGCTTGATTATGATTTTGATGAAACAGAAAAACTGTTCGCCATGCGGATTTCCGGCCTTGGCGCGAAACAGCAGCGGGACGCCGTGAACATCGCCACATCATCCCTGGGCTACTTCGCATGCCCCGAAGGCCAGCGCGGTAAAATAATGGATACTCCCAGTTACGAGGATGGCAAGTGGACGCTGTTTGCCAAGTGCGGATAAAATGGGCGGGACATATGCCCCGCCCCCATGTTTCTAGAAACGCGCTGCCACTTTGGTTGAGAGAGTGAACGGCAGCACTGCGCCGTGAACGGGGGCGCTTGGCGACGGAGCCATCTGCTCCCAAATCTCGTTAGGCATAAGTGTGAGCGCCGCCGCTCGTTTCACAAAGGCCTGAATGCGCTGGACGCTGCTCATGACGGTGAACATTCCGAGCCATGCGACCGCAACGCAAATTGCGTAGACAATGAGAATATTCGCCATCGGTGTCACATAGTTGAGCTCCGACGCCTTGCCGAGAACAAATGGCACGACCCAGGACACCAGCGATATGCTGCCCAGCAATGTCATGCCTGCCATCTGTTTTGCGTTCACGCTTTCAAAAAGCCGGCTTCCAATGGACCCGCGCAAGAATGGCAGCACCAGCTTGTGAACCAGGACGCCGTTGATGGTGAGCACGGCCACGATAAATATCTTGGCCCACAGCTTTTGATTCGTGAGGTATTCGGGTTTGTCGATCAAATTCACCCAAATCAGTCCTGCTCCGCTCGTCCACAAGATAACCAAACCTAGTGTTACAATATGCGAAAGCGCCTTCGTCTGGTGCAGCGTATATGCGCTGACCGGCCGTATGACGCCCCGCAGGAATATTGTGGCATCGGCAAGAATTGCGCCGCCAAAGCCCATGATAAGGCCGATCAGGTGCGCCAACTTAAGTATGGTCAGCAGGGTCAAAAAAAACATTGTTTACTCCTTCGTCAATCTTCGAGATGCGGAAATGCGGGGCGGGCAACAAGCCGTTCCCAGTGGGGCTAACGCCTCAGGCCTGAAAAATACGAAATCTCTTTCTTCAGTGCGGGGTGGTTATAGCCGCAGCCACATGACAACGGAATGATGTGTGCTATCAGCCACTTGCAAGATAACTTCTGCCGCATTTCATCGCATTTCAAACATGATTGACACGGGCACCGAATGCTTGCGTCAATGGGCTGTCAACTTGCCCAGTTGTTTTTCCGTGGCTTCGGCGCGATAGGCGATGGAGCTGATTTGAGTGATCGATCCCGCGCGGTTCTCAAAATAGGTTTCGCGCACCTGACTGTTCGGATAGATGATTCTCACTGACTGCGTATGCATATTTGGTTCTCCGTTAATCGACGCTTAAAGAGAGCATTAGACTGTCTGGATGAATGACGAGTTCATATTAACCGCGATTTTTTATTAGGTTTTTACTATCCTGGCAATTTGGGCAGGTTTTTGCAGCCGGAAAAACATCCGGCTGCGGCAGCTAATTCACTGATTGATTATTGATTGGTGAATTTGTAGGTCAACGAAAGGCGAGGCAGACTGCGCCTCCGCACGCGGCGCTGAGCGGCAAAGGCCGCGAGCTTGATCAATGTCGAAGTTCCGATTTTCCTGGTGAAAGTTGCGAGAAACTTTACTGACCTCTGCATTCCTGATCCCTCGATTTCATCGTTTGTTAAGATCAAACCTAGTTCACAGGCGTAAAAAAAACGTGTTGTGAAATCGCAAAAATTTAATCGAATTATGAATTGCGGCGCGAAACTACCCCAACTGCCGGTCAATCCAGTCGCGTGTGCGGAAGTAGCGGCCAATCCAGGGCAGGAACCAGGTGTTGCCCGTATAGAGCGGATGGCTCGGAAACTCCGGCTGGTCAAAAGCACAGAAGCGGTTGGATTTTCCCGCCACCTTTCTGGCAGTTTGCTGGCCGAGATAGGTCATCATCGCAATGCCGGAGCCATTGCAGCCCAGCGCATAATGCAGGTTCTCGAATTTCCCCATGTGGGGAAGCTCATCCAGCGTGAAGGCGACATTGCCGGTCCACGCATGGGTGATTTTCGCACCCTGCAACTGTGGAAAACGATCGGTCATGAAACGGTGGAGTATGGGGGCGGTCTCCACCGGATCCGTATGGCCGAACTTGGCGCGCCCACCGAATATCATGCGCTTGCCATCAGGCGACATGCGGTAATAGGTGAGCACGCGGCGCGTATCCGCGATGGCGCGGTTCTTGGGGCTGAGCGAAGCGGCAAGGTCTGGCGCCAGTTCTTCAGTGGCGATGATGTAGGATCCCACAGGAACCACGCGGCGCTTGAATTGTGGAGTGGCATCGCCCGTATAGCCATTGGTGGCGATGATCACGTCGCCCGCCGCGATGTTTCCGCGCGGGGTTTCGACGTTCCAACCCGTTGTTGTTTCGGTGAGTTTGATGACAGGCGTTTTCGATGCAATTTGAACGTCACGTTTCAAACAGATATCCAGCAGGCCCTTGAAAAAGAGGGCAGGGTGCAGGTGCGCCGAGCGGGCCACCACCATGCCACCGCGATAATAGTCCGAGCCGATTTCCTCGCGCTGACGGTCTTGCGGCACGAGATAGGAGCCGGAATCAGCGGCCTCATTGAGAAGCGCCACCTTCTTGGCCATGTCATTGAAATGGCTCTTGCACCAGGCCCCCAAGAAGTAACCGGACTTCGTCCAGCCGCAGTCAATTTTTTCCCGCGCGATCAATTCCTCAACCAGGAAAAATGCATCCACGGCATCGGCCAGAAAGGGCGCCGACTGTTCCGCCGACATGGGCTTTGACATGTAGCGCTTGCCAACATTCACCCCGCCCGAAACCATGCCGCCATTCCGGGTCGACGCGCCGAAACCGGGCTCGTTGGCATCCAGGACAATGCAATCGAATCCGAGGGAGTCCAGTTCCAGCGCCGCCGAAAGCCCCGCGTAACCGGCACCCACAACCACGACCCGCGCTGATTTCGGCAGTAGGACCTCTGGCAGCGCCTGGGGCGCATAGGCCTCCCACCAGAAGGGCCGGGCTTTGAACGAGGCATGAAAAATGCTTGCGGGCATGGCATAGACGTCGCATTGTTTTAGCATGGGATGCAAGGGGCGGTTGCCTCAAAAATGCCATGCGGCACCGCCATCGCAGTGCCCAGGGCGGATCGTAGAGTGGGGATGTGTAAAAAATGAAGAATTGGCTTCGCTTGACGCTTCTGATTTTGGCGCTGATTGGCGCGGCGGGCCTGGCGGAGGCCGCCCAGCAGGTGGCCATCACCATCAACAAGGTTTCACAAAAAATGATGGTGAAAGTTGATGACGAGCTGACCTATGTCTGGCCTGTTTCGACGGGCGCCAGGGGGTATGACACGCCAAGTGGCAAGTTCCGGCCATTTCGCATGGAAAAAGACCATTTTTCCAAGGAGTGGGACGATGCACCCATGCCCCATTCGATATTCTTCACCCCCCGGGGCCACGCCATCCATGGCAGCATGTATGTGAAGAGCCTGGGCCGCAGGGCTTCTCACGGCTGTGTACGCATAGCACCGGCCAACGCCGCCAAACTCTACGCGTTGGTCGACAAAGTGGGCATGCAAAACACCACGATCACGCTGCGGGGTGGCTTCTTTGACGGCGGCTATATCAATGAAATTGAAATTGAGAAGACCGCCAACACGGTCAAGAAGAAGATCAAGAAGAGCGTCACGTCGTTGGAGCGCTTCTTGGACGGACTCAACTGAGACTGCCTTTCCGCCCATAAAACTTGACAAATCATTGCCCCCATGCGCTTTTCCGCGCCGTATCAAGGGACATTGACAAATATGACGCACGCCTATCGAAGCCACACCTGCGGCCAGCTTGGAATTGATCATGCGGGCCAGGACATCAGGCTTTCCGGCTGGGTGCATAGGGTGCGCGATCACGGCGGATTGCTGTTCATCGATCTGCGCGACCATTACGGCCTGACGCAGATTGTCATTGATCCCGCGTCATCAGCTTTCAAGATGGCGGAGAAAGTGCGCTCGGAATGGGTGATAAGGGTTGATGGCAAGGTGCAGCCGCGGCCTGCCGGCACCGAGAACCACGAGCTTCCAACCGGCCTCATCGAAATCGCGGCCAGAGAAATCACTGTTCACTCGGAAGCCAGGGAATTGCCGCTGCCGGTTTTCGGCGACACCGAATACCCGGAAGACATTCGCCTCAAATACCGCTTCCTCGATCTGCGCCGCGAGCGCATCCACAACAACATCATGAAGCGCGGCGCCATCATCGATTCACTGCGCGCCCGCATGAAGGGGCAGGGTTTCTTCGAATTCCAGACGCCGATTCTGACCGCCTCATCACCTGAAGGCGCGCGGGATTATCTGGTGCCCAGCCGCGTGCATCCCGGAAAATTCTACGCCCTGCCGCAGGCCCCGCAACAGTTCAAGCAGCTCCTCATGATGTCGGGCTTTGACCGCTACTTCCAGATCGCTCCCTGCTTCCGGGATGAAGATGCCCGCGCCGACCGCTCACCCGGTGAATTTTACCAGCTCGATATTGAAATGAGCTTTGTGACACAGGAAGATGTGTTCGAAGCGGTTGAGCCGGTGCTGCGCGGCGTGTTTGAAGAATTTGGCGGCGGCTTGCCCGTCACCCAGAAGTTCCCGCACATCGCTTTCAAGGATTCCATCCGCTGGTATGGCACCGACAAGCCGGATTTGCGCAACCCCATCAAGATGCAAGCCGTGACCCAACACTTTGCGGGCTCTGGCTTCAAGGTTTTCGCTGGCATGATTGCCAGTGATCCGAAAGTTGAAGTGTGGGCCATCCCCGTGAAGGGTGGCGGAAGCCGCGCTTTTTGTGACCGGATGAATTCCTGGGCGCAGGGGCAGGGTCAACCTGGTCTTGGTTATGTGTTCTGGCGAGAACTGGGAGACAGCGTTGTTGATGAACAACTGGCCAGAGCGTTCGCCCTAGTTGCTGAAACACCTCAAGGTAGGAAACTTGTTGCTGAATCCGGTGGTGCAGTACCGGGCGTTGGTACCAAATTAAGCGCAGTGGACACTGCAATCCTAAACTTTGGTTTGCAAAAGCTTCAACTTGAGGGAAAACTTCATGAAGCGGCTTCATGGTGGTCAAAATACATGGAGAGCGCTGGCCCTATCGCCAAGAACATCGGACCGGAACGCACTGAAGCTATTAGGAACCAACTGGGGCTTAATGTCGGCGACGCAGTTTTCTTCGTGGCGGGCGTTCCAGCGAAGTTTTACAAATTCGCTGGTGAAGCTCGCACCAAGGCCGGCGAAGAAATGAACCTCATCGCCAAGGACCAGTTCGCCTTCTGCTGGATTGTCGACTTCCCGATGTATGAGTGGAACGAGGATGAGAAGAAGGTGGACTTCTCGCACAATCCCTTCTCCATGCCGCAGGGTGGGCTGGAGGCACTGGAAACCCGGGACCCGCTCACCATCAACGCCTATCAGTATGATATCGTCTGCAACGGTGTGGAGCTATCGTCGGGAGCCATCCGCAATCACAAGCCGGATGTCATGAAGAAGGCCTTCGAAATCGCAGGCTACCCTGAGGACGTGATCATCGAAAAATTCGGCGGCATGTATCGCGCCTTCCAATATGGCGCGCCACCCCATGGCGGCATCGCGCCCGGCGTGGACCGCATCGTGATGCTGCTCTGCAACGAGCCCAACATCCGCGAGGTTGTGCTGTTCCCGATGAACCAGCAGGCCGAAGACCTGCTGATGGGCGCCCCATCAGAAGCCACCCCCAAGCAACTCCGCGAACTTCACATCCGGCTGAATTTGCCGGAAGCGTAGTTAATCATTCGCCGTCACTGAAACGCCCAGCAGGTCAATCGCGGCGGCGGGATTGTTCGGATCAAGCGTCATCATCTGCTGAACCTTCACGGGGGAAGCAGGTTTGATCGCGATGGTGATCGACTTCGGGTCTTTCAAAAACGCGCTCACCGCGCCCACCACCTGATCGGTGAACGCCTGGTTCTTGAGTTGCATCATGCTGATCTGCAACATGGCGCTGGCGTTGGCCACCATCGCCGCCTCGTCCATGCCCTGCATCTTGGCAAAGATTGGAAGCAATTTCCTGGTGATGGACGCATCCTCGAAGCGGAATCGCATGTCGCCGATCGTCACGTTCATCAATTGCGGCATGAGCGCATTCATATTGGGTTCCCGTTTGTCGCGCTCGGCGGCCTGCAACTCGGCCAAGGCTGAGATAGGGAGTTCGCTTGCGCCGAAGGCGAATTTGAATCCGCCCATGTCCTTGCCGCTGACGTCAATATTGCCGTTTATACCAAAGGTTTCGCCATTGATCGCAAGTTCGCCAGCCGCGGTGAAATTGAGGGTCAGGTCAGCGTAGCCCAATTTTTTCATTTGGCCGGTGGGATCGCCTGCCGCAATGGCAGCCTCGGGGATAACAAGGTCTTTCAGCGTAATAGAAGATTTTCCAGCCCCCGTGACCGGATCGCCATCCCAGGTCAATTCCATGCCTTTGGCCGTGAAAGTCTGTCCCATGGTTGAAAATTTGAATTCACCGGCGGATGCCTTGCGCGCGATACTCATATTGGCGCGCAACTCCTGCAGCGGCGTGGGATTTTCAGCCAATACCGGGACAAACCAGTCTTCGGCTGTGGCTGACGGGAGTTCCACGGTGACATTCTGGCCGTCGCCCACATTCATGTTCATCTTGAGGTCAGTCATGACAGACTTACCCACTTTGATGATGCTGTCCGCCTCGGCTTCGACGTTTTCGAATGAAATCGTTTTGACCGTGTAATTTATCTGGGGTCCGCCAGCCATGGCGGCGTAACTGACCGCCATGTCGGAAATCGTGATATTTCCGTTCGAATCGGTCTCAAGCTTCCCGTAGGTGGGCTTGACATTGATCTGCTTTTCCAAATTCCCGAAAAGCGCCGCCACAACCGGCGGCAAATCCTCCGCTTTTGATGGAATTGTAAAAGCGGATGTGGCCAGCAACACAAGCAGCATGGCGCGGAAGGCGGTTTTCATGGGCATTTCTCCTTTGCAAGGGTTGTTTCTATCAAGTTCCAGCGCCCAGGCAAAGGCAAACGCTAAATGCCCCGAATTTTGTTGATGAATCGTCAAAAAATAGGTATTTTTGTGTCAACCAAATCAAGGAAAGAATAACCATGAAAAAACTCCTCACAGCAGCGATTTTCATGCTGCTGTCCTTTGCGATCGTGCCGCTGCCTGCCTATTCAGCGGTGTCGCAGACGCCGGAAGAAGTTCTTCTGATCAAGAAAAAGAAGAAGGCGGAGCTTGCCACCGAAGCGGCCAAGAAGAAAGCCGGGCAAAAAGCCGCCAAGAAGCGCGACTGCGGAACCTTCATGCAATGCCTGTTTGGAAAGTCCCGTGGCGGGAATTCGCAATACGCATCGCTGAAAGACAAGGGCCTCAGCCGCAAGTCCAGGCGCCGGATTGTCGATTGGGACGAGGCGAACTATGCGCCAGGCACGCTGATTGTGCGCACACCCGAGAGAGCGCTCTATTATGTGCTGGAGGATGGCGAAGCCGTGCGTTATTCCATTGGCGTTGGCCGCGAGGGTTTCCAATGGAGCGGCAATTCCCGCATTGTGTCCAAGCAGGAATGGCCTGACTGGCGGCCGCCGCCGGAAATGATCAAGCGCGAGGCGGCCAAGGGCCGTAATTTGCCAGAGATGGTGGATGGTGGGCCGGGAAATCCATTGGGCGCGCGCGCCATGTATATCGGCGGCACCATTTACCGCGTTCATGGCACCAATGACGAGCGCTCCATCGGGCAAGCGATGTCATCGGGCTGCATCCGCATGATGAACGCCGACGTAATTGATCTTTTCGAGCGCGTGAAGGTTGGCTCGCGCATTTACGTCTATCAATAAGCGTCAACAGACATGAGGAAAGGCCGCAAATCTGCGGCCTTTTTTGTTCGAAGTGAGCGCCCCCAAAAAGAATTGACCCCGGAGGCGGTGCCGTCCGGGGTCCAATCCTAGAAACTTTACAAAGGAAGAACTAGATCTTCTTCTTCTTCGCGGCCTTCTTGGCTGGTTTCTTTGCAGGCTTCTTTGCAGCTTTCTTAGCGGCCATGATATTTTCTCCTAGAGTTTTGTTGTTAGTGCCCCACAACGCAGGCTAGTCTAGTACACTAACGATCGTTCGTACATTTTATTCTGTAGTCGCCATCGTTATTGACAAGTCTTTTGAACCCGATTGTGTGATTCGGCAATATGCCGTCAACATCTTGTATATCTAACAAACTTTCCTAACAACTGGTAAACGAGCAGCCTGCAAGGCATATCGTCCGTATACGGACAGACACCGTTAAATACGCACGCAGCCCCATGAATTCAGTAATTCCAAGCTTCCTCCGTGCACGGACAGAATGGCTTTTTTTGGCGCCATGCGGCGGGATTTGTCCACAAATTTATTTCCTCGACGCCGGCCCGCTGGAAAAATAATTGTTGAAAAAGTGGCGCGGCGAGACCGAATCTTGAAAATGAAATGAAAATTTGAGCGACTCGACGATGGTGCGCACGGTGGTTCCTGTCGATGTCCAATTCAATTTGAATGGTGAATTGATGAAAATATCAGGCACCTCGGCAATCACTCATTGGTCTCCTTGATCGGACAGTGGCGGACTTATTCGGGGATCCGTCATTCCGGTAGAAGCCGAAATTTTTCAGCTGTTGGCAACGTGACAATTCAAAACTATTGCAAACTGTAAGCAGATTCCGGCTTTCGCCGGAATGGCAATTTTTTGATGGGCGGTGGCGATGCTGATGAGAGCATGTGTCAAAAATAATGGCCGGAATTTCTCCCGGCCATCATCCTCAAACTCACACCTGCCTACGAACACCCGCTCGTGCTTCCGCAGGAGTTGCACTTGAGGCATGTGCCATTGCGCACCAGCGTGAAGTTTCCGCATTCGCCACAGCTGTCGCCTTCGTAGCCCTGCAGGCGGGCCTGGGCGCGCTGGTCCATGGTGGTTGTGGCAGGCACCGCTGGCTCATAGACATAGGCAGCCGACGATTCCGCCAAGGCAAGCGAGCCAACCAAAACCGATTCCGCCGCGCGCATTTGCAATGCGTGAGCAGGGGACGCTGATGCAGTGACACCTTGCGGCATCACCACCACGTTCGACAGGTTCTGCTTGCGCACAAAGCCTGACGACAAATACTTCTGCGCCGGAACAGACGTCGGGGCTTTTGGCTCGTCTGTGCCAACACCCTTGCCAAGCGCGTCAAAGCCCATTTCCGAGGCCTCAACATGGGCCAGGTCATTGCGGCCGAGGTAAGAGACAGCGAGCTCGCGGAACACGTAATCCAGAATGGATGTGGCGTTCTTGATGGACTCGTTGCCCTGCACCATGCCGGCTGGCTCGAACTTGGTGAAGGTGAAGGCATCCACATATTCCTCCAGTGGCACGCCATATTGCAGGCCCACCGAGACAGAAATCGCGAAGTTGTTCATCATGGCACGCAGCGCCGCCCCCTCCTTGTGCATGTCGATAAAGATTTCGCCAAGCTTACCATCGTCATATTCGCCAGTGCGGAGATAGACCTTGTGCCCTCCCACAACGGCTTTCTGTGTGTAACCCTTGCGGCGGCCCGGCAGCTTGTCGCGGCCCCTCGCGATTTCGATCACCTTCTCGACAATGGTTTCAATGCGCTGGACCATGGGCTTGGCCATCAGGCTTTCGACCGCATCCTCGCCTTCGTCCGCATCATCAGCGATAAGCTGCGATGAGAGCGGCTGCGAAAGCTTGGAGCCGTCGCGGTAAAGCGCGTTGGCTTTGACGCCCAGCTTCCATGACAGCATGTAGGCCGCGTTGCATTCCGCAACGGTGGCTTCATTCGGCATGTTGATGGTTTTGGAGATGGCGCCCGAGATAAACGGCTGGCTTGCCGCCATCATGCGGATATGGCTTTCAACCGAGAGATAGCGCTTGCCGAGACGGCCGCATGCATTGGCGCAATCAAACACCGGCAGGTGTTCATCCCTGAGGCCAGGTGCACCTTCCAGCGTCATGGCGCCGCAGACATGGACATTGGCCTTGTCGATATCAGCTTTCGAAAAGCCGACATGGCCGAGAAGATCAAAACCATAGTCGTTGAGCTGCTCGTCGGTGATCTTCAGCACGTTTCGGCAGAAGTCCTCGCCCAGCGTCCACTTGTTGAACACGAACTTGATATCGAAGGCGGAAGCGAGGCCCGATTCAATCTTCTCAATCTGCTCATCGCCAAAACCCTTGGCGCGGAGTTGCGCGTGATTGAGCGCAGGCGAATCCTGCAGTGTGCCAAGGCCAACGGCGTAATTGATGATCTTCTCAATCTGCGTGGCGTCATAGCCCAACGTGCGAAGCGCCTCGGGAACCGCCTGGTTGATGATCTTGAAATAACCGCCACCAGCCAGCTTCTTGAACTTCACCAAGGCAAAATCCGGTTCAATGCCCGTGGTGTCGCAATCCATCACCAGGCCGATGGTGCCCGTCGGCGCCACAACAGTCGCCTGCGCGTTGCGGTAGCCGTGGGCCTCGCCGAGTTCCACCGCCAGATCCCAGGCTTTGCGTGCATGCGTTATGAGTTCATGCTCGGGGCAATCGGTTTCATCGAGTGGCACGGGCGCAATCTGAACGCCCTCGTAACCCACGGCAGCGCCATAGGCGGCGCGGCGATGATTGCGCATGACGCGCAGCATGTGGTCGCGGTTTTTCGCAAATCCGGGGAAGGGGCCAAGCTCCTTCGCCATCTCGGCGGACGTGGCATAGGAAACGCCCGTCATGATCGCCGACAAAGCACCGCAAATCGCGCGGCCCTCGTGGCTGTCATAGGCAATGCCGTTGGTCATCAGCAATCCGCCGATATTGGCGAAGCCTAAACCGAGCGTGCGATACTCATAGGAAAGCTTGGCAATTTCCTTGGACGGGAACTGCGCCATCAGTACGCTGATTTCCAGAACCATGGTCCACAAGCGAACGGCATGCTCGTATGACTCAACGTCAAATTTCGCCGTTTCATTGTTGCGGAACTGCAAAAGATTGAGCGAGGCGAGATTGCACGCCGTATCGTCGAGGAACATGTATTCCGAGCAGGGGTTGGAAGCGCGGATTTCGCCCGATGCCGGGCAGGTGTGCCAGTCATTGATGGTGGTGTGATACTGGATGCCGGGATCGGCGGACGCCCAGGCTGCCTGGCCAATCTTGTCCCAAAGGTCGCGCGCTTGCAACGTCTTGGTGATTTTCTTGGTCATGCGGGCGTTGAGGTTCCATGAACCGTCAGTTTCAACGGCGCGCAGGAATTCATCGGTGACGCGAACCGAGTTGTTGGAGTTCTGGCCGGACACCGTGCGGTAGGCCTCGCCATCCCAATCCGAGTCATAGGCGTCAAATTCCAGGTCAGTGTAACCCTGCTTGGCAAATTGGACGACACGCTTGATGTAGTTGTCCGGCACCATGTTGCGGCGCGCTTCTTTCACCGCGCGCTTGAGGGCTGGATTCTTTTCAATCTCAAAGCAGTCATCGCCAGGACCTTCGCAATTGACGCAAGCCTTCATGATCAGGCCAAGATGTTTCTTGACGATCTTGGAACCCGTCACCAATGCAGCAACTTTCTGCTCTTCCTTAACTTTCCAATCGACGTATTCTTCAATATCCGGATGATCGACATCAACCACCACCATCTTGGCGGCGCGGCGCGTGGTGCCGCCAGACTTGATGGCGCCCGCTGCGCGGTCGCCGATCTTGAGGAAGCTCATCAGGCCGGATGACTTGCCGCCGCCTGAAAGTTTTTCGCTTTCACCACGCAGGAAAGAGAAGTTCGAGCCCGTGCCCGAGCCATATTTGAACAGCCGCGCTTCCCGCACCCATAAATCCATGATGCCGCCTTCGTTGACGAGATCATCGGCAACGCCCTGAATGAAGCAGGCATGGGGCTGCGGATGCTCATAAGACGACTTGGATTTGGTGAGCTTGCCGGTTTCATGATCCACATAGAAGTGGCCCTGGCCCGGTCCATCAATGCCGTAAGCCCAATGCAGGCCCGTGTTGAACCATTGCGGCGAATTCGGCGCGCATTTCTGTGTGGCCAGCATGAAGCACAATTCGTCATAGAAGGCGCGCGCATCTTCTTCGGTGTTGAAATAGCCGCCCTTCCAGCCCCAATAGGTCCAAGTGCCGGCCAAACGGTTGAACACTTGCTTGGAACTCATCTCGCCAATGATGCGCTGCTTTTCTGGAAAGCTTTCCAGGGCAGCTTCATCCGCCACCGAGCGCCACAGCCACGAGGGGATGCTGTTTTCTTCAACGCGCTTCAAGGCAGCAGGAACGCCGGCTTTGCGGAAATATTTTTGCGCCAGAATATCTGTCGCGACCTGGCTCCATGAGGCAGGAACCTCAATGTTCTCCAGACGGAAAACAATAGACCCGTCCGGGTTCTTGATTTCGCTGGTTGCCTGGCGAAATTCAATGTCCGCGTAGGCGTCTTGTCCGGTTTTCGTATATTTGCGGTCGACCTGCATTGCGTCCCTCGTCGTTGTTCAGTTTCTTTGCCGTGGCGCGCACAACAATGCGCCCACGGTGCTTTGTTCACCCGTGTTTGACGTCACAAACTTCCCCGTCCGAGAAACACCTGTTTTTCGGAATTTTTGGCTCTATTTTTGGTTTTCTTACTCTTGGGAGATTCGAAAGACTCTTCGCATCTCCACCCCACGGCCCTGATGACTAAACTATTACACACCTAACTCGTCGTCAATAGCTAGTGTGTTAACAAAACCTTACCGCTATATGTTGTGTCCACAGCTTCCAACCCTCTGTGGATAACAGGATGATCGCCCGATTCTGGGGGTAAGCTCAAGTAATTCGTGGAAATAATTCACGTGAACTTGTGCGTCGAACTGGTGTGCAGGGCAGGGCACCCAACCGTCAAGCTGTTAACCATGTTTTCAATCAATTTATTTTTGCAGGGGATAAAAGCGGGTAGCCAATATCGTTGGTTGCAAGAGCGCCGCTAAGTCGCGCCCTGCATGTCATCAAACTGTAATTTTGGCACCCGAATCGGACCCATGGCCGCCAAGACGACCAGACCAGACGCGGTAATCGCGCTGAGCACCAGCCAGGACTCATTGATGGCGAGCGTCAGGCTTGCCTGTTGAACGGCATCCATGATGCCCATCAGGCCCATGAGGTCTTGGCTGGCTGGAAGATCAGCCACTCCAACGCCAAGCAAACGTGCCGCCGCTGCCGGATCGCTCTTGAGCAAATCGGAGATCATGTCCGCATGTTCAGGGGCCCGTGAAAACACGATTGTGTCAATGAGGGCAATGCCGATGGCGCCACCGAGATTGCGCGAGAGATTGAACAGTCCGCTGGCATCGGCGACTTTTTCCCTGGGCAAGAAGCCAAGCGCAAACCGGATGGGCGGCAAGATGCAAAGCGCCACGAAGGAGCCGCGCACAACCTGGGGCCAGAACATTTCGTCATAGCCCGTCGCAATGGTTTGAAAGCCGCTCATGAACAGGCCTATGGCGAAGAATAGAAATCCGGCAGCCGAGAGCAACCGCGCATCCATGTGGCGGTCAATCTGAACCGCCAGCGGAGCCGTCACCAATTGCGCAATGCCTGTCACCAGAATGACCACGCCAATTTCAAGCGGCCCCATGTCATGCACAAAAGCCAGGAACAGCGGCAGCAGATACACCGAGCCAAACAGCGAAATCCCCAGAATGAAACTCAGCATGCAGCCAAAAGCCAGATTGCGATCCCGCAGGAGGTGAAATGATATGACGGGCGCTGGGCGCTTGAGGGTCAGGACCGCAAAGCAGACGACAGCCACAAACAATCCAATCACCTGTGGCGACAGCCAGCCGCGCCCTGGCGCTTCCTTGAGGGCGATCAGCAGGGTTGCCAGAGAGATCGAGACATAAAGAAGGGAAACCCAATCCAAGTCCTTGAACAGGGAAATTTGGGTTTTGACCTTCGGCAGGCAATAGTATCCCAGCGCAAGCGTGATCAATCCAGGCGGCACGTTGATCAGAAACAGCATGTGCCACGAGAAGTTCTCGGTAATCCAGCCCCCGGTGAGCGGACCCAGTGTTGGCGCCAGCACCGCCAGCAACCCTCCAATCGTTGTGGCTATGGTTTGCTTCAACCCTTTGCCAAACAAAAGAAATATCGCGGCGAACACCAGCGGAATGAGAATGCCCCCGGCGAACCCCTGCAAAACCCGGAAAATAATCAGGGACGCGAAATCAAAACTCATGGCGCATCCAATGGACGCCAATGTGAAAGTCGCGATGGCGCCCACAAAAAGCCAGCGAATGGTGAAAACGCGAATGAGCAGGCCGGTGAGCGGAATGGAGATGACTTCGGCGATGAGATAGGTTGTCTGCACCCAGCTCATGTAGTCGGCGCCAATGTGCAATGCGTCCTGTATGACGCTCAGCGATGTGACGACGACCTGGATATCGAGGATGGCCATGAACATGCCAACACACAGCGCGCCATAGCCCAGCCAAAGGGCCACTGTCGCTTGCGGTGTTTCGATCTGATTCGGCGTCGCGATGCTCATTCCATGAGGTGTTTAATTCGAATTAGTCGAATCATCACAATTAAATATTATCCACCGCGTTGTTGTGTATTAAGACTGCGCAAAGCTACCTAACCCGAAAGACACAGGCCCAAGCCTCCGACATGGAAACCATCCAGCCCTATCTTGATTATTTCGCCCAGAATCCAACCTGGGCGATTGTCGTAATCTTCCTGATCGCCTTCGGCGAAGCGCTCCTCATCATCGGCCTGTTTGTGCCTTCAACCGCATTGCTGGTGGGCGCTGGAATTTTGGTAGGGTCAGGCCATCTGGAGTTTTGGCCGGTGTTCGCGGCAACCGCGATCGGGGCGATTGTCGGCGATCAGGTGTCCTATTGGGCCGGCCGCTTCTTTGGCGACAGGCTGCGCCTGATGTGGCCGCTGAACCGCTATCCGCAACTCGTCGAGCGCGGCGAGGAATTCGTCAGGAGCCATGGCGGCAAGAGCATAGCGCTCGGGCGCTTTGTCCCGGGCGTCAAGGCCGTGGTGCCGGGCATCGTCGGCATGCTTGGCATGAGTCAAATATATTTTTTAGTGGTGAATGTTTCGTCGGGCCTGGTCTGGGCCATCGCCCACGTTGCTCCCGGCATACTGATCGGCCAGGGTTTGGCCTTGGCTGGAGAACTGAGTGGCCGGCTGTTCTTTGTGCTGCTTGTGCTACTCGTGATTCTCGCCGTCGCAGGCTGGCTCATCCGGCTGTTTGCCGCTGGCCTTTCGCCCTATCTGAGTCATCTGCTGGACCGTATTTCAAACTGGGCGAAAGCCAGAAACAGCCGTTCCATGCACCGCTTTGGCAGGGCCATTGCGCCGCAAAACCCGCGCTCCATGATCATTGTCTTTTTTGCCGCCATCCTGTTTTTTGGCATAGTCGGCCTGGCCTTCATCATGAGCGGACTGCTGCTGCGGAACGCCTTGCCCAATCTTGATATTTCCATTTTCACCCTGATGCGTGAAATCAGAAATACGCCAGCCGACGAACTGATGATCCCGCTGACCATGCTGGGCGACACGGTTGTCGTTCTCGCGATGATGACAACAATTGTGGGCTGGCTCGTCTGGCGCAAGGCCTGGCGGGCCGCCATTTTCTCCACCATGATATTCGCCGGTGGAAAGCTGGTTTCTGTCTTGCTCAAATATTCCATCCACCGGGCAAGGCCGGTTGAACTCTACAATGGCTCGGAAGCCTTCAGCTTCCCGTCCGGCCACGCCACCATGGCCACCATAACATTCGGCGTGTTGGCGGTGCTCGCCAGCCATGCCATGAGCCGCTGGAGCCGTTCGCTGGTCCATGCGATTTGCGGCCTGGTTGTCATTTCAATCGCTTATTCGCGGATCTATCTCGGTGTTCATTGGCTTTCCGATGTGCTTGGCGGTTTGCTGCTGGGCGGCATTCTGGTCGCTGCCTTCGGTGTGGCCATTGAAGCCATTCCACCACGCCGCATAAAACCGATTGGCCTGCTCGGCGCGACTTTCCTGGCGCTGGTCATAGGCGGAAACTTCCACATCAGCGCTGGCATCGAAAACGCGGAGAAGTTTTATGCAGTTCAGCAGTCCACCTATACTGTTGGCGCCGAAGAATGGGAGGCGGCGGGATGGCAGAGACTGCCTGCAGCCCGCATTGATCTCGCTGGAAAGCCTGAAGAACAGTTTGTCGCGCAATGGGCTGGTTCCCTCGAGGCGTTGCAGGCGGGCCTTGCAACGCAACAATGGCTTCCCCAGGCAAAATGGACTTGGCGCGACAGCATCGCCTATCTCGACCCTGATGCCGAATTGGGAAGTGTTGCGCCAAGGCCTGCGCTGCATGAGGGATTGAAAGCCAAGCTCACCATGACACGGGCTCTTGCCGGCGAAGCCAACCGGCGTCTCACACTGCGGGCCTACAAGACCAACGCCATTGTCAAAACGGCCGCTTCGGATGAAGCGATATTCCTCCTCAGCCTGACCCAGGAAACCCTGCGCAAAACCATGCAGACTTATTCCGTCCCTACGCTGACACCCGCAACGGCGGTCCAAATCGAACAATTCAGGGGAATCGTGGCAACACTGGGTGCCACCAAAATGGTCGAAAAAGCCGTTGACGACGATAGCCGAACTCTTCTGATCACCGCCAGATAGCGCCAACTTGTGTCCTTTACGAACGCCAGCGCATACGCCATATTCCGCCGGAATTTGATGCCATGAGGCAATGCAGCGATGAACTTTCTAAAGCAGTTTTTTACCTGGTGGAGCGGCCAGACCTGGGGCACGCGGTTTTACACCTGGCGCAAGGGCGAGCTTGTTGGCGTCGATGGCGCAGGCAACCGCTATTTCCGGGCCAAATCGGCTTTGCCTGATTCCATAACAGAGCGCCGCTGGGTTGTGTTCAACGGCTATTCAGAAGCATCCGCCATTCCGCCCGGCTGGCATGGCTGGATGCACCACCGCACGGACGCATTTCCAACCGCGTCTGATGCGCCAGACCGCGAATGGCAATTGCCGCATCAGCCAAATCTCACCGGATCAGCCAAGGCCTACCGGCCACCAGGAAGCATTGTTGGCGGAGGGCTCCCGCAAAAAAACGAACCCCGCTATCAAGCCTGGCGGCCCGAGTGATCGGTGGATTTTGTCACGCCATATTTTACCGATTGTTTCTGCTAGTCTCCAAGCCTTAGATGAGCCTTGCGAGAATCACGAGACGGATGATCATGAAAAATTCCACAGTTGAGACACTTATTGGCGCGGCGGTCATTGTGCTTGCCTTCGGCTTTTTTATCTTTGCCTATAATACGTCTGATGCGGGCAACAAGGCGGGCGGCTACCAGTTGACGGCTGAATTCGACAATATCGAGGGTGTGAACATCGGCACCGATATCCGCATGGCCGGAATCAAGATCGGAACGGTGACCGCCCAGTCCCTGAACCCTGAAAATTATCAGGCCCTTGTCACCATGAGCATCAGCCCGACCGTCAAGCTCACCGACGACACATCCGCCAAGGTCACATCAGAAGGACTGCTGGGCTCCAAATTCATCGCGCTTGAGGCTGGCGGCTCCGACACGCAACTGGCGGAAGGCGGTGTCATCGCTTACACGCAAGGGGCCGTGGATATCTGGTCGCTGATCAGCCAGGCCATGTTTGACAAGTCTGGTGCAAAGGCGCCCGAGACTGAGCCAAAAGCGCCCGAGGTCGAACCAAAGGTCAACTAAATGCGTAGCCTGCTGGTTGTCTGCATGAGTTGTGCGGCCTTGAATTCCGCCCAGGCCGAGCGCATTTCGAAACCCTACGCGGTGTTCACGGGACTGGATAAAATCACCGGCACGACAACGACTTTCGAAACCAGGGTTGGTGAATCGAAGCAATTTGGCGGCCTCATCGTCAAGGCCGAGGTTTGCTATACACGGTCGGCAACCGAGCAACCCAAGACAACTTCATTCGTGCAAGTGGATGAAGTGCAGCTGGACGAAACACACAAGCGTATTTTCTCCGGCTGGATGTTTGCTCAGAGCCCCGGCCTCAACGCAGTCGAACACCCCATCTATGATGTTTGGCTGGTCAATTGCCGGGATCCCAGCGCGCCACCGCCGGCGGTGGAAGAAATCCCGGACCTCTCGACCCTGCAGGACCAAATTGAAGAGGGCGACCCGCAGGATTAACGTCTTTCGGCGTAATGCAGCACCTGCTCCGCATCGCCATCCCCAGAGAAACTTTTGAAATCCGCGATCGCTTCAATGGCTGGCTCCAGCAGTTTCTGATAGTCCGCCCGTGACATTTGAACAGCACCTAGCGTCGCCAGATGGGGGTTCATGAATTGCGCATCCAGCAATTGAAATCCACCCGCATTGAGACGCGCCACCAGGTGAACAAGGGCCACCTTGCTGGCATCCTTGGCGCGGGAAAACATGCTCTCGCCAAAAAATGCGGCGCCGATCCGAACACCATAGAGACCGCCAACGAGCTCGGCGTCCTGCCAGCACTCCACCGAATGACAGCACCCCATTTTGTGGAGCTGGCCGTAGAGCGCGCGGATGCGCTTGTTGATCCAGGTCACCTTGCGGTTGCGAACTTTCGTGCCACAAGCCTCGATCACCTGATCGAATACCGTATCAACACTCACCCTGAAGGGCCGCCGCCGAACCTGCTTTCTGAGCGAGCGGGAGATATGCAAGCCGTTCAGCGGAATAATTCCGCGCTCGTCCGGATCCACCCAATAGAGTGCCGTATCCTGCGCCGTTTCCGCCATGGGAAAGATGCCGACGGCATAGGCTCTCAGTAAAATCTGTGGCGTGATGGTATTCACTAGGCATCTCGCGCGAGATAGTTCTCCAGCCAGTGAATATCGTAATGCCCGTCTATGATATCGGGCTCCGTCAGCAATCGCTGGAACAGGGGGATGGTGGTTTCAACGCCTTCAATGACAAACTCACCCATGGCGCGCTTGAGGCGCATCATGCATTCGGTGCGGGTTTTGCCGAACACAATCAGCTTGCCCACCAAGCTGTCATAATAGGGTGGAATTTTATATCCCGCGTAAAGCGCTGAATCGACCCGCACGCCCAGGCCCCCGGGAAAATGCACGGCGTCAACCCGGCCCGGTGAAGGCACAAAAGTCTTGGCGTTTTCCGCATTGATGCGGCATTCGATGGCGTGACCGGAAAAAGCAACGTCGGCCTGCTTGTATTGCAGTTTGGAACCGCTTGCGACACGAATTTGCTCCTGCACCAAATCGAGCCCGGTAATCATCTCTGTCACCGGGTGCTCAACCTGCAGCCGCGTGTTCATCTCGATGAAATAGAACTCGCCGTTTTCATACAGAAACTCGATCGTGCCAACGCCTTCATAACTGAGGTCAGCCATGGCCTTGGCCACGCGACCACCGATTTGGTCCCGTTGGGCGGAATTGAGGGCAGGGGAGTGGGCTTCCTCCCAAATCTTCTGGTGGCGGCGCTGCAGGGAGCAATCGCGCTCGCCCAGATGAACCGCGTTGCCCTGGCCATCGCCCAGAACCTGAATTTCGATATGACGCGGCAGGACGAGGTATTTTTCGATGTAAACTTCTTCATTGCCGAAGGCCGCCTTGGCCTCGGTCTGCGCCGTGCTCAGCGCAATCTCCAGCTCGGCTTCGCTATGGGCGACCTTCATGCCGCGCCCGCCACCGCCGGCCGTCGCCTTGACGATGACAGGATAGCCAATTTCCCGTGAGATGCGCTTGCCCTCTAAAACGTCAGATACGCCGCCTTCGGAGCCTGGAACTATAGGAATGCCCAAAGCCTTCGCAGTGCGCTTGGCTTCAATCTTGTCGCCCATGGTGCGGATATTGTCGGCGGACGGGCCAATGAACTTGATGCCATGCTCCGTGAGGATTTCAGCAAACTTGGCGTTCTCGGAAAGAAATCCATAACCCGGATGCACGGCCTCGGCCCCGGTGATCTCGCAGGCCGAAACGATGGCCGGAATGTTCAGATAGCTGTCGCGCGCAGGCGGCGGGCCGATGCAAACGCTTTCGTCAGCGAGGCGCACATGCATGGCATCCGCATCCGCCGTTGAATGCACGGCCACGGTTTGAATGCCAAGCTCGCGGCAGGCCCGGAGCACACGCAGGGCGATTTCGCCCCGGTTCGCGATGAGTATCTTGTCAAACATCTCTTACTCAATGGTCACAAGGGCTTCACCGAATTCAACCGGATCGCCATTGCCAACAAAAATGCGTATGATCTTGCCCGATACGGGCGAGGGAATCTGGTTCATGGTTTTCATGGCTTCGATGATCAGCAGGGTTTGCCCCTGCTTGACTTCGGCGCCGAGCTCAATGAAATTGGCGCTTCCGGGAGAGGCGGCCATATAGATCGTTCCCACCATCGGAGATTTCACCGTGCCCGCGTGGTCAGCGTCGGGTGCTTTAACCACAACGGCAGCAATCGGGGCACTCATATGCGCCGCAGGTGCCTGTGACGCCACGGTCGCATAGGCAGTTAATGTCCTGGAAACACGAACCCGCGTGCCCTTCTGGTCCAATTCAATTTCTGAAAGTCCCGTGTCATTCAGGATGCCCGCGAGATTGCGAATGAGGTCCAATTCGGGACTGGACGATTTTGCCGGCGCGCGCGTGGACGGACTCTTCTTCGAGGGCATTTATTCACCCCTTTCCCGTTGATTTCAGAATATTGGACAGGCCTTCAAGCGCCAATTCATAGCCCGCCCCACCAAAGCCGCAAATGACGCCGTGGGCAACAGGAGAAATATAGCTGTGATGACGGAAAGGTTCGCGCTTGTAGATATTTGAAAGATGAACCTCAATTGTCGGCAAATTGACCGCCTTGAGCGCGTCATGCAGGGCAACCGACGTATGTGTGTAGGCCGCGCCATTGACTATGATGCCTGAAGCCTTGTCTTGCGCCTCGTGGATCCAGTCAATCATTTCGCCTTCCGTGTTGGTCTGCCTGAAAACGGTGGCATGCCCGAGTGATTTTCCCTTTGCCGCGCAGCGCCGCTCCAGGTCAGCTATTGTGCCAGGGCCATAAATGCCCGGTTCCCTCTGGCCCAGGAGATTGAGGTTTGGTCCATTCAAAATGTAAATCGGTTTCATGCGCCCGCCATCAGAATCTAATGTTGAGTGCTCTTATATGCTGGGGCCACGAAACATGGAAGCGGCGCGCGCCGTTCTCAACAAAGAGAACAGCCTTTTTCACGGGTTTCGTTGATGGAAGCGGCCAACTCATCCTTTGGCAGATATCCGGGAACCAGCTTGTCATCGATTACAAAGGCCGGGGTGCCATTGATGGCAAGGGCGCTGGCCAGTTCCCGGTTGCGGCTGAGTATGTCGGCCGTCGCTGGCAAATCCATATCCTTCCTGAGTTTTTCCATATCCAGCCCTTGCGTTGCTGCAAGTTCATCCACCGTTGATTTGGTGATCTTGCCTTCATGGCTGAGCATGGCCACATGCAATTCCCAATATTTTCCCTGGGCGCCCGCGGCTATGGCCGCCTTTGCCGCATATTCGGAGTCTTCGCCAAAAATTGGAAATTCCTTCAGGACGAATCTCAATTCCTTGTCGGATTCCAGCAGGCTGAGAACTTCAGGCAAACCCTTCTTGCACCAGCCGCAATTATAATCAAAGAACTCGACCATGGTGACATTGCCCTTCGGATTTCCGGCGACAAAATCTCCCTTGTCACGGAACACTTGATCGGCGTGGCGCGCCAGCCCACCCTTGCGCTGCTCTTCCTCGGCCAGTTTTTCCTTGTTCTGCAGGAGGTCGCTCATTTCGCGCAGCAGTTCGGGATGGGCGAGCAGATAGTCCTTGATGATGGATTCCATCTCTTGCCGCTGATCGGGGTTGAACTCAGCCGCTTGGGCGAACGAGCCAGCGCCCACAAACATCAATGCAGCGATCAACAGGTTGCGCATGGTCATCCTCACAATTTCTCCGCCCTTTTGCCCGAAAACGCCGCGCTGGGTCAATCCTACCGTTTGGTCGTGAAATTCACAATGTCGTTGGCTTTGAACCATTCGGGCGTGCCGTGCTTGAACTGGGTCATGACGATTTTGGCTTTTTCAGCCGCCAGGGCTGTGTCTCCAAGGGCCATGGCGGCCTGTGCCGTTGCCAATTCGGCCCGTGGAATATCGCCAAGCTGGGCATAGGCCATGGCCGAAAATTTGTGGACATCGACAGAATCCGGTTCAGATTTCCTGGCAATGGTGAGCAAGCGCAACGCTTCCTTGGCGTTGGCCTTGTTTTCCGTTGCGATCAGCGCCTGCGCGTAGAGGATTTGTATGAGGCCATTGTTCGGCAATAGTTTGCTCGCCTGCTTCAGCGGCGCCAGCGCCTTCGAAGGCTGCCCGCCTTCCAGATAGGCTTGGCCCTTCAACTCCCAGAAATAGGGGTCCTGCGGCAGGTCCTGGATGAGGCTGTCGATCAGGGGAACGGCGTTCTTGGTATCGCCTTTCCGAAACATGGCGATTGAGCGGGCATAGCGCGCCGGCAGGCTGTTGTCTTTCGAAGGATAGCGCTGAAACACCAATTGCGGCGAATCCAGAAATCCGGAAAGCTTCGCCTGCATCAGTTCATGGCGCAGCATGATTTCCGGCTTGTCGGGTTTGCTGAAATAGGGAGATTTTTGGGCCGCCAATTCCAGATTGCGAATGCGGTCCAGCGGCATGGGATGCGACAGCAAATAAGGGTCGGCATTTTCCAGCGAGGCGAGCGATTCATTTGCCAGCGTTTGGAACATGGAGAGCATGCCCTTGGTGGATTGTCCCGTGGCATTCAGATATTTGAGCGCTGCCTGATCCGCCGACGCTTCCATGCTGCGCTGGTAGGACAGGAAACCCCGCTGGGCAAAGCCTTGCGATCCCATCATGACGCCCTGGCCAGCTTGAGAGGCGCCTTTTTGGCCGCTCGCAGCGCCGCCGACGACAGCCGCAACACCAATCAGCATGCCAATGATGGATTGGGTGCTGGCCTTGTCCAGCTCAATGCCCATCCGCGCCAGATGCCCGCCGGCAATATGGCCCGTCTCGTGGGCCAACACACCAATCAATTCATTGGGTGTCCTTGAACGCGAGAGCAGGCCAGTGTGGACGAAAAGGCGCTGTCCATTGGCCACGAAGGCGTTGATCTTGTCGTTCCTGATGATGTAAACCCGGATGGCGGATGGCTTCAGGCCTGCCGCCGTAAACAGCGGCTTGGTATAGAGCCGCAATAGTCCTTCAATCTCGGCATCACGGATGAGCGGCAGTGAAGGGCCTTGCTGCTTCTTTCTGGTCGCGGCAACGCTTGGCGCCACAAGGGTTGTGAGCGCCACAGATATTGCCAGGCAAAGAGCTATCAGGTTTCGAATCATTTCTCACTCAGTAGAAGAATTCGCCGCATATGAAACCGCTGTTTCAGGTTCAAATGCGGCGAGTTTGAGGCCCGGAATCTAACCGCGCTTGCTCCACCAGCCTGCCTTTGGCTTGGGTGCTTCGACGGGCGTCACCGTGGGGGCAGGCGGCTGCCATTTCCGCACTTCAACCGGCTTCGAAAGAATCTCAATGACTGCTGCTGGAGGTGCTACCACAACTGTTTCGCGCTCCGCCTGTGGCGGGCGCGCTTCAGCTGATGCTTCACCTTCACCGGCATTTCTGTTGCGGCCATTTCTGTTGCGACCCCACCTGTCGCGCCGACGTTTTGGTCCGCGCTCGGTGTTTCCGCCCTCGGAACCTTCATCTGAAGAAGCTTCTGAGTCGCCTCCAACCGAGACCACTTCATCATGGTCAGCAATCTCGGTCACTCCAGATTCAGCGCTTTCGCCATGCTCGCGGTCTTCACCGGCAGATATTGGCTTTTCATCCCGGTCACGGCCGCCGCGTCTGCCGCCGCGCCGTCCACGCCTGCGCCGCTTGCCGCGTCCGCCGTCAGCGCCATCCTCGGAACTTTCAGAATCCACTGCAGCTTCGTCACGAGTTTCCTCAGCCTCAGCGCTTTCCTCAACATCAGTTTCAACCTCTTCAACGGTCTCTTCATCCTCCTCTTCTTCAAAGGCTGAATCAATCTTGACCGATGGCGGCGCCTTTCGGATGACAATGTTGCGTTCGCCGGCCCGTTCGATAACGGCCTGCGAACCCTTCATGTCATCGCTTGGAACGATGAACACGGAAATGCCGTAGGCCTGCTCAATCGACAGGAGATTGTCGCGTTTTTCATTAAGCACATAGAAGGCAACTTCACGCGTGCATTTCACGGTGAGATGCTCCGCCTTCTTGCTCATCAAATGTTCTTCAATGGCGCGCAGAATCGAAAGTCCACATGACGAAATCGAGCGAACCATGCCGCGGCCTTCGCAATGGGGGCAGGTGCGCGAAGAGCCCTCCAGAATGCCGGGCCGCAGCCTTTGCCGCGACATTTCCATGAGGCCAAAGTGGCTGATCCGGCCAACCTGGATGCGGGCCCGGTCATTCTTCAAGGCATCTTTCAGGCGCCGTTCAACGGCACGATTGTTGCGGTTTTCCTCCATGTCGATGAAGTCGATAACCACAAGGCCGGCCAAATCACGCAACCGCAACTGCCGGGCGATTTCATCGCAAGCCTCAAGATTGGTCTTGAGAGCGGTGTCTTCAATATTATGCTCGCGCGTCGCCTTGCCGGAGTTGATGTCGACCGAAACCAGGGCTTCGGTCTGGTTCATTACAATGTAACCGCCAGACGGCAATGTGACCGTCGGCGAATACAAGGCATCCAACTGGGTCTCGGTTTGATGCTTTGAAAACAGCGGTCGCGGATCCTTGTAAAGCTTAACGTTCTTGGCATGCGATGGCATCAGCATTTTCATGAAGTCTTTGGCTTCGCGGTAAGCCTCCTCGCCTTCCACGAAAACTTCTTCCACGTCTTTCGTATAGAGATCACGGATGGAGCGCTTGATCAGGCTGCCTTCCTCATAAACCAGCGCGGGGGCCGTTGAATGCAAGGTGAGATCGCGGACATTTTCCCACAGCCGCATGAGATAATCGAAATCACGCTTGATTTCCGGGCGTGTGCGCTGGGCCCCCGCCGTTCTCACAATCAGGCCCATGCCATGTGGAATCTCTACATCGCGGGCAACTTCCTTGAGACGGCGCCTGTCGCCGGCATCGGTAATCTTGCGGGAAATTCCGCCACCGCGCGCCGTGTTGGGCATCAAAACGCAATAGCGTCCAGCCAGTGAAAGATAAGTGGTGAGTGCTGCACCCTTGTTGCCACGCTCTTCCTTTACAACCTGAACCAGAATTACCTGGCGGCGCTTGATAACTTCCTGAATCTTGTACTGGCGGCGGGGCGGACGGCGCGGCCGCCGTGGCACTTCCTCGAGCGCATCCTCGGCGCCGATGGATTCAACCTTCTGGTTCTCCGCGTCTTCTTCTACAGCAACAACACCTTCTCCGGTTTCGCCCGCCGCTGGCGCGTCGTTGCCGTTGGCGGTGTCATCGCCGTTCTCATCCGATGCGGATGGGTGTTCCGCGTCATCCGCTTCTGAACCTTCCGATTCATCCGGCGCTTCACCGGCATCTTCCGAAACCTGCGCCTCGTTGTCTGAGGCCTCTAAAGACGCTGGGCGCTCAGATGAATTGTTTTCTTCCTGATTGTCGTCATCATCATCGTCTTCCTGCTCATTGGCCGCGTCCTCCTCCTGCTCGCGCAAAAGGGCCTGCCGGTCAGCCACTGGAATCTGGTA
Organism: Rhodobiaceae bacterium; assembly: GCA_009885825.1. GTDB lineage: Bacteria > Pseudomonadota > Alphaproteobacteria > Rhizobiales > Aestuariivirgaceae > Aestuariivirga. The sequence continues at coordinate 53,026 of VFJY01000030.1, read as the reverse complement.
ATAATCCGGATGAATTTCCGAGAAAGCGAGGAAGCCGTGGCGGTTTCCGCCATATTCCACGAAGGCCGCCTGCAACGATGGCTCAACCCGCGTTACTTTCGCAAGGTAGATATTGCCTTTTAGCTGCTTGCGCGCAGCGCTTTCAAAGTCGAATTCCTCGATGCGATTGCCGCGGACCACGACAACGCGTGTTTCCTCGGCGTGTGTGGCATCGATGAGCATTTTGCTGCCCATGTTTTTCTTTCCCTAGCGCGGATTGGCGGTGAGGCTTCAATGGTCCCTTGTCCGGACATTAGAAACCAGGGAGCCCGACGGGCCAACCGGCGCAAAAAGGGCCTGATCCAGTTCAACAAATCGTGTGACGCGTACGGCTCAGCGTGCGCTGAAATTTCAGCTGCATGAGGCGCTATCACCATGTTTTGAACCATGACCCACATTTATGTTTGCCCGGATCATGTTGATCCGAACGGTTAAACTCATTTGCGAACCCGCTGCCAGTCTTTCAAAACGGCAGGGAACGCTAAGCGCCTGACAAAGGCACCCCACGACAACGCGACATGAAAGGGTAAACCAACTGGTTCTCCGGACCCTCCGGGCGCGAAACTATTGTTCTTGCAACCCAAACGATTGAATCGAGTATGCAGAAGAGACCCCCCTTGTTTAAGGAGCCCGGCCGCATATTGCAAGGTCGCAATGACAAAGAGGGCTGTTAAGGAAACCTTAAGTTAACCATAGGGCGCCTAACATCGGCGGAAGGTGTTGAGGGCAGAATGATTTTGGGCGTGCCACAGGCGGTAAGGGCTTGGGCGAGGTGCTTGGCGCATTTCTCCGGAGCCCGGCGCTTGGCAATTTTATGCCTGTTTTTCATAGCCTTGCAGTCTTCCTTGAGCATGGCGGATGCGGTGACAACCGGGGCCAGGGTGGGCGGCGATGACAACCGCACCCGCTTCGTGGCCGATGTCTCGAAGCCGGTGAACTACAGCGTTTATGTCCTGCCAAACCCCTACCGTGTCATTATAGATATGCCTGGCATGACCTTCAATTTGCCCGCCGGCATTGGCAGAAAAGTGCGGGGACTGGTAACTGAATACCGCTACGGCGTATTGGAGGGCGGCAAATCCCGCATCGTCATCGACACCAAAGGCCCGGTTTTGATCGAAAAGTCCTTCCTGGTGGAGCCGCAGGCTGGCCGGCCGGCCCGTATCGTGGTTGACCTGGTCAAGACAACCGAGGAAGCTTTCGCCAAGTCATTCAAGGCGGAACAGAGCCGGGATCAGAAGAGGCTGGCCGAACTGGCCGATAGCAAGCAGCCCGAACCTGAAGTCGCGACCGCCAGCCTTGCGCCGGATGATTCTGCCCCGAACCGCAAGGTCATTGTTCTCGACCCCGGCCATGGCGGGCTTGATCCGGGCGCCATAAGCCCAAACGGCACAAGGGAAAAAGATGTCGTCATGGCGTTTGCGCTGGCGTTGCGGAAGGCGCTGCTGGCGTCCGGCAATTATGACGTCGTGCTGACCCGCCAAACCGACAAATTTATCAGTCTCCGCCAGCGCGTTGAAGTGGCCCACAACTCAAAAGCCGACCTTTTCATCGCCATCCACGCCGACACGGTGAAAGGCCAGGACGTGCGCGGCGCCACGATTTACACCCTGTCCGACAAGGCCTCCGACGCCGAAGCGGAAGAGCTGGCCAAAAAGGAAAATCGCTCGGACATTATCGGCGGCCTTGATCTGCAAACGGAAAACCAGGAAATCACCGACATCCTGATTGACCTCACGCAACGGGAATCAAAGAACCATGCGGTTCTGTTTTCCAAGAAGGCCGTGGCCCAGCTCAAGCCCCTCACGCTGATGACCGGCAAGCCCATGCGCTCGGCCGGCTTCATGGTGCTGAAGGCGCCGGATATTCCCTCGGTTTTGCTTGAGCTCGGCTATCTCTCCAGCAAATCCGATGAGAAGCTGCTGACATCGCCAGCCTGGCACAACAAAATTGCGAAAGCCTTCGCCGCCGCCGTCGACAATTATTTTTCCACCGAGATCGCTTCGAATTCCAATTGAAGCGCCGCCCAGCCTTGGCCACATTGCGGGCCTAGCAAATGCTTTGCAGCCTTTCGCGCAAACATGCTATCGGGCGGTCGCTGGAAACGGAATCAGGTCAGAAAACTAACGATGCTGAGATTTTTTGGTTGGCTATTCGCTGCGGGGTTCACAGTTTTTCTCGGGCTGGCGGTGGCCCTTGCCTTTGTCATTTACGATGTCTCCAAGGACTTGCCTGACTACAAGCAGCTTGCCTCCTATGAACCGCCGGTGATGACGCGCATTCATGCCTCCGATGGCTCGCTGCTGGCGGAATACGCCGACCAGCGGCGGCTGTTTGTTCCCATCAATTCGGTGCCCAAGCGATTGATTCACGCCTATCTCTCGGCCGAGGACAAAACCTTCTATGAGCATGGCGGATTGGATTGGCGTGGCATCGCCGCGGCGGGCATCCGTTACGCCATGATCAAGCTGGGCCGCGAGGGGCAAATCGTCGGCGCCTCTACCATCACCCAGCAGGTGGCCAAGAACTTTCTTCTCGGCAACGAGCAGACAGTGACGCGGAAACTGCGCGAAGCCGTCATCGTTCAGCGCATCGAGAAAGCCTTCACCAAGGATCAAATTCTCGAACTCTATCTGAATGAAATATTCCTGGGCCTCAACTCCTATGGCATCGCGGCCGCTTCCCTCAATTATTTCGGCAAGTCGCTGACCGAGCTCAACCTCGAGGAAATGGCCTATCTCGCGGCCCTGCCAAAGGGCCCCAACAACTATCATCCGTTCAAGCACAAGGAGCGCGCCATCGAGCGGCGCAACTGGGTTCTGCAGCAGATGTTTGAGAACGGCTACATCACGCAGGAAGAGCGCGATGAGGCCGGCAAGAAGCCGCTCGAAATCAGCCCGCGTCCCTTCGGAGCCCAGCTCTTTGCGGCTGAGTCCTTCGCCGAGGAAGTGCGCCGCGAACTCATCGATCTCTATGGCAAGGACACGCTGGGCAAGGGCGGGCTATCGGTGCGCACCACGCTTGATCCCAAGCTGCAGATATTCGCGAGGCAGGCCTTGGCCCGCGGGTTGATCGCCTTTGACCGCAAGCGTGGATTCCGCGGCCCGGTCAATCAGATTGGCGTTGAAGGCGATTGGGGCGTGCCGCTGTCCAAGATAAAGGCGCCAAGCGACGTGGCTCCCTGGCGGCTGGCGGCGGTTCTCGAAATCAGCGGGACGGAAGCGAGGGTCGGCATGCAGCCCAGGCTTCTGGCCGATGGCAAGCTTGAAGTGGCCCGTGAAACCGGAATTGTTCCCGTGGCGTTGATGGGCTGGGCCCGCAAATATGAGGATGGCACGAGCCTTGGCCCCAAAATTGTGAATGCCACCGATGTCCTGGCCAAGGGCGATGTGATCTATGTGGCTCCCAGCGCTGACGAAGGCAAATGGCATCTGGTGCAAATGCCCGATGTCGAGGGCGCATTGGTTGCCATGGACCCGCACACGGGCCGGGTGCTGTCCATGGTGGGTGGATTTTCTTATGGCAACAGCCAGTTCAACCGGGCCGTGCAGGCCAAGCGCCAACCGGGTTCATCGTTCAAGCCCGTCGCCTATGCGGCGGCGCTGGACAATGGCTACACGCCATCTTCGGTTATTCTCGACGCGCCGGTTGAATACAAGCTGGCCGATGGCAAGGTGTGGCAGCCCAAAAACTATCAGAACACGTTTTATGGCCCGTCGACACTGCGGCGCGGCATCGAGCAATCGCGCAATGCCATGACCGTGCGTCTCGCCGCCGATCTTGGCATGACGAAGGTTGTGGACCTCGCCCAGCGCCTGGGCATTTACGAGAACATGCCGGCCCATCTCTCGATGGCGCTGGGCGCTGGCGAGACGTCATTGATGAAGATGACCACCGCCTACAGCATCTTCGACAATGGCGGAAAGAAGGTTGTGGCAACCCTGATCGACCGGGTGCAGGACCGCCATGGCCGCACCATTTTCCGCAATGACAAGCGTGACTGCACCGCTTGCCAGCAGGAAACCTACGCCGCAGGCAGCCAGGAGCCCGATCTGGCCGACGTGCGCGAACAGGTCATGAGCCCCTATACGGCCTATCAGATCACTTCGATGATGGAGGGCGTGGTCCAGCGCGGCACCGGCAAGAAGGTTTTGGCTGTGGGCAAGCCCGTGGCCGGCAAGACCGGCACATCCAATGATGAAAAGGATGCCTGGTTCATTGGCTACACGCCGGATCTGGTCGTGGGCGTCTATGTGGGTTTCGACAATCCCAAGCCCATGGGCCGGAAGCGCACGGGCGGCGAATTGGCGGCCCCCATCGTGGCTGACTTCATGCGCCTGGCGCTGCGCGACCAGCCGGCGACGCCATTCCGCGTGCCCCGCGCCATCGAACTCATCCCCATTGATGCCGCCACGGGCCAGCGCGCCATTTTCGGCCAGGAAGGCGTCATTCTCGAAGCGTTCAAGCCGGGCGACGAGCCGCCTGAATCGACCACCATCATTGGCCAGGAACTGGCGGCGGCGATCGAGAACGCGGTGCCGGGCGAGGGCGTTGAACTGGTGGCGCCAATTGACGTGGAAGAGACTGGCGACGGAACAGGCGACGGGACAGGCGAAGAGGACGGGTTGACGACGGGCACCGGCGGCCTCTATTGAGCGCCAAGCAACCCACCTGAAAGTTTTCCAGACATGCGCGCAGAAATCGGCAAACTTGTTGAAGAGATGAAGCAGTCCATCGGGCTGCTAAGGAGGCATCTTTGACTGGGATGCAGCCATCCGCCAGCTCGCAGAACTGAACGCCAAATCCGAAGATCCGGCCCTGTGGAACGATCCGCAGAAAGCGCAGGACATCATGCGCAAGCGCCAGGATTTGGAATGGCGCATTTCGTCCGTTCTGCGGCTGGAGCAAACCATCGAGGACAATGTGGGCCTCATCGAGCTTGGCGAACTGGAGGGTGATCACGGCATCGTCGTTGAAGCCGAGAAGGCGCTCGGCAAATTGAAGGCCGAAGTGGCCGAGCAGGAGCTTGAAACCCTGCTTTCCGGCGAGGCCGATGGCAATGACAGCTACGTGCAGATCAATGCGGGCGCCGGCGGCACCGAAAGCCAGGACTGGGCCTCCATGCTCATGCGCATGTACACCCGCTGGGCCAACCAGAACAAATTCAAGGTGTCGGTGCTGGACGAGCACGCGGGCGAGGAGGCCGGCATCAAATCCTGCACCCTCGAGATCAAGGGCCACAACGCCTATGGCAAGCTGAAAACCGAATCCGGCGTGCATCGCCTGGTGCGCATATCGCCCTATGATTCAAATGCCAGGCGCCACACATCCTTCGCCTCGGTCTGGGCCTATCCGGTCATCGACGACAACATCGACATCCAGATCAATGAAAGCGATTGCAAGATCGACACCTACCGCGCCTCGGGCGCTGGCGGCCAGCACGTCAACACAACAGATTCGGCTGTCCGCATCACCCACCAGCCAACCGGCATCGTCGTCGCCTGCCAGGCCGAGCGTTCGCAGCACAAGAACCGCGCCACCGCCTGGAAAATGCTGAAGGCGAGGCTTTACGAACTCGAGCTGCAAAAGCAGCAGGAAAAAGCCGACGCGGTCAACGCCAAGAAAACCGACATCGGCTGGGGCCACCAGATCCGCTCTTACGTGTTGCAACCCTATCAACTGATCAAGGACCTGCGCACCGGCTTCACCAGCACCAACCCCGACGCCGTGCTGGACGGCGGCCTGGACGATTTCATCCAGGCCTCCCTGGCCAAGCGCATCCAGGGCATCAGCAACGAGGCGATTGAGGATATCGAGTAGGGGAGCCTCAACTCACGGGAAACATGCCTTCGCCGCACTCCACCCGCTTGATGGCCTTCAACTTGAACGCCGTCGGGCACTGGCCACCCTTCGATTTGCTACTTCTCTTTAGCACAGGTCTTCCTCCTCAGGTTACCTGTAACCAAAATTACCGTGTCTCATTCAACGGGTGCAGTCCACGCCTGTCACAGTAATCTTGTCACCGCAATCCGACCGCAATCGGTTCTGTCGCCGTAATCGATAACACTTAATTTCCTTGAATCATGGCCAAGACCTGACTATTTCAGGGGGATGGTATTGGGAAAAATGCGACGTTTCTTGCTCGTCTTTGCTGCAGTTGCATTGTTTATTGCGACTTTAGTGCCGGGCTTTGGCGTTAGTGGCAGCATGGCAGATTCGCCCCATACAGCAATTGCTGCCGCAATGGACGAGATTAATTGCCCGAACTGCGACACTTCTCAGGACAAAATGGCCGGATGCACGCAGGCCACCTGTATTGGTTCAGCTGTCATAGCTGACGGCACCTATTTTGAAGTCTTGGCGGCGCGCCCCTCCTACGCCATTGCGGCGGCGGCTTGGCCAGATGACTTTACTTCGGCGCCACCCACACCGCCAATCTAGCAATCCTCCAGTTGAGTTGTTCCAGCTGACTTGGATTCCCGACCACGATGTCCCGGGCACAAGGTCATGAAACATTTTTGGAGATGCATTATGGAAAAGCAATTACACAGCGCCAATGCGAGCACACTGAGTACAAAAAACCTGGCTGCCCGCGCAATCACATCAAACGTCAGGCGGCCAATTGTTTTAATGGCAGCCGCAGCCCTGATTATTGGAGCGGGTCTTTATCTGAATTGGCCAGCGGTAGTTGGGCTCGGTCTCGCGCCGCTCATACTCACGTTTGCTCCCTGCGCACTAATGTGCGCATTCGGACTTTGCGCAATGTCCGGAAACAAAAACAAGGCTGGGGGCACGCCACCATCGCAGGATGACCTGGAATGAGTGCGCGGAAGCCGCACTGGTTGTAAACTCTTAACTCTCTTTTGAAGGATTGAAATCAATGAATATCTTTTCAAGGCTGGCGTTCGCCTGGTCGGTAATCTCGCTCGCGGCAATCGCGCCGGCCTATGCCGAAACCCTCAATGAGCTTGCGGGCAAAACCCACTATCACGGCATTGCCTTTGCCCGGTCAGGTTCGGCAACGCTATTGCTGGCGTCACATCATGGGCTTTTTGCCTTGGCAAAGGACGGCGAAGCCACACTGGTTTCCCCGGTTCATGACTATATGGGTTTTTCTCCTGATCCAGTTGATCCACTGAGCTACTATGCAAGCGGGCATCCCGCCGGCGGCGGCAATTCCGGCTTCCTCAAGTCCATTGATGGTGGAGCCTCCTGGAAGCAGCTTTCGCCTGGGGTTGGCGGGCCGGTTGACTTCCACCAGATGGATGTGAGCCCCGCCGACCCCAAAACAATCTACGGCAGTTTTGGCGAATTGCAGATCAGCCGGGATGGGGGCCAGAACTGGTCAATCGCGGGAACACCCCCCACAGGCCTGATCTCACTTGCCGCGTCAGGCCTTAAAGCAGATCAGATATATGCCGCCACGAAGCAGGGGCTCCACGTCAGCGCCGATGCGGGCGCAAGCTGGCAGCCCCTGGAATTTGAGGGCGAGACCGTCAGCACCGTCAAGGTTGGGCCGGATGGCTCTCTTTTTGCTTTCGTCCTTGGACGCGGCCTTATGAAGGCAAGCGAGAGCAGGCCCGATGAATGGACCGTTCTATCAAACGGTTTTGGCGACGCTATTCCCCTGCACCTTGCCATCAATCCGGCCGATCTCAATCATCTCGCCCTGACGACGCAGGAAAATGGCGTGCTTGAAAGCATCGACGGTGGCGCTACCTGGACACTGTTCGGCAAAGCGCAGTGAACAAGCCCTTTTACACAGCCGTGGCAGTGGCAGCTGCGGCTGTGGCCGGTACCCTGCTATTGATAGCCGGGCCGCATAATCTGTTTGACTCAAAAGCAAGCAAGCTGAAACAAATTGCCCAGGGCCAATCACTCTACAACGTGCGTTGCGCCAGTTGCCATGGCAAGAATCTTGAGGGGCAGCCGAATTGGCAAACGCCATTGCCCAACGGAAGAATGCCCGCACCTCCCCACGACAAAACTGGCCACACATGGCATCACACCGACGATGCACTGACCGGTATAACCAAACTCGGCCTCAAGCCATTTGCAGGAGATAACTATGAAAGCGACATGCCAGCTTTCGGGGCAATCTTAAGTGACGAAGAGATTGAAGCAATTTTGGCCTACATCAAGAGCACCTGGCCGGAGCGTGAGCAGGCCTACCAGCAACAAATGACGCAGCAAGCCAGTCCGCATTAGCATTACTTTGGCATTGCGGCGGCAGGTGCTTCTTTGCTTTAATTGTAGGCAGGCGCTCGCCTGCTTGATGGCCTTCAACTTGAACGCCGTCGGATACTGGCCACCCTTCGATTTGCTACTTCTCTTTAGCACAGGTCTTCCTCCTCAGGTTACCTGTAGCCGAAATTACCGTGTCTCATTCAAGGGGTGCAGTCCATTGCATATATTCAATTGCATTCGATCTGCCCGCATTTTTTGCACGGGTGTTTCGCGCGGCACCATTCGCCCAGAGGCATTGTAGCTGTAGCTCGCATAGGCCACGGAGTTCCGGGTGATCGATGTGTGCCGGTTTCTGGCTTTATAGGCAAAGGCAAGGACCTCGCCGGGACTGGTGTCGGTCACGATATTGCCAGCGCCATTGCAAGTGTAGTTTCTTTCCGAAAGGCTGTGCCGGTTCGAGTCTGGCAGCCGGCACCAAATTTGGAAGTGGGTTATGATTTTTGCAGCGTGATGCTGAAGCTGGCGGAAAGGCCGCCGGTCGGTGACTTGGCGAGCTTCAAACAGCTGTTGTAATTTTCAAGCAGCGCCTCGACAATTGACAGTCCCAGCCCGCTGCCAACAACTTTCTGGTCCAGCCTGACGCCCCGGCTCAAGGCTTCCGATTGCTTCTGCTCCGGGATGCCCGGTCCATCGTCGTCCACGGTGATGACTGCGGTTTTGCCATCGATTGTCACGCTTATGGCGATGTGGCCCTTCGCCCATTTCCGCGCATTGTCGATGAGGTTTCCTGCGACTTCGGCGAAGTCTTCGGCGTTCATGGCGAGGACAAGTTCGCCTGGCCCCTTGACGGAATAGTCAAGGGGATGATCAGCAGGCAGTTTTTTCAGGGTTTCGACAATTGACAGGATTTCGGCAATAGCTTTCGCGCCGCTGCCGATTGCTATTTTGCCGCCTTGCGAGCGGGCGAGGGCGAGTTCGCGCTCGACAAAGCGGTGCATAGCGTGGAGATGGCGGCGAATTGCTTCGGCGGCGCCTGGCGCACCTTGCCTGGCGAGCAAATCGGCCTGGGCGAAGAGGGCTGCCAGGGGCGTTTTAAGACCATGAGCCAAATCTCCGGCGCGCCGGCGGGCGTGATCGAGATTGCGGCGATGCAAGTCGAGCAAGGCATTGATTTCTTCGGCCAGAGGAACGACTTCGGCCGGAATGCCGGATGTTTCGACGCGGCCGACCGTGCCGCGGCGGACAACCTCGATTTCGCGGCGAACCGCCTCCAGGGGCCTGAGGCCATAGGCAATTTGGGCAATGGCTGCAAGAATGAGCCCGAGGCATGCGATGGCAAGGCCAATGCCAAGTGTTCGCAGGAGGTCATTGCGGCTTGCGGCTGAAACCGCGGCGTCTTCGGCGACAGCCAGGCGGAAATGGCGTTTGACGTTTTGCTTGTCATGCAAAGTCACGTCGCGGACCAAAGCCAGCAGTTCCGCGTCGCCGGGGCCGGGTATTGTCGCAACTCCAAGGGCGCCCGTGTTGGTCTGACTCGTGAAATCAAGTGTCGTGTCCCAAAGTGAACGCGATCGCAACGGGGCTTTCCCGGCCTCACTTATTTGCCAATAGAGGCCGGACAGCGGGCGCTCGTAGCGCGGGTCCGTGAGGTTTTCCTCTACTCCCGCCGTATTGTCATCGTTGATGACGAGCTGGGCCGCAAGTTGGTCAAGCTGCTGCGATAGGTCGTGTTCCAGCCGGCTTGAAATTTGCCGGTCAAACACATTGGCAATGAGAAAACCGATAAAGGCGAGTGCCACAGCCACGGAAATTGTGGCGGCAAAACCCAGACGCAGCCGGAGCGAAGGGCGCTTCAATCTTTGGCCGCCAACACGATGTAGCCGGCGCCCCGCCGGGTTTCGATGAACTCGTATCCAAGCCGCTTGCGAAGCCTGGCGATCAGGGCCTCGAGGGTATTGCTGGTCGGGTCGCCGTTGCCATAGACATGCTCATAGATTTCGCGGAAAGGCACGACTTCACCGTGGTGGTGCAGCAGATAGCTCATGGCTCGGTATTCGAGCGGTGAAATCTTGATCGGAATGCCATCAACGCTCACCTGCATTGTCAGGGTGTTGAGGCGCACGCGGCCGACATTGATTTCCGGTGCGGCATGGCCACCTGTGCGCCGGAGAACACCCCGCAATCTTGCCAAAAGCTCCTCAGCCTCGAAGGGCTTGCCAACATAATCGTCGGCTCCAGCGTTGATCCCGTCAACCTTGTCGCGCCAGTTTCCACGGGCTGTGAGGGCAATGACTGGCATTTTGCGGCCAGCTTGCCGCCATCTTTTAAGAACACTGATGCCATCGAGGGTGGGCAGGCCCAAATCCAGGATCACGGCGGCAAAATCCTCGGTGTCGCCAAGAAACCAGGCGGTTTCCCCATCGCTTGCTATTTCGGGCAGAAATCCGGATGCCTCGAGAATGCGGCTGACATGACTGGCCACATCTGGCTCATCTTCAACCACAAGCACACGCATTATTTTTCCCGTACGCTGAGAATTGCTCGTGTCCGCGCGTTCACAGCGACTGCGTAATAGGTGCCGGTTGCTGACAGCACGACCAGTTCGTAAGTCAAAGTGCCAAACCGGCGGCGAAGCTTGACCTTGAGCACTTTGCCTGGCACGGCCTTCCTGACTTCCGCCATGATGCTGGACAGTGATGCGGCATTGCCGTTGCTTACCTGCTGTAACGCATCATCATTGTCGTCGTCATCTTCATCGTGATCATCATCGTCGCCGTCATCGTCGTTATTGCCCTCGCCGCTGTTATCACTGCCAGACCCGCTGTTGCCGCTGTCGCCGTCTTTTGCAAGGGCAGCGGGGGCAAGCAACAACAGGCCGGCCCCCAAAAAGAGGGCAAGAAATGTCCGCCTGCGTGATTCTGGCGGCGCGGCTTTGAATAGGTCAAACATCGACATAATCGCACTTTGCCAAATATCGCATGACAATTGGCTGAAACGGGAATTTGAGGGTTAATTTCTGGTATCTGTAAGCCAGTTCGCGGCATTGTCAACGTCGCTTCCAGTTGTTAGCTTCGATTGCATCGATATAGTGGAGCCTGCGCCAATGGGCGAAACACTGCGTTTGACGGCGGAGTTGGTGAAACAGGTGCACCGGGAGGTGCCTGACACGGGACCATCGGCGGGGTCCATTGTGTTTTCGGACGCTGACTATGATGCGTATCTGGCTGATTTTCTTGAGGGAAAGCCAGATGGGCCGTTGTATGTGTTCTGCTATGGATCGCTGATCTGGAAACCGGTGTTTAAGCCTGTGGCGACAGTTCCTGCCGTTGCCACGGGCTGGCAACGATCGTTTTGCCTGAAAGTTGTGCGCTTTCGCGGCACGTTTGACCGGCCGGGGTTGATGATGCAAATTGATCGCGGAAATCAGTGTGAAGGACTGGTTCAGCAGGTGGCGCCCGGCGGCGCCTGGGCGGACCTTGCCAAACTGTGGCGACGCGAGATGACGAACAAACCGCCGAGCAATCTGCCGCGATGGATTGATGTCGATGCTGGAGGAGTGGCCACAAAGGCAATTGCGTTTACGGCCAATCCAGACAGTCCGCTCTATGTTGGCGAGTTGGCAGTTGAGGAGACCGCCCAGACGCTGTCAATTGCTTGCGGGCATTGGGGCAGCGGTGCAGAATATCTGCGCCAGACAGTTCTTTCCCTTGAAGCAGCGGGAATTCACGACCCGTATTTGTGGGGATTGCAGGAGCGTGTAGCGGCATTGATCAAGGCGCGGACCGGGTAAAGCTATTCCCAAAACCTGTCGGCTCGCTGGAATTTTTTCCACTTCTTTTGCAGTGTTTTTTTGACAGCTTTGGTTTGTCTGGCGTACCAGGCGAGGGTAAGGCTTGGCGTCATTTCCAAGCCGGGACGCAACGCCAGCGCGTTAACCTCAACAAAACTTTTGAAACTTGCGGCATCATTGATGTCGCCAAGAATGTCTTGCAGTCCGGAAAGGGTATCGGCCAGCGATTTCCTCTTCTTGCGATGGCCTAGGAGCTCTCCAAAAAATTCGGCCCCATAGCGTAAATTCTTGAGGGCGATGCGCAGCTCGTGGCGGTCTTCGTCCGAAAGTCCAGCAAGCCCCCTGCCACGTTTCAGGACCCGGGCTCGAAGTTTACCGAGGAGACGCCTGGCAAATTTTTGGATTGGCATCTTCAGCTTGCCGTCGGGGATCCCCTTTTGCCAATTGCCGTCCGCGAGAAGGCGCTGGACGCCAAGAACAAATACTGTCGCATCGACACTTTCAATCAGCGACCGCGCCTGGGCGTAGGCAACTTGCCGATATTCCTCCAAAGCCGCGCGCAGGGCATCGCGAACGGGTGGCGGATAGGCGTCCGCCAGCGGGCCTTGCTCCAGCGATGCGCGATACACATCGATTTCGCGCGCCGGCCCTAAGATTTTGGTGGTTTTTTTGACCGCAGCACTCAAATCGGCGAAGTGCGATCGGGGCAAGGCTTTTCCGAACATCCAAAGGCCGCTGCGCAGGCGGCGGAGCGCGACACGCATCTGGTGAATGGATTCCGGGTGGTCGGTTTTCCGCAATGAAACCCAGTTGGAGGTGAAGTGCGCCAGCGTGTTTGAAATGATGGCCGTGACTGCATCCGCCAAAGTTGAATCTGAACGGATCTTGACGGGCGTCGACTTGACAGGCACCGCCTGTCCATTTGAAAAGGCTTGGAAGCCCTTCTCAGCCTTGCTGACAAAATCCAGCCGCAGGGGCAGTTCACTTGCGAGTTTTATGGCCAGTTCACACAGGTCGGTTACGTTGCCGGATTTCAGCTCGAGTTCGACTTCATTCAGGGGCAGGCGCGTCTCGCCGTTGACAATATGTCCCTCGTCGAAAGCCAGTTCGACCTTCGAATGTCCACATCTCATAAGTTTGGTTTGACGCTTCAGCTGCGTCTCGAATTTCAATTCAAGCGGACTATTTCCGACAATGCTGAGGAGTTTGGCCGCGGCGCCTTTTTCAAACAGGGACAGGTCGGGCATGTCGCCTTTGCAGCGAACTTCAATCTCCTCGCGGGCAAAAGGGTCCGATCCCGAGGCATTCAACGATTTGATGCCCTGTATGGGGGCGGAGCGGCCTTTCTTCCTGATGCGCAGCGCGATGCCGTTTTTTCGCAAGTCATTTGAGGGCGTGTCAAAATAAAGTGTTCGCAGGTCCTGGGTTTTGGTTTCCGCAGCCCCATCAATGGCTTGCAATCTTGACGCAAGATCCGGCGCGGTTAAATCCGATTTGAACTTGATCTCGATTTCCCGCCCGCTGAAGTCGGTCGGGATAGACCCCCTCTTACTCATGAAACACACCGCTCCCAAAAAAATAAGCTGCATTAATCGGGTGTTAGAGTCAACACATGGCCTGATTGGTACGCTCTTGGACCAAGACTTAACGGATCCTTAATGCCACACTGTTAGGACTATTCTTGAAGACTCTTGTTTTTGAATAGCGAATCAAGCTGAGCTAGCTATTGGACACCATGGGCATTTCAGGCAACCACCAGCATCAGATCGGGGCACTGCCGTTTTTCGTGAATTCGGCGGGTGATGTTGATGTTTGCCTGGTGACGTCCAGGGGCGGCGGCCGCTGGATCATCCCCAAGGGCAATCCCATTACGGGTTTGGCCCCCCATGAGGTTGCCGCTCAGGAGGCATTGGAAGAAGCCGGGCTTGTCGGTCAGGCCGAGCGGCATTGCCTGGGAACTTTCGAATTCAGCAGGGTTCGCCACGGCGGTGCTGCCATGTGTTCGGTTGATGTCTATGCGTTCAAGGTTGAACGGCAGTTGGCTGCATGGGATGAGATGCATGAGCGTTCAGTGCTCCGCTGCACTGTGGAGACGGCGCTTACTCTCGTCAATATCCCGAACCTTGCCGCCATGATATTGCGGTGCGCGGACTGGAAGGCTTTTTCCAATTAAATCGACTTCCGAATTGACGCGGTTGTTGCTTTCCTGAAGACTCTCAGCGATCCTCTGTTTGACCAAGCCGCATTTGCCGGAGAGCATTTCATGGTGAGTATCGATCTGGCGCTGGAAGAGGCGATTGCCGACTTTGTGGCCAAACGCCCCAAGACGCAGGCGCTGCATGAGCGCGCGAAAGCTGTGATGCCAGGCGGCAACACGCGCACAGTCTTGTTCTCGGCGCCATTTCCCATTCGCGCCGAGCGGGCGGAGGGCTCCACCATTTGGGATGTGGATGGCCATTCCTATCTTGATCTGCTGGGCGAATATTCGGCGGGAATTTATGGGCATTCCAATCCCCGCATCAAACAGGCCGTGGCGGAGGCGATGGAGCAGGGCCTCAACATGGGCGCCCATCATTCCCGCGAGGTCATCTTCGCAGAGGCGGTGACCAAGCGCTTTCACCTTGATCTGGTGCGCTTTACCAATTCTGGCACGGAAGCCAACATGATGGCGCTGGCGGCGGCCAGGTGCTTCACCTGCCGCAAGAAAATCATGCCCATGGTGGGAGGCTATCATGGCGGAACGCTTTACTTCAGCCACGGCGCTTCTCCGGTCAATGCGCCATTTGAATGCGTGATGGCCCGCTTCAATGATGTTGCGGCGACGCGCGCGCTGATCGCCCAGCATGCGGATGAACTCGCCGCCGTTATTCTGGAGCCCATGCTGGGTGGCGGCGGGTGTCTTCCTGCAACGCCGGAATTTCTGGCCATGCTTCGGGCGGAAACCCAGGCTCGCGGGATTGTGCTGATATTCGATGAGGTAATGTCGTCCAGGCTGCATCCCAATGGGCTTTCAGCGCAATACGGTATTCAACCCGATCTCAAGACACTGGGCAAGTATATTGGAGGCGGCATGAGCTTTGGCGCGTTCGGCGGTGCCCGTGCCATCATGGAGCAGTTCGACCCCTCGCGCCCCAATGCGCTTCCCCATGCAGGCACGTTCAACAACAATACGCTGACGATGACGGCGGGGCTTGCAGGGCTAACGGAGATCTATACGCCAGAAGCCTGTGTGGTACTTAACATGCGGGGCGAAGAGCTGCGCCAAGCGATGAATGATCTGTTCATGCGATATCAGTGTTCGATGCAGGCCACGGGTGTCGGTTCCATGATAACGCTGCACCCAATTTCCGGTGCTATTGGCGGGCCGGATGATGTGGCCAAGGCTGATACAAGATTGAAGCGGCTCATCTATCTCCATCTTCTGGATCACGGCATTTACATTGCGGAACGCGGGTTTATGGCGTTATCGCTTGTGGTGGAACAACCCGATATGCAGCGTTTGCTTGAAGTTCTGGAAGATTTCATCAAACGCTACCGTTATTTGCTGGTTAACTAGAGGCAACGTGTAAGGATTTGTGAGGCCAAGTGTAAGCTATTGTAGCTGGCTCTTGTGCTGACAGGGCTGCTAGGCTGTCACAAAACAGGAGAAGCCCATGCTTAACCCGGCCAGCAACCGTTTCAATGCGCAGGATATCTGGCAAAAAGACCACGATCACTTCCTGCATCCATGGACCCACTTTGACAGTTTTAAGAAAGACGGCTCACTTCTCATTGTCGAAGGGGACGGCACACATATCATTGATGTGAATGGCAAGCGCTACCTGGACGGGCTTGGCGGCATGTGGTGCGTGAATGTGGGCTATGGCCGCAATGAAATGGCTGAAGCCATAGCTGAGCAGGCGAGGCTGCTGCCCTACAGCAATCCATTTGTGGACATGACAAACGCACCAGCTTCGGAGCTTGCCGCGAAACTTGCCGAGATCGCACCGGGCTCACTCAACCACGTGGCGTTTTCAACGTCTGGCTCCTGCGCCAATGATACGGCTGTTCGCCTGGCGCACTTCTACCATGCCCGGCGCGGCGAGCATTCGCGCCAGCACATCATTTCCCGGCACAATTCCTATCATGGCTCCAGCTATCTCACGATTTCAATCGGCAACCGATATGGCGACCGGACACCTAATTTCCATTATATCTCGGACTTCATTCACCATCTTTCAGCACCTTATCCCTACCGGCGGCCCGATGGCATGACCGAAGATCAGTTCACGGACTTCCTGGTTAATGAGTTCAAAGCCAAAATCCGCGAAGTGGGCGTCACCAATATTGCAGCCTTTATCGCCGAGCCCATTCAAGGTTCAGGTGGAGTAGTCGTGCCGCCCCGGGATTACCTCCGGCGCATGTGGGAAGTGTGCAAGGACAATGGCATTCTGTTTATCGCCGATGAAGTTGTGACGGCCTTCGGCAGGCTGGGCCACTGGTTTGCAAGCAAGGATGTATTCGGCATTGAGCCGGACATCATTGTTTCCGCCAAGGGCCTGACATCCGGCTATCTTCCACTCGGCGCCACGATATTTTCCGATGAAATCCATGATGGGATCAGCCAGCCTGGCCCCGACGTGTGGTTTGCCCATGGTTTCACTTACTCGGGCCATCCGGTGTGCTGTGCCGCTGCGTTGAAAAATATTGAAATTATTGAGCGCGAGGGATTGCTCGATCACGTGAAGGTGGTGGGCGATTATTTTGAGAAGCGGCTGCATGAGCTGGAAGATCTGCGCATTGTTGGCAATGTGCGCGGCAAGAGGCTCATGATGTGCGTTGAGTATGTGGCCGACAAGGAGACCAAAACGCACCTGCCGGATGAGATCAACATATCCAAACGGATATCCAAACTCTGCGAGGAGCGCGGCCTGCTGGTGCGGCCACTGGGCCATCTTGATGTGATGTCACCGCCGCTGATCCTCAGCATGAAGGAGGCGGATTTTCTGGTGGACACGCTGCATGGGGCGATTGAGGAAGTGACGCATGATCTGGTAAAGGGCGGGTTGTTACCTGCGGTGGGGCCCATTCAGCACGGCGGGAATTAGCTCAGCACTTGAAGAGGTAGATATCCTCCGGCCCATCCTTCTCGTCAATGTGGGAGCCGATCTTTTGCGCTCCCAATTTTTTTGCAAGCGCCAGTGAGGGATTGTTTTCTGGTGAAATGGAGAGAATAATGGCCGCAACGCCTTCGGTTTTGGCCCAGGCGGTGAACGCCCGGATGGCTTCGAAAGCGATGCCTTGACGCCGCCAGGGTTCAAACACGGTGTAACCCATTTCAACCGCTAGGAACTCGTTGCCATCCAATGCAAAGGGCATTGGATTGTGGTGGCAATTCATGTTCCCGACGATGTCGCCTGTTTCTTTGGAGGCAATCGCCCTGACCGACCAGGGCGCGTAAGATGGGTCGGCCATCCATTGGTCATAGCGCAGTTGATAGACCCAGGAATCCTCAAACCATTCTTCGGTCAGATGTTTGCCGACCAGCGCTTTGGTTGGCTTGATATTTCCGGCCGCAGTGCTGGCAAGGGCAGCGAGCGGCACGAGGCGCAGGATAAGACGATCAGTTTCGATGTGGATCACAGGGCAGCCTTCAAGTGTCTGGCGAGATTACCTTTGGCACCAGCTTCCACCCCATTCAAGCCCAGCCATTTTGCCATGAGATTTAGCTCTTGGGCCATGGCTTCCGCAGTTTCTTGCGGATCGGCGTGAGGCTCCAGGTGAGCCGCATTGGCGCGCAGAACGCCTGCCTGGCGGTCGGCTTTCAGGCAAATGCGCCCGGCAAAGCGATCACCCAGCAGGAAGGGCAAAACATAGTAGCCAAATTTGCGTTTTTCGGCGGGCGTATAGATTTCGATGCGGTAGTGGAAGTTGAAAAGCCGTTCGGCGCGGGCGCGTTCCCAGACAAGCGGATCGAAGGGTGACACGAGGGCTACGCCTCCCGCTTTGCGTGGAAGTTTTGCATCGCGGTGGATGTAGGCCTGGTGTTTCCAATCCTCCACGGAAACTGCAATGAGCGCTCCATTTTCAACGAGTTGGGCGAGTGCTGTTTTGGTTTCCGCGACAGGCAGGCGGAAGTAATCGCGGAGATCGAACTCTGTCCCTATGCCAAGGGCGCGGCCTGAAAGGTCCAGCAATGTGGCGAAGGTATTTGCTTCAGTTGGCGTTGGCAGCGCCAGGATTTCTGCGGGAATAATATTTTCGGTAAGGTCGTAAATGCGCTCGAACGAAGGTCTTGCCGCCGTGGTGACGAGGCCCTGGTCAAACAAGGTTTCCATCGCCATCTTGCCCTTGCTCCATCCCCACCAACCGCCAGCGCTTTTGCCGCCGTCGGGCAAGTCGCTAACTGCCGTGGGGCCGTTGCGCCGGACGAACTCAAGAACGGACTTCACATAGGTTTTTTCCTGTTGGGCGAACTCATTCATGGAGCTGTAAGTGCCGTTGCCGTTCAGGGCGCGGTTCATGCGCCAGCGCATCAGGGGGTGAAGCTTCAAGGGAACAAGGCTTGCCTCATGGGACCAGCATTCGAACATGGTGCGTTTTTTGTTGCTGAAGGTGCGGGCATCCAGTGTTGCGTGATCATAGTGGCCAAGCCGGGAAAACACTGGGAGGTAATGGGAGCGCACAAGCACGTTGACGCTATCAATCTGCAGAAGATTGATCTGGTCAATCGTCTTGCTGATTTTTGTCCAATTGGCTTTTCCGTCGCGATTGGGAAACGTGAAACCCTGGGCGCTAAGCGCCACACGGCGGGCTTCAACAATTGACAGCGAAGATTTCATCGAAGGATTTTTTCCGGCATTTGGTGATAAGGCGCAAAGCCAAAGTCATGATAGGCGGATATAGCACCAGAATTTTGGGAGAGAACGCCAATGCGCAAAATTTTACGGCCCGCTGCTCGTGCCTTGTCTTCGCTGGTCCGCAAAAGCGCCTTGCCCACACCTTTCCGGCACGCCGATTGGGTAACCACAAGATCGTCGACTTGAGCGTAGGTGTAGGCTATCTCGTCGCTGGTTCCGTCTTCTTCGCACTTTGTCAAAATGGTCGCGTAGCCGAGCAAAACACTAGCAGCTTCTGCCACGAGAATTAAACCTGCATGTTTCGCACACTGCTTCTTTGTTTCTTCAATATACCAAGGGCCAATGTCTTCCAGGGGTTTCCCCCATTTGTAGAGCGGAAACTCAAATGCTTGCAGTTCGCGGATCAGCCCGACGAGTCGAGTTTCGTCGCTGTCCTTGTATTCACGGATGGTGAAGGCGGCAGTTATGCGGCCTCATCATGCCAGACGGCGGCGGCTGGATTGGCGTGGCCTGCGCCGAGTTTGGCGTTGTGTTTGAAGAGCGTCGAGCAATAGGGGCAGACGATTTCTTCAGCCGCACCCAGGTTGAGGAAAACATGCGGGTGATCATAGGGGGGCTTGGCGCCTACGCACGTGAACTCCCTTGAACCAATTTCGATTTTGGATAGCCCCATGTCGTTTTGATAGTGGGGGGTGGATGACGATGCCATGTGAACCTCAAAAAGCCTTGTGAGGGCCAGCAAATAGCATATCTTGTCGGGCATGCACAAATTCAATTCAGCTGGTGTGGAAATTGCTTTCGATGATGAAGGGCAGGGGGAACCAATCCTGCTCATTCATGGGTTTGCCTCCAATGGGCGGGTGAATTGGGTGGATACGGGGTGGGTCAAGACGCTGGTTACGGGCGGCTACCGGGTGATCACCATCGATAACCGGGGCCATGGGGAAAGCGAAAAGCTTTATGACCCGCTGCTCTATGCCGCTGCTGAAATGGCTGAGGATGCGCGGCGTTTGCTGGACCATTTGGGTATCTCGCGCGCCCATGTGATGGGTTATTCCATGGGCGCTAGAATTTCAACCTTTCTCGCGATTGCCCATCCGGGCCGCGTTGCCACGGCGGTGCTGGCCGGTTTGGCTGAAAACATGATCAAGGGGGTTGGCGGCGGGGCCGAAATTGCCAAGGGTTTGGAATCGGCTTCGATTGTGGATGTGGAGGATATGGGGGCTCGCGCTTTTCGCTATTTTGCCGAGGTGACTCGCAGTGACTTGAAAGCCTTGGCCGCCTGCATCAAGTCTTCACGGGTCAAAATTACCGGGGAAATGCTGGCTGGCATCAAATCTCCCGTGTTGGTTGTGGTGGGGGAGAAAGATGATCTTTCGGGGCCTGCAGAGCCGCTGGTCAGGGCTATTCCGGGGGCTTTGGGCTTGACGCTGCCAGGCCGCAACCATATGAACGCGGTGGGCGACAAGGGTTACAAGGGCGCGGTTTTACAGTTTTTGCATGATCATCCGCTAGGCCTTGTTAAGAGCTAGAGGCGCTCCACATATGTAGTAAAGTGCCTTATAGTGCCGCCATCGAGGAGTAGTTTTCCATGCGCCAATCCACCAGACCACACGCCGTTGAAAAGCTCGATCCCGTTTGGGACCGGATGCGGCGGGAAGCCGAAGAGATTGCCCACAAGGAACCAGTTCTGGGCGGGTTTATCTTTACCGCCGTTCTGAACCACAGCACATTTGAAAAGGCGCTGGTTCACCGCTTGGCGCAGCGTTTGGGCAATGCGGACCTGAGTTCTGATCTGGTGGTGCAAGCCTTTGAGGACGCAATTGAGGAAGAGCCAGAAATTGGTGTGGCAGCGCGCGCGGATATTCTGGCTACGTTTGAGCGTGACCCCGCCTGCCATCGCTATGTTGATCCCCTGCTTTATTTCAAAGGCTATCAGGCAATTCAAACCCACCGCATGGCGCATCGCCTGCTGCACATGGGGCGGAGTGATTTCGCCAGTTATCTGCAAAGCCGCTCGTCGATGATTTCGACGGTTGATATCAATCCGGCCGCCAAAATCGGCAAGGGCATCATGATTGATCATGGACATGATATCGTGATCGGCGAAACCAGTGTGGTTGAAGATAATGTTTCCATTCTGCAAGGCGTGACGCTGGGTGGCACAGGCAAGGAAACGGGTGACCGGCATCCGAAAATCCGGCACGGTGTGCTGATCGGTGCTGGCGCCAAGATTCTTGGGAACATCGAAATCGGCCATTGCTCGCGGGTCGCCGCCTGCTCTGTGGTTTTGCATGATGTTCCTCCCAATCGCACGGTCGCCGGAGTGCCGGCAAAGATCGTGGGCTATGCTGGCTGTGAAGAGCCAGCGCGCGCCATGGATCATCAGGTTGAGGATATTGCGAACCTGCCGGAATAGCGTTAGATGGCATGTCGACATCTCTAGGAGACTGCCACTTTGAAGCCCGAAGAACTTGCTCAGTTAACCAAATTCTTTCGCAAAACATTTGAATCGGCGACCATATCCGTGCGCAAGCGCCCGCAGAAGACCGATAGTTGCGAGGTGTATGTTGGCGAAGAGTTCATCGGCGTCATCTCCAAGGATGAGGAGGATGGTGAATTGTCATATCACTTCTCCATGGCGATCCTGGATATCGACTTGGAATAACCGCTAGTGCGGAGCGGCTTTTGATTGTGCCAGAGTCTCCCTCCTCTCAAGGGGGAGGGAGACTCTGGGTGATTCCGTCTAGCGCTATCCCATTCTTTCTTCCCTACGGCCCATAACTTGCTGCTCTTTCCCTTACGATGCGGGAAATGTGCCTTTTTGGCACGGGTTGGCAAGGGTTTGTTATGGACGTTGTTTCAATTGTCTACATCTATACCATCATTGTTGGCATCGCGGCCGCAGGCATTTCGGGAAGTGCCTGGGCGTCCTTCACTGGCACAAGGCCTGGATTTCAGCTGCTGTTGGAACCCAGCTGGCTTGCGCCGATCAGGGCAATGGTGGTCGTCATAAGTGCGCCACTTCTGATCTTGCTCAGCGGTTTCAAAAAGCTCGACGCGCAACCCGTTATCGGCGGAACTTTGATTGCGTTAAGTTTTGGCTGGAGCTTTTTGCAAGGCGTCTTTATCCTGAACCAGTTCTTTGGTGTCACGTAATCGGGATTGATTGATGACAATTTATGCGCTGGACGGCATATCGCCTGAGTTGCCGGAGGCTGGAAGCTATTGGATAGCACCTGGCGCCCACGTCATCGGGCGGGTGAGGCTCAATAAAAATGCCAGCGTGTGGTTTGGTGCAGTGTTGCGCGGTGACATGGAACTCATCGCGGTGGGCGAAGGCAGCAATATCCAGGACGGCTGTGTGCTGCACACGGACATGGGGTCGCCTCTCACAATCGGCCAGGGTTGCACCATTGGCCATCAGGCCATGCTGCATGGCTGCTCGATTGGCGACAATTCGCTGGTGGGAATTGGCGCCACTATTCTCAACAACGCGGTGATAGGGAAAAACTGCCTGATTGGCGCTCACACGCTGATACCCGAGGGCAAGACTATTCTCGACAATTCATTGGTGATGGGAGCGCCTGGAAAAATTGTGCGCGAGCTTGATCAAGATGCCATCCTGCGGCTTGCCAAGTCCGCCGAGGGCTATGTCCGCAATTGGCAGCGTTTCGCCAGGGGCATGACGGCGGTTTAACTTTTACGCGACTTTTTTGATTTTGCAGCCGCCGAAGAATCCGCGATAATTTTATCGGTATTTTCCAGCAAGACAATCATGGCCTTGCGGGCTGCAGAATCATTGCCGCGCGCCACAGCTTTTAGAATGACTTCGTGCTGGGGAACGAAAATATCTGTCCCGGTTGTTGAGGTTGACGTGGTTTCAAACATGCTGGTGAGGGCGGTTTCGATCATTATTCCGAATGGCGACAGGAGAGGGTTGTTGGCTGCTGCCAGCAAGGCCAAATGGAACTTGACGTCAGGGCCTACTGATTCCCGCCCACTCTTGGCGCTTTGCATTTCCAGGAGCGCATCACTTATGGCGCGCAGCTGGGCTGGTGAATGGTTGAGTGCCGCAAGGGCCGCAATTTCGGGCTCAAGAATCTTGCGAACCTGCTGAACCGAGGCAAAAAAGTCCTGCGGCGCCATGGATGCCAGATGCCATGCCAAGACATCGCGATCGAGAATATTCCAGTGTTCCCGGGGTTCAACGCGCGAGCCAATTTTGGTGCGGGATTTCAGCAGGCCCTTGGCGTTGAGCGTCTTGACTGCTTCCCGGACGGTGGTGCGGCTCGCCCCATATATGCGGCACCAATCAGCCTCGTTCGGCAATATGGCGCCGGGCGCATAGACGCCTTTCAAGATTTGGCTGCCGATGCTTTCCGCCACCTTGCGGTGCAGGTTTTCATTGCCGGTGGCTTTGAGTTTTTTCATTTTTGGCATTCTGCCGATGTCCATGTCTCAAGACTTTTATCATACAAAACGGCATTGCGCGATGGCGGTCATTCCTATAATGAGCGCAGGCTCGGGTAGTTTGCCTGGAGTATGGTTAGTAAGCAGCGGAGCTGCAAAATGGGAGAGAAAAAATGATTAATCGTAGAAATTTGCTGGTCGTCTCGGCCGGTTTGAGCGCATTGCTGGTGGCTGGTTCAGCCCACGCGCAGGACAAGGGCCTGATTGGCATTTCGATGCCAACAAAGTCTTCAACCCGCTGGATTTCCGATGGCGAATCCATGGTGAAGGAATTCACCGCGATGGGCTACACCGCGGACTTGCAATATGCTGAGGATGACATTCCAAACCAGCTCGCCCAGATCGAGAACATGGTCACCAAAGGGGCCAAGGTTCTGATTATTGCTGCAATTGACGGCACGACGCTTTCAGACGTTCTGCAAAAAGCCCATGATGCTGGCATCAAGGTATTTGCCTATGACCGCCTGATCAGCAAGACGGAAAATGTTGATTATTATACCACATTTGACAATTTTGGCGTTGGCGTATTGCAGGGCAATTCCCTCATCGCTGGCCTCAAAGCATCAGGCGCAGGCCCTTACAATGTTGAGTTGTTCGGCGGTTCGCCAGACGACACCAACGCCTTCTATTTCTATGATGGTGCCATGTCAGTTCTGCAGCCGATGATTGACTCGAAGGAAATCGTCATTGGTTCAGGCCAAATGGGCATGGATACGGTTGGCACGCTGCGCTGGGATGGCGCTGTTGCACAGGCCCGCATGGACAACCTCCTGTCGGCTAATTACACTGACAAGAAGGTGAACGGCGTATTGGCGCCTTATGACGGCCTGTCACGCGGCATTATCTCATCGCTCAAGGGCGTCGGCTACGGCTCCCCGGAGCAGGCAATGCCAATCGTAACCGGGCAGGATGCGGAACTTGCGTCTGTTAAGGGCATGATGGCTGGCGAACAGTATTCAACCGTGTTCAAGGACACGCGCGAGCTTGCCAAGGTAACCGCCAAGATGGTGGATACGGTGCTGCAGGGCAAGGAACCGGAAATCAACGACACCAAAACCTACAACAATGGTGTGAAGATTGTGCCTTCCTATCTGCTGACCCCTTATTCAGTTGGTAAGGATGACATTACCAAGATGTTGGTTGACTCGGGCTATTACACTGCTGACCAGATCAACAATTAGTTTTATCTAAGTGAGTGGGTCTCGCGAGTTCAACTTGCGGGGCCCGCGTTTTTTGGCGTATCAATGAGATAGGAAAACAGGGTCAACCTGTCCGATTGAAACGGGAGGCGACAGAGGCATGCAGCCAATCCTTGACATGCGTGGCATTACAAAGACGTTTCCGGGTGTCAATGCGCTTACCAACGTCAATCTCAGTGTCATGCCTGCCGAAATCCATGCCGTCGTTGGTGAAAATGGCGCAGGTAAATCGACACTCATGAAAGTGTTGTCGGGCGTTTATCCGGCGGGCAGCTATGATGGTGAAATCCATTTCGATAATGCGGAGCGAAAATTCGCGACCATTGCCGACAGTGAAAACACCGGAATCATTATTATCCACCAGGAACTCGCCCTTGTTCCGCTGCTCTCGATCGCGGAAAACATTTTTCTTGGTCATGAGCCCGCCACGCGGGGGGTGATTGACTGGTTTGAGGCCTTTGCGCGCACCAAGGAACTGCTGAAGAAGGTCGGCCTCAACGAGCATCCCAACACGCTGATCACCAATATCGGCACCGGCAAACAGCAACTTGTCGAAATCGCCAAGGCCCTGAATAAGAAGGTGAAGCTGCTGATCCTTGACGAGCCGACATCGAGCCTCAATGAAACAGACTCGAATGCGCTGCTGGCGCTTCTGAGGGAGTTCAAGGCGCAGGGAATTTCTTCGATCCTGATCACCCATAAGCTCAACGAGGTTTTGAAAGTCGCTGACCGCATTACTGTTCTGCGTGACGGCAAGACGATTGACACCCTCGACACCCACACCGCCAAGGTGAGCGAAGACCGCATCATCAAGGCCATGGTGGGCCGTGAACTCACCGACCGTTTCCCCCCGCGCGATGCAAAAATCGGCGAGCCGATGTTCGAGGTGAGCAACTGGAGTTGCTATCATCCGCTGCATGCTGACCGGCAGATGATCAAGGATGTTTCGATGTCAGTGCGCAGCGGCGAAGTCGTCGGCATTGCGGGCCTGATGGGGGCGGGGCGGACGGAGCTCGCCATGTCGCTGTTTGGCAGGGCTTACGGCCAGAAGATTTCCGGTGAGGTGAAAATTCACGGGAAAACCGCAGATGTCAGCAGCATTCCCAAAGCCATTGAGGCAGGTCTTGCTTATGTCACTGAGGACCGCAAGACTTATGGCCTCGTGCTCATTGATCATATCAAGCACAATATAACGCTGGCCAATCTGGAGGGCGTTTCCAGTCATTCGGTCATTGACGAAGTGAAAGAGCTTTCTGTCGCCAATAAATATCGTAAAGATCTGGCGATACGGTGTTCGGGCGTGTTTCAAACAACGGTCAACCTCTCCGGCGGCAATCAGCAGAAGGTGGTGCTGTCGAAGTGGTTGTTCTCAGGACCAGATGTCTTGATCCTCGATGAGCCGACACGCGGCATTGATGTGGGGGCGAAATACGAAATATACGGCATCATCAACAAGCTTGCCGAGGAGGGCAAAGCCGTGATTGTCATCTCGTCGGAGATGCCAGAGCTGCTTGGTATTTCGGACCGCATCTATGTGATGAACGAGGGAAAATTCGTGGCCGAGATGGCCGCCAAAGAGGCGACGCAGGAAAAAATCATGCGCGCCATCATGAAATCATGGGACAACTGACATGAGTGACGTTTCGAGCATTGCGCAAGCCAAGCCTGATTTTATCCGCTTCGTGAAAAGCAACATCCGTGATTACGCGCTGTTGCTCTCGCTCCTCGTGATCATGGTGTTCTTCCAGTACACAACGAACGGCACGTTGTTCAAACCCGTCAACATGACGAACCTGATCCTGCAGAACAGCTATATCGTCATCATGGCGCTGGGCATGCTGCTCATTATTGTCGCGGGCCACATTGATCTGTCCGTGGGCTCGGTGTCGGGATTCATCGGAGCGATTGCCGCCGTGCTGATGGTGTCCTACAAGGTCGATGTCATAACTTCCGTCATCGTCTGTGTGGCGCTGGGTGCTTTCATTGGCGGGGTTCAGGGCTATTTCACCGCCTACTACCGGATACCCGCCTTCATTGTGACGCTCGCCGGCATGCTGGTTTTCAAGGGGCTTGCCCTCACCGTTCTGGGCGGCGCTTCGATCGGGCCATTCCCGAAGTCGTTCCAGCTTCTCAGCTCAGGCTATGTGCCGGATGTATTTGGCGGCTCCCTGTTTGGCCTTCCCTTCAATATACTGGCGATGGCGGCGGGCGCTGTGGTGACAGCTCTCATCGTTTTTTTCAATTTCAGGGAACGCCGCAACCAGCAGGCGCATGGCCTGGCGGAGGAACCGCATAGCATCTTCCTTGGCCGCAACCTGCTTGTTGCGGCGGCCTTTCTCGGTTTCACCTTCCTGATGGCGCAATACAAGGGCCTGCCCAATGTTCTGGTGGTTATGTTCGCGCTGATTGCCCTGTTTGTGTTCCTGACCACCCGCACCACCATGGGCCGAAGGGTCTATGCCATGGGCGGCAATGAAAAGGCAGCTAAGCTTTCCGGCATCAATACGGAACGGCTGACGTTCTTCATTTTCGTGATCATGGGCGCGCTGGCAGCCCTTGCTGGTCTGGTGTTCGCCGCGCGCCTCAATGTGGCGACACCCAAGGCGGGCGCCGGCTTCGAGTTGGAAGTGATTGCCGCGTGTTTTATTGGCGGCGCGGCCACGACGGGAGGTGTGGGCAAGGTGATTGGCGCCGTCATTGGCGCGTTCATTATCGGTGTGATGAACAATGGCATGTCGATCATGGGCATCGGCATTGACTGGCAGCAGGTCATCAAGGGCGCCGTTCTTATGCTCGCAGTGTTTCTCGACGTCTACTACAAGAACAAAGCCTGATCACCAGGAAAGGTAGAGCCGGTGCAGGGTGGGACTGCACCGGCTCCGTAAGCCCGGCGGTTGGGGGGATTGGGGGGACGCCGACCGGGCCTAGCTCGTAATCACGAAATCAGTTGGCTTTGCCTGTCGAGACAGAGCCACTGGTCGAAACAGCCTGCTTCACAAGCGCCACCCATTGCCGGGGATCGGCGTGTGACTGGCGTTTCAGGAACTTGTAGTTGGTGTCGCTCCACTGCAGCACTTCGTTGCGGCGGTTATCGAGCACAAAGTCGCCGTCATCGGTGGCAACGGTCAAAACGGCGTGGCCCTCACCCTTTTCATCCAGAACAACGGTGATGAGAAGGGTTTCAGGCGCGAAATGCAAAGTCTCGAGCAGGCGTTTTTTGAGCAGCAAATAGTCTTCGCAATCACCCGCGTCTGTCGGGTATGCCCAATGCTCAGGCTCGCCATAGAGATCCTGATCGCTCACGGGCGCGATCTTGCCGTTTACGTAAGCATTGACCTGGTGAACCAGCTTCCACCGCTCCGTCGACATGGCAAGGCGAAATACTCTCCCCCCCTTGGGCAGGCATTCGTCGGGGTTCTCGGCGCAAAACTTTACATAGCCTACGGGTGGAAGTGTCTTGCCGAATTCAACTGCTGGAACTTTTTTGGACTGGCCAACGGAAGGATTTGCAGCCGCGCCGGCCACTGTGGCAATCGACGTGCCGCAAAATAATCCTATGATTGCCGCCCCCAATGCGGTCTTGACGTTCATGTGAAACCCCGTTCCATTCTGTCTTTAGGGGTAACATCGCATGCCACGCATTTCTGCCCCGTTCAGGGTGGCGGTATAAGTATATGATAATGCTAACTAATGTGGTTTATATTTGTTAACCATGGGCGGACAGAAAAGCCGGTCGTTGCAGGGGTTGCTTTCGCATTAACGCCCTGTTATTCCCCGCAGCATTCGCAAATGACGTGCGGTCGTGGCGGAATTGGTAGACGCACTACCTTGAGGTGGTAACGGGGAAACTCGTGGAGGTTCGAGTCCTCTCGGCCGCACCAATTGCGTTTTTATGCAGAAAATTCAAATTCTTAGTTGGCGAATTTGAGAACTTCATCAACAATAGTTGATGCCCTGACGCCTTTTTGGTGTCTTCAATTGCCTTACTTTCTGTTAAAATGTCTGTTGATCGTTGTTAAGAATTTGCAAGGAAAGCAATCATGAACAGAACAACACAAGTCTTCCGCACAATCGGCTTAGCCTTGGCAATATTTGCTGCCGTTTTCTTTTCTGCAGCTGCCTGGGCCGGAGAGTTTTTCGAGAAGGATGGCGTGGCCATGCGGGGATATGACGTTGTCTCGTATTTCACCGACAAAAAACCCGTTCAAGGCTCAGCAGATTTGAAGTTCGAATACAAGGGTTCAACCTTCTATTTTTCCTCGCAAGCAAATCTCGACTCATTTACCGCAAGCCCGGAGCAGTATGCCCCGCAATATGGCGGGTTCTGTGCGTTTGGCACGGCGAGCGGCTACAAGGCTGCAACTGATCCGGACGCTTTCACAGTTGTCGAAAACAAGCTGTATTTGAATTACGACAAGAATGTTCAGAAGGACTGGAGCGCTGACATCCCAGGATTTGTTGTCAAGGCGGATAAGAATTGGCCGGAAGTTTCAAAGCTGACGGATGTCTATGAGTGACCCATGCTGGAACTTCGTCCAAACTGTGAATGTTGTGATCGGGATTTGCCGCCTGAAAGCCCTGCTGCCAGGATTTGTACTTATGAGTGCACCTTCTGCGTGATTTGTGCGGAGGCGGTTCTGAACGGTGTCTGCCCAAATTGCGGGGGAGATCTTGTTCAACGGCCTATCCGGCCTGCCAGCATGTTGCTCAAGCACCCAGCTTCGACAAAGCGTGTGGTCAAGGATGGCGGGTGTTTGAAGCTCGCTTCTTAGGCCAGCCTTCGCTCGCGCCATAAGTCCCTAACGCTTTCCAAGATTGCGGCCAGGGTTATCAAGCAAATTCCGGCAATTTCGCGGGGGCCGAAGGGTTCGTTTGACAGGATCGCGGCGCTGATGGCGCCGGCGCTGATTTCTGTCATGTACAGGATGCCCACAATCGCCGGGTTGAGTTTTGGCACGGCCCACATGGATGCATAGACGCCTGTCATGGCGACAAGAAATAAGAATGGCAGCAGCCACCACAGCTGTGCCAGCACGAGGGCCATTGGGGGCGCATTGCTGGTGCCGGTGAGTACAATGAGAGGCAAGAGCAGGACTCCGGTCCAGACGAAATTCTGGGTGAAGGTTTCGATGGGCTTCTGCTCGTGGTGAAAGCGCAGCAATACAATGGACGATGCCCAGGCGAGGCCCGCCACAAGGGCTGACCAATCGCCGATGTTTTCGGGCCAGGGAAATCCGCTTTCAACCCGTAGAATAATCATCATGCCGGCAAAGGCTGTTGCAATGGCCGCCCAACGGATGGGCGTGAACGCTTCCTTTAAAAAGACGCGGGCCAGCACCATGGTCCATACGGGGTTGAAGTAAAACAAAACCATGGCGCGCACAATTTCCGTGTGCAGCACCGAGAGGGAATAGAAAATCTGGGTCACACCCAAGGCGATCCCTATGGCGAAAAGCCAGCGGCCGCCGCTGCGGTGGTATTTCCAGCGCCAGAAAAGCAACGGAAGGACTATCAAGGCTGGTACGGCATTGAAGACCACGAAGGCCCAGAACTTGTCGATTCCGGCCATATTCAGCGCGCGCAAGGGAATCCAGAACAGGCCCCACGCCACGCCCGAAAGTGCAACGGCAATCTTGGCCCAAATTTCAATTCGCATGATCTGCCGTTCTTGCTTGCGCTTCGTTTAAGAATCCTCTTGAGAAGCATGTCATGGATTGAGGACAAAGCTCAAGGGTTGGCGACATGTCAGAGCAACAGGGCGATATGCGGGTGGGGGATGAGTGGGGCTCAATTGCGCCGGATTATCTGGCGCGCGTTGAGGCAGCGCTCACGACCGAAGACACCAAGCAGGTTCGCGCCATCACGCGCGAGCTGCATGCGGCTGACCTCGCTGATCTCATCGAACATCTCGAGCAGGACGACCGCGTCAAGCTTATTGCCGCGTTGGGCCGGGATTTTGATGTGGAGGCCCTGGCGGAGCTTGATGAGGTCGTGCGTGATGAACTCATGGAGGCGTTGCCCAATGATGTGATCGCGTCCGCCATCAAGAAGCTCGATACGGACGACGCGCTCTATCTCATTGAGGATATGGACAAGGCGGAGCAGGAAGAAATCCTCTCGAAGGTTTCCAAGGAAGACCGGGCAGTGCTCAATCGGGCGCTGGAGTATCCGGAAAATTCCGCTGGCCGCTTGATGCAGACGGAATTTGTGGCGGTCCCAGAATTCTGGACCGTGGGGCAGACGATTGATCATGTGCGCACCGCCAAGGATATTCCCGAGAGCTTTGTTGAAATATATGTTGTTGATCCCGGTTTTCATCTGAAAGGCGTTTTGCCGTTGGCGCGGGTCTTGCGGTCGGCGCGGGACAATAAAATCGCCGGCATCATGGACGATGAGCAGACAGTGTTTAACGTCACTGAAGAGCAGGAGGATATAGCCTACAAGTTCGAGCAATACAACCTGGTGTCGGCTGCGGTGACCGATGGCACCGGTCGCTTGGTTGGCACCCTGATGGTGGATGACATTGTGGATGTTATTCAGGAAGAGGCGGAAGAAGATATCCTGCATTTGGGAGGTGTGGGCTCTGAGGAAACCATTGCGGACACAGTCTGGCAAACCACACGTTCGCGATTTTCCTGGCTGTTTGTGAACTTGTTGACGGCGGTTCTGGCCTCGTGGGTAATCTCGTGGTTTGGCGGTACAATCGAACAAATGGTGGCGCTGGCCATTCTCATGCCGATTGTTGCATCGATGGGCGGCAACGCCGGAACCCAGACAATGACGGTTGCCGTGCGCGCTCTTGCTACCCGCAATCTGGGGCCGCTCAACGCGATGCGCGTGACATTGCGCGAGTGCTCTGTGGGACTGATCAATGGCGTCTTGTTTGCCGTGATCATCGGTTTGTTCGCCTGGGCCTGGTTTGGCTCGGACAAGCTGGGCCTCGTTATTGGCGCTGCCATGGTGATCAACCTGATTGCTGCAGCGCTTGCCGGAATTCTCGTGCCACTGGCGCTCGACCGCTATGATATTGATCCGGCCATCGCTTCGGGAACATTTGTGACGACAGTAACCGACGTGGTAGGCTTCTTCGCGTTTCTTGGGTTGGCGGCGATCTGGTTGTTGTGAGGACTTCGGAGAGGTGTGATGCCAATTCCTAAATTGATGGCTGCGGTTCATCTGGTTGGGCATGGCGGCTTCGACAAGTTGGTTTATTCGGAAACAGTGGCAGTTCCTGCCGTTCCGCCAGGTGAAGTGCTGATCAAGGTGCTGGGCGCTGGCATCAACAATACGGATATCAATACCCGCATCGGCTGGTATTCATCGACAGCGCGAACCAGCACGGATGAGGCATCGGCTTCGCAAATATCGCCACCTGATGGTGACTGGACGGGGAAGGGTCTTGCATTTCCGCGCATACAGGGCGCTGACGTTTGCGGTGAAATAGTTGGCGTGGGCGATGGTGTCGCGGTGGACCGGATAGGTCAAAGGGTGATTGTTAAAAGCTGCCTGCTATCGTTGCGAGCCGGTGATTTCATTCCGTGGATTGGGTCTGAGCGTGATGGAGGTTTCGCCCAATTTGTTACGGCACCGGCGGCTGACACCTATCAGGTTCAGAGCGGCCTGACGGATGCGGAACTAGCAGCAGTTCCATGCGCATTTGCCACCGCTGAAAATCTCATAAGCCGTGCTGGCGTTGCCAAAAGTGAAAATATCTTAATTACGGGAGCCTCGGGCAATGTCGGGATTGCGGCCATTCAATTGGCCAAGCGGCGCGGCGCACAGGTTGTGGCCATAGCAGCGGCAGGAAAATTCATTGAATTGAAGTCGTCTGGCGCCGACAGTTGTATTGAAAGAGGGGCAGGCATTGCGGCCGCGTTGGGCGGCAACAGCATGGACGTGGTTATTGATGTTGTGGGCGGGCAACAATGGCCGGAATTGCTGGACGTTATCAGGCCGCGCGGTCGCTATGCGGTCTCCGGTGCGATTGCCGGACCAATTGTAGAAATGGATTTGCGCAAGCTTTATCTCAAGGACTTGACATTGTTTGGCTGCACTTTGCAGGACTCCAGCGTGTTTCCAAATCTTATCAGCTACATCGAACGCGGCGAAATCAAGCCACTAGTTGCCAGGCAATTTCCTTTGTCTGATATTATATCTGCCCAGGAAGAGTTTCTCTCGAAGAATCATGTTGGCAAGATCGTTCTCATTCCACCTCCGCCTTTGGATTAATGGGGAGCAAGACAATGGCCGAGCTCACAATCACAACATTCCTCACGCTTGATGGCGTGATGCAGGCGCCGGGTGGGCCGGATGAGGATCGCAGTGGCGGATTTGCGCATGGCGGGTGGTTGGTGCCGTTTTTTGATGGTGACATGATGGAGATCATGACTGGCATTTTTGAGCGCGGCGAAGCCTATATGCTGGGACGCGGAACCTATGAGATATTCGCCCATCATTGGCCCAATGTTCCGGACGATCAGCAAGATGCGATTGCGAAGAAACTGAACGCATTGCCAAAATATGTGGCCACGTGCACCCTGAAATCCCTGGCGTGGAACAACTCCAAAGTCATGGGCGATCCGGTATCGGACGTGAAGGCCATCAAGGCGCGTTACAGTGGCGAAGTGCAGGTGCATGGCAGTCCGGGGCTTGCCCAGACGCTTATCCAGCATGACCTCATCGATGAATACCGCTTGCTGGTTTTTCCGGTTGTTGTGGGTGGCGGCAAAAGGCTGTTTGGCGCAGGCACAAAGCCTGCAACCATGTCACTCGTCACCACGCGAACGACCAGCACTGGGGCTGTTTACCAAGTCTATCGCCGGGCGGGTGAGCTGAAAACCGGCATGATTGGAACGTAAATCCGCAATGGCCGGGTATTCGCCCAATCCGTTGATCAAGAAGCTTGGCTACATGGAAAAGCAGGCCAAGTGGCTGATAGCGGTGCCTTGCACCTTGCCGGAACTATCCGCGTTTGCGGGCGCTATAATTGCCAAGTCTGCCAAAACCCCGGGCAAGACCAGGCGGTTTGACCTGGTGCATTGGTTTGTAAAGTCGCGAGCCGAACTGGAAGCGGGCATTGCAGGTGTTGGGGGCTCCATGAGACCCGATGCCATGTTATGGATTTCGTGGCCGAAGAAGGCATCCAAAGTTCCGACCGACATTACCGAGGATGTGCTGCGTGCAGTCATCCTGCCCATGGGGTTGGTTGATATCAAGGTTTGTGCGGTGGACGAGGTGTGGTCGGGGCTGAAATTCATGTGGCGCAAGGAGTTGCGGTCGGCGCTCTAACGATTGGACAGCAAATACCAGCCATACAGAACGACCCATAGCGCATCAAAGGCAATTGCTACTCCCGCTTGCTGACCAAGATAACGACCTCCTTCCGAAAGCACCAGACCGATGAAGACGATCTTGCTGGTTCCGGCAACCGTCAGGACCAGCGGACGACCTGCAGGGTTATAAGCGCCATAAATGAGCATAATGCCCATCAGGGTTACCAATATGGCCCAGTTGCGGACGATGAGACTGGCCAGCGGGCCATCCAGTGTTTCACCAAAATTGGACAGGAGGGCGGTCTGAGGTGCAATTGCGGCAAAGCCCACGGTCATGGTGAGTAAACCGGAAATGAGCATGATCCACTTGATATATGATGTGGCGAAGTTCATGGAATCCTGGGCCTTCTTCGTGTTGGATATGGTTAAGCTCTTAATCTATTTATGGTTTTTTGCACAGTGATTGAAGGTTGTGCCCCAAGAGCTTGCAATTTGACTGAATTACGCCTAGAAGGCCCCCAAATTCCATACCAACCCTGATCAGGAGCACACGAGCCTATGGCGCGCGTCACTATTGAAGATTGCATCGACAAGCTGCCGAACCGCTTTGAGCTGGTTCTGCTTTCGGCCCACCGGGCGCGGATGATTTCGCAGGGCGCCACCATAACGCTGGACCGCGACAACGACAAAGATCCTGTTGTGTCGCTGCGCGAAATCGCGGAGGAAACCATCAACAAGGATGACCTGCGCGAGGAATTCATTCATGCCATGCAGAAGCATGTCGAGGTGGATGAGCCAGAGCCGCAAGTCGTTCCATTGCTGACGTCCGGTGTTCCCGGAACAGTCGGCGAGCAGATTGCCAAAGATGAAGACGAAGTGGCGTTCGAGCAGATGACTGAGGAAGAATTGCTCAGGGGTCTGGAAGGCATGCCACCAGCTGAAAGCCCCGGCAGCCAGCGCAACGGGTATTAAGTTTTCCAAATTCAGGAATAATTTGGCCGGGCCTGTCGCGTCCGGCCTTTTTTATCGTACACTGCGATCATGATGCGGCAGTATGAGTTGGTTGAAAGGGTCGTGAAATACGACCCTGACGCGGATGAGGACCTCCTCAACCGGGCCTATGTCTATGCCATGAAGGCCCACGGAACCCAGACCCGCGCCTCCGGCGAGGCTTATTTCAATCACCCCTTGGAAGTCGCCGCCATTCTCACCGAAATGAAGCTGGATGACGCCACCATTGTGGCGGCGCTTCTGCATGACACGGTGGAGGATACGGAGGCCACCCACCAGGAAATTGAGGAAAAATTTGGCAAGGAAATTGCCGTGCTGGTGGATGGCCTCACCAAGATCAAGAAGATCGATCTTGTCACCAAGGAGGCAACGCAAGCCGAGAATCTCCGCAAACTTCTGGTCGCCATGTCAAAAGATGTGCGGGTGCTGATGGTGAAGCTGGCGGACCGCCTGCACAACATGCGCACGATTGAGCATGTGAGTCCGGACAAGCGCGTTCGCATTGCGCAGGAGACCATGGAAATCTATGCGCCGCTGGCTGGCCGCATGGGCATGCAAACGGTGCGCGATGAGCTGGAGGATATTTCGTTCGAAGTTCTCAACCCGGACGCCAACAAGACAATCCGGGAAAGGCTGGCTTTGCTGCATGAGGAAAACGGCGATGTGCTGCGTGAGATTGAGAAAGCGCTGGTCACCAAACTGGCTGAGAACGGCATCCGGGCCGATGTCTATGGCAGGGAGAAACGGCCCTACTCCATTTGGGGCAAGATGGAGCGCAAGCACTTGTCGCTCGGCCAGCTTTCAGACATTTTCGGGTTTAGGGTCATCGTCAGCACGGTTGACCAGTGCTACCGGGCGCTCGGCATCGTGCACCGCACTTGGCGCGCCATTCCGGAGCGCTTCAAGGATTACATATCAACGCCAAAGCAGAATGACTATCGCTCGCTCCACACGATAGTCATCGGCCCCCACCATATGCGCGTTGAAATGCAGATCCGCACACGGTTGATGCATGAAATCGCCGAGCGGGGCGTTGCCGCCCATGCGCTATACAAGGATGCGCCAGATGCCCAGGAAGCCAGCGACGGCTTTCGCGCTCCGGCAGCCGAATCCAATGCCTATCGCTGGCTGCGCCACCTGGTTGAAATGCTGCAGGAAGGTGAAAGCCCGAAAGAATTTCTGGAACACACCAAGCTTGAGCTGTTTCATGACCAGGTCTTCTGCTTCACGCCGAAGGGTGCGCTCATTGCGCTGCCGCGAGGCGCCACGCCGATTGATTTCGCCTATGCGGTTCACACATCGATTGGCGACAGCTGTGTGGGCTGTAAGGTCAATGGCCGGCACACGCCATTGGTGGCAGAGCTCGAAAATGGCGACGAGGTCGATATAATCCGCAGCGACGCGCAGGTGCCGCCACCTGCCTGGGAGGCGATTGCGATCACTGGCAAGGCGCGTTCGGCCATCCGTCGGGCCACACGGGCGGCCATGCGAAAGCAATTTGCCGGGTTGGGCCGCGAAATTGTTGAGAAGCTGTTGGTCAATCAGGGCAAGGCTTTGGTTGAGAAAGAACTCGTTGTTGCTGTTCCGCGGCTAGGCCATAAAAATCTGGAAGATGCCATGGCGGCCGTCGGCCGGGGTGATCTGTCGGGATATGACATGCTGAAGGCCATGGGGCTTACGGTTGAAGAAAGCCAAATGCGCAATTCCAGGCGCAAGGCGGTGGGGAAGAAGTCTGATCCCACGGGTGCGTCATCGGTGCCGGTGCGCGGGTTGAGCGCCAATACAGCCATGAAGATATCGCGCGAAACCGGAGCGGTTCCGGGCGAACGCATCGTTGGCATCGTCATGCCGGGCGAGGGGGTTACGATATTTCCAATTTTTGCCAGGGCGCTGGAGCAATATGACAGCCAGCCTGAGCGCTGGATTGATCTTGCATGGGATACAGCCGCGTCGGCCCAGAAATTTCCGGCCCGCATCAATGTGGTTATTCTCAATGAGGTGGGCGCGCTGGCGCAGGTTACCCAGCTCATCAGCGACCAGGGCGCCAACATTGACGAGATGCAGATGATGGCGCGGCGCGGGGTGCGCGATTTCTTTGATCTGGATATCCTGCTGGAGGTGCATGACGCGCGCCATTTGAATGATATCATCAGCGGACTTAGAATCAGAAGCGCGGTGAGCTCTGTGTTGAGGGCTACGGGGTAGGGGATGCTGAATCACGAACAAGTTCTGGACGAGTTTCGCACGGCAGGAGCGTTGCTTGAAGGACATTTCATTTTGTCGTCCGGTTTGCACAGTGCGCGCTACTTGCAGTGCGCCCGGGTTCTGATGGATCCGGCGCGGGCGGACCGCCTGTGCAAATCGCTGGCCGGGAGGATTGCGCCGGAATTGCGCTCGCAGATTGATATCGTCGCTTCGCCTGCCATGGGTGGTGTTGTCGTAGGCTATGAAATGGGGCGGCAACTTGGCGTTCCCGCCATTTTCTTTGAGCGGGTTGACGGCAAGTTGAGTTTGCGGCGCGGCTTCACGATTGCCCGGGGAGCCCGGGTCCTGATGGTTGAAGATATCGTAACCACAGGACTGTCATCGCGGGAATGCATCGCGGGAATTGAAGAAGAGGGGGGCGTTACGGTTGCTGCGGCCTGTCTGGTCGATCGTTCCGGCGGCAAGGCAGAATTGGGGGTTCCGCTGTTTGCGCTCACCAGCCTGGAAATCCCGGCCTATCCGGTGGGTGGCCTGCCGCCAGAGTTGGCAGCGCTTCCGGCGGTTAAGCCTGGCAGCAGGGGATTGAACAAATGATTATTGGCCTGGGCAATGACATGGTGGATATCCGCCGCATCGAAAAGACGCTGGAGCGCTACGGCGACCGGTTTGTGGCGCGGATTTTCACCGACATAGAACAGAAGAAATCTGACGGCCGCGCGCAACGGGCGGCGTCCTATGCCAAGCGGTTTGCGGCCAAGGAAGCCTGTTCGAAGGCGCTCGGCACCGGATTTCATCGCGGTGTATTCTGGAAGGATATGGGCGTTGTCAACGAGCCCTCGGGCCGGCCCACTTTGCAGTTGACCGGCGGGGCTAAAAAACAGCTCGACAAGATTACGCCCAAGGGGCACCGCGCGCAGATACTGCTCACCATCACAGACGATTTCCCCTATGCGCAAGCCATTGTTGTTATTGAAGCACTTCCAGCCGGCTGAGGCTTCAACTGTGATTTTTCCGCAACAGTATTTGCGCTTGGGAGTTGCTGCATTGCAACTCATAGGGGGTTGGCGCTATAGCCAAGCTTGGCCTTACCCATAGAAAGACAAAAAATGGCTTCCGCCCCAGATACGCGCCAGAAATCCGAAGAAGGAGTTTGGGAAACTGTCAAAGTCATAGTCCAGGCGCTTCTGATCGCTTTTTTTGTGCGCACCTTTCTGTATCAGCCGTTCAATATTCCGTCTGAATCCATGTACCCAACCCTCAAGGTTGGCGACTATCTTTTTGTGTCCAAACTGTCTTACGGTTACGGCAAATATTCATTTGATTTTTCCTTTGGCGGGTTTGGCCAGACGTGGATTAGCTGCTGCCCGGTCGATTTTCCTGGCCGTGTTGTGCTGCCCGATGCGCCGCAGCGCGGCGACGTGGCGGTTTTCAAGCTGCCGACCAATACGGAAATTGACTACATCAAGCGCGTGATCGGCCTGCCCGGCGACCGCATTCAGATGAAAGTTGGAGTGCTCCACATTAACGGCGCGGCCATCCCGAAGGTGCCCGTCGAGGACTACATTGATCGCGAAGTGGAAGGCGTTGGCGATGGGCGAGGCGTGAAGCAATTCGAAGAAACGCTGCCAAATGGCGTGAAATATAAGGTGCTTGATACCGACGATAACACTGGCGAGGATGACAATACGGAAGTTTACATTGTTCCGGAAGGCCATTATTTCATGATGGGTGACAACCGCGACAACTCGCAGGACTCGCGCTATCAGAATGTGGTGGGGTATGTGCCGATTGAAAACTATGTGGGGCGGGCTGATATTATTTTCTTTTCGATTTCGCGCGGCACAACTTTGTGGGAAGTCTGGAAATGGCCCCTCGAGATTCGCTGGAGCCGTTTTCTAAATCTTCTATAGGCACGGCAGATTTTGGTTCGTTTCACGCTAGCGCAATATGACGAGATTGCTTTGCGCCTTGAGTATCAATTCAAGGACAAGTCCTTGCTGCGCCATGCCCTCACCCACAGCAGCACCACCAAGAAACAGGATGATTATCAGCGCTTGGAGTTTTTAGGCGACAGGGTGTTGGCGCTGGTGATTGCCGAGGCGCTTTACCGCGAGAACCCGTCGCGCCGGGAAGGCGATATGGCCAACCTGCATAGCAACCTGGTGCGCGGCGAGATTTGCAGTGACGTTGGCAAGCAGCTCCTGATCAGCGATTTCATTATCGTTGGCCACAGCGAACACAAGAAGGGCGTGAACCTGAATACGTCGGTGGTGGGTGATGTGGTGGAGGCCATCATTGGCGCAATCTATCTTGATGGCGGATTGGAGAAAGCAAGGGCGTTTGTTCTGCGAAACTGGGCCCGGCACATCGCTGAGCGCAAGACAGTCAAAAAGGATGCCAAAACCTACCTGCAGGAATGGGCGCTGGCGCGCGGGCTGCCCATTCCCGAATATAGGATATTAAAGCGTGAAGGATTGGAGCATACTCCGGTTTTTACAGTGGAAGTAGCCATCAAGGGTAAAGCCGCCATTCAAGGCGAGGGCCGTTCGAAGCGGCTGGCCGAGATGGATGCTGCCCACCATTTTTTGACTCGCGAGGAAATTCGTTAATGACAGATGTCTCCACGCGTTGCGGCTTTTGCGCCATCATCGGCGCGCCGAATGCGGGAAAATCGACGCTGGTGAACCAGCTGGCAGGATCCAAGGTTTCCATTGTTTCGCACAAGGTGCAGACGACGCGGGCGAGGCTTCGCGGGATTTTCATGGAAGGGGTTTCGCAGGTCATCGTGGTGGATACGCCTGGCATTTTTGCGCCCAAGCGAAAACTCGACGAAGCCATGGTTGAAAACGCCTGGAGCGGCTCAACCGAGGCGGATGTGACGGTATTGCTGGCCGACGCCAGGCTTGGCCGCAATGACGAGGTGATGCGCATTGTCGAAGGATTGCGCAAGAACGGCACCGGGGCTCTGCTTGCGCTCAATAAAGTCGACCTCTTGCGGCGCGAAGTCCTGTTGGAAATTTCCCAGCGCTTCAATGACACCTTTGCATTCACCCATACCTTCATGATCAGCGCGCTGAAGGGATCAGGTGTTGACGATTTGCGGAAGAAAATTGCTGCCTTGATGCCGCCTGGACCATGGCTCTATCCGGAAGATCAGGCGGCTGACGTGCAGATGCGGTTTTTGGCGTCAGAGGTGACGCGGGAGAAAATATATCTGCGCCTGCATGAAGAGCTGCCCTACGCTTCGACCGTTGAGACCGAGACGTGGGAGGAACAGGCCAATGGCTCCGTGAAAATCGGCCAGGTGATCTTTGTGGAGCGGGATAGCCAGAAAGCCATCGTATTGGGCAAAGGCGGGCAAATGATCAGGCTTTTGGGCCAGTTGGCGCGGGAAGAGCTGGAAAAATCATTTGAGCGGCGGGTGCATCTGTTTCTGTTTGTCAAGGTCAGGGAGAATTGGTCTGAGGATCCCGAGCGCCTGCGCATGATGGGGCTGGGAAAATAGGGCCTGCCCCATGGAATGGCGTGATCAGGGTGTCATTCTCTCAATTCGCAAGCACGGCGAAACAAGCGCCATTGCCGAATTGCTGACGCCCGGCCATGGGCGCTGCATGGGCCTGGTGCGAGGCGGCCGGTCGCGCATGCAACGGCCTGTTCTGCAGCCTGGAAACTTTGTGCAGGCAACGTGGCGGGCACGCATTGAAGACCATCTGGGAACCTTTGTTTTTGAGCCGCTCAAACTGTCAGCGGGCACGATCATGGAAAATTCATTCAGGCTTTCCGGCCTCACGACACTTGCCTGTCTCGCGCAAGCCCTGCCGGAGCGTGAACCGCATGAACGGATCTATGACGCCTTCCGCATCGTTCTTGATGCCATTGATGACGATGATTTGTGGCCAGCGCTTTTTGTTCGTTGGGAATTAGGTCTTCTGGATGAATTGGGATTTGGGCTGGACTTGAGCAAGTGCGCGGTTACGGGAAGCCGCGAGGGGCTTTCATTTGTTTCGCCGAAGACGGGGCGCGCGGTCAGCAGTGAAGCGGGGGAACCCTACCGTGACAAGCTTCTGCGGCTTCCCGCGTTTTTGCTGGGTGGCGCCGTTAGCGGCAGCACTGATATTGTGTCTGGCTTCAAGCTCACCGGCTATTTTCTGGAGCGCCATGTTTTCGAGCCGCGCGGACTGGAAATGCCGCAATCGCGCCAACGCATGATTGACGAATTGGCGCAAAGGACGCATTGAGGGAACGGGATGCTTGGACGCTTGAACCATATTGCGATCGCCGTGCCTGATTTGAAGCGGGGCGCGGAAATCTATGCGTCTCTCCTGGGAGCTAAGGTTTCGTCGCCGCAATCGGAACCTGATCACGGCGTGCGCGTGGTTTTTGTGGAGCTTCTCAATACGAAAATCGAGCTGCTTGAACCGCTGGGCGAAAACTCGCCCATCAAGGCGTTTCTCGACAAGAACCCGGTGGGAGGCATGCATCATGTGTGCTATGAGGTGGCGGACATCATGGCGGCGCGGGATCACTTGGTGGCCGCTGGTGCGCGCGTGCTTGGCGATGGCGATCCCAAAATCGGCACCCATGGCAAGCCCGTGCTGTTTCTGCATCCCAAGGATTTCTGCGGCACTCTGGTTGAATTGGAGCAGGCATGAACCCCATCAGCGGCATCGCGATCTATTTTATCATCTGGTGGCTGGTGTTGTTTGTTGTCCTGCCATTTGGCGTGCGCAATTCGGTTGAAGCCGGCGAAACCGTGCAACAGGGCAACGAGCCTGGGGCGCCTGTGCGCCCGCTGATTTTTCGCAAAGCTATCATCACAACCGTTGTTGCAACGGTGATTTTCGGAGTTTTCTATGCCGCCATGACACAAGGCTGGATGAG
Source organism: Rhodobiaceae bacterium (assembly GCA_009885825.1). Lineage (GTDB taxonomy): Bacteria > Pseudomonadota > Alphaproteobacteria > Rhizobiales > Aestuariivirgaceae > Aestuariivirga. Next base: position 11,130 of record VFJY01000030.1, on the reverse strand, counting down.
CCTTGAAACCCTGCCGTTCTACGACGGCATGCCAAGTCCCAATGCCTGACAATGTAAAAGGCGAAGCTCGCGCCTCGCCTTTTTAAGTCGATCGGACTTCCTTTTCCTGCCAATCCGGATGAATTGGCGGCGCTGCTGCGCGACAGTTTCCTATCGCGCACGCCGGAAGTGTCCTCCCCAGACTTGGGTCCACTTCAGAAGTAAACGCCACAGTCTTTGTTCTTGATTGCGCCGCAAGCTATCACAAAATTTTAGCTTGTCACGTGAAAAATGACAGCTTCGTAACGGGGCCCAGGCCGTCCGACCTTGTGTTCCCGTTTGTTTCCCTTAAAAGGGCGCGAACACAGTTTACACGGGGATTCTGATGCGCCTTTCGCAGTATTTCATGCCAATTCTCAGGGATGATCCCAAGGAAGCTGAAATCGTATCGCACCGTTTGATGCTGCGGGCTGGCATGATCCGGCAGGAGGCTGCGGGCAATTACTCATGGCTGCCCACAGGCTTCAAAGTGCTGAAAAAAATCGAGCAAATCGTGCGGGAGGAGCAGGATAGGGCGGGCGCACTCGAGGTTTTGATGCCGACCATCCAGCCCGCCGAACTCTGGAAAAAATCGGGCCGCTATGATGCTTACGGCAAGGAGATGCTGCGTATCAAGGATCGCCATGACCGCGACATGCTGTTTGGCCCCACCAATGAAGAGATGATTACCGATATCTTTCGGCAGGGCGTTCAAAGTTACAAGGATTTGCCGCGCAATCTTTATCATATCCAATGGAAGTTTCGCGATGAAGTGCGGCCGCGGTTTGGCGTCATGCGGGGGCGCGAGTTTTTAATGAAGGATGCCTATTCGTTCGATATCAGCCGCGAGGCCGGGCAGCATTCTTACAACAAAATGTTTGTGAGCTATTTGCGCACATTTGCGCGCCTTGGTTTGAAGGCGGTTCCGATGCGGGCTGAAACCGGGCCGATTGGCGGCTCGGATAGCCATGAGTTTTTGATTCTCGCTGAAACGGGCGAGAGCGGCGTGTTCTTTGATGGTGACTTGCACGGCATGGATTGGGAAAAGTCCGGCGTGAATTATGACGATGTGGCGGGGATTGCAGCCATGGTTGAAGGCTTTACATCGCGCTATGCAGCAACAGATGAAAAGCATGATGCGGCGGAATTTGAACGGCGTGTACCAGAAGCCAAGCGGATGACCGGGCGCGGCATTGAGGTGGGGCACATTTTCTTTTTTGGCACAAAATATTCAGAGCCGATGGGTTGTGAAGTCCAGGGGCCGGATGGCAAGAAGCTGTTTGTTCACTCCGGTTCTTACGGCATCGGCGTTTCGCGTCTTGTGGGTGGCATTGTCGAAGCCTCGCATGACGATGCGGGAATTATCTGGCCGGAGGCCGTGGCGCCATTTCAGATGGGGCTGGTCAACATCAAGGTTGGTGATGCTGCGGTAGATGTGGCATGTTCCAGGATTTATGAAGCGCTACAGGCCAAAGGCGTTGACGTTCTCTACGATGATAAGGAGGGCGGCGCTGGCGGCAAGTTTGCCGCGATGGACTTGATTGGCCTGCCATGGCAGGTGATTGTGGGGCCGCGTGGATTGAAGGAAGGCATTGCCGAGGTGAAAAACCGCAAGACGGGTGCGCGCGAGAATGTTCCGCTGGATCAGGTTGTTGGGCGCTTTGGGGCGTGATGGCTGAAACTCTACCAGACACCAAGCCGTTTGCCGGATTTGAATGGATGATAGCGCTGCGTTATTTGCGGGCACGGCGGAAGGAAAGCTTCATCTCCGTCATCTCGCTGTTTTCGCTGTTGGGCATCATGTTGGGTGTGGCGACACTGATTGTCGTGATGGCGGTGCTGAACGGCTTCCGGGCGGAGCTGCTAGACAAGATATTGGGCTTTTCCGGTCACGCCACAATCTATCGGCGCGATGTGACGCCCATACCTGACTTCAAGGAACTTCAGGCGCGGCTTGAGAAAGTTGATGGTGTGAAGCGGGTGATCTCACTGGTCGAGGGGCAGGCGATGGCCTCTTCTCTCAAAAACAGCACTGGCGCGTTGGTGCGAGGCATTTCGGAAGCGGACATTTCAAAAGTCCCCAGCCTGAACAACGATGATTTGCTGACGGCCCTGCAGGAGCCGGGCGTTCCCGATGCCACGGCAAGTTTCATGGGTTTTGAGAAATCCGAAGGCATCGCCGTTGGCGAGCGCATGGCGTTGCGTCATCAATTGGGTTTAGGCAGCATTCTCACGATCATTTCGCCCAATGGTCCCGAAAGTGTCATGGGCACCGCCCCCCGCATTCGCGATTTCATGGTGGTGGCAATCTTCAAGGTTGGCATGTCGGAGTATGATGAGAATGTCATTTACATGCCCTTGGCTGACGCGCAGGAATACTTTGTTTCAGAAGAAGGTGTCACCGCACTTGAGGTGATGGTGGAAAATCCTGACGGGATTGACACGATAAAGCCGCAACTGTTGGAAGCGATTGGCCCAGACCTTTGGCTGCAGAGTTGGAAGGACCGCAATCAGGCGTTTTTCAGCGCTCTGGCGGTTGAACGCAATGTGATGTTCATGGTGATGACCATGATCATCCTCGTGGCAGCGCTCAACATTATTTCCGGTCTCATCATGCTGGTGAAAGACAAGGGTCATGACATCGCAATCATGCGCACCATGGGAGCAACGAGCGGCGCCATTCAGCGGATATTTTTTATTACGGGCGCTGCCATTGGCGTTATTGGAACTCTGGGCGGGCTGGCGTTGGGCACTTTAATTTGCCTCAATGTTGAGAGCATACGGCAATTCGTGGAGTGGATAACGGGCACCAATCCCTTTAACCCGGAAATTTATTATATCACCCAGTTACCCGCGAAGATGGACCTGGTCCAGGTGATCTGGATTACGGTGATGTCACTAGGCCTGTCATTTCTGGCTACACTCTATCCGTCGTGGCGGGCAGCCAAGCTCGATCCGGTCGAAGCGCTGAGGTATGAATAGCGATGCAGCCAGCGCTTGAGCTTCGCCATGTTGACCGCTCTTACTCCGAGGGTGGCGGCCGCTTGGATATTTTCAAAGGCCTGGGGTTGCAGGTTCATGCTGGTGAAATCGTAGCGTTGGTTGGCCAGTCGGGTGCGGGCAAGTCATCGCTTCTCCATATCGCCGGGTTGCTGGAAGCGCCAACGGCTGGCGAAGTTTTCATTGCGGGGCAAAACTGCACGGCACTTGATGATGCGGCGCGCACGCGGGTTCGCCGCATCGGAATTGGTTTTGTTTACCAGTTTCATCATCTGTTGCCGGAATTCACCGCACTTGAAAACGTGATCATGCCGCAATTGATTGCGGGGGCGGCAAAGGCTGCTGCGATGGTTCGAGCCAAGGAACTGTTATCGAGATTGGGGCTATCGGAGCGGTTTCAACACCAGCCAGCGCAATTGTCGGGTGGCGAGCAGCAGCGTGTGGCCATCGCCAGGGCCATTGCCAATCGGCCACTCCTGCTTCTGGCGGATGAGCCCACCGGAAATCTCGACCCGGAAACATCGGGCCGCGTCCACGAAGAATTCATGCGCCTGATCAAGGAAGAGGGGCTGGGCGCCCTGATCGCCACCCACAACATAGCGCTTGCCAAGCGGATGAGCCGGATCGTGAGCCTGCAATCGGGAGTTCTTGTGGATGGCCTGGTTTGAGAGCTGACGCAAGGCCCTCACTTGGTCTAGACTAATCCGATGCCCACAGACTCAAAGCCTCCGACGTTCATTCATCTTCGCGCGCATTCGGCTTATTCGCTGGCTGAGGGGGCATTGCATATCAAGCAGATGGCGGGGTTGGCCAGGGATGCCGGCATGCCGGCACTGGCGATTACGGATTCTGGAAACCTGTTCGGTGCTTTGGAATTTTCAGAGGCGCTGAGCGAGAAGGGCGTTCAGCCCATTATTGGTTGCGCGTTGCGGGTCAATTTTAACGAGGCTGCGGCTGATGGCGCCGCTCGCGCACTCACTGTGGCCCGCAAGTTTCCACCCATTGTCCTGCTGGCCAAGGACGAAACGGGTTATCGTAATTTGATGAAGCTTTCCAGCCGGGCCTATCTGCTCACGCCGGAAAATGAAATCCCGCACGTATCGCGGAATCTTCTGGAAGAGCTGAGTGGCGGTCTCATATGCCTTTCAGGCGGGCCCGATGGTCCGCTTGATGAGGCCTTGGTGCAGGGGCAAAGCGGGTTGGCGCGGCAGCTGGTGGAACGCCTCAAGGCGACTTTCGGGGACCGTTTCTATATCGAACTTCAGCGCCATGGAACTGATCTAGAGCGGGCAAGCGAGCCCGGCTTGGTCGAACTGGCCTATGAGCGGGAAATTCCACTGGTTGCCACCAATCAGGTCTATTTTGCCAAGCCTGACGACTATGCGGCCCATGACGCGTTGATTTGCATTGCCGAAGGCCAACTGGTTTCGGCAGATGATCGAAGGCGCGTGACACCTGAACACTTTTTCAAGACGCAGCAGGAAATGGCCGCGCTTTTTGCTGACATTCCTGAGGCTATCGAAAATACGGTGGAGATCGCGCGTCGCTGTGCCTACATCGTGAAGGGCCTCAAGCCCATTCTGCCGCGCTTTGCCGAGGGCGATGAGGGCGAGGAACTGCGCCGTCAGGCCAAGGAGGGGCTTGCCCATCGTTTGGCAACTGTTGGCATGGCGGACGGTTATCTTTTGGAAAATTATAAGGAGCGGCTGGATTTTGAACTGGGCGTCATCATCAAGATGAACTACCCGGGATATTTCCTCATCGTGGCGGACTTTATCAAATGGGCCAAGGCGCAGGATATTCCCGTGGGGCCGGGGCGCGGCTCGGGCGCCGGTTCGCTGGTGGCCTATTCGCTCACCATCACCGATCTTGATCCCCTGCGGTTCAACCTGCTGTTTGAGCGCTTCCTCAATCCTGACCGCGTATCCATGCCCGACTTCGATATTGATTTCTGTCAGGATCGGCGTGATGAAGTGATCGACTATGTGCAGGGCCGCTATGGCGCTGACCACGTGGCGCAGATCATCACATTCGGAAAATTACAGGCGCGCGCCGTGTGCCGCGACGTGGGCCGTGTGTTGCAGATGCCCTACATGCAAGTTGACCGGATTTCAAAACTCATCCCGATGAACCCTGCCAATCCGCTCACTCTTGGCCAGGCCATTGAGAGCGAGCCGCGTATTCAGGAGGAACGCGACCGTGACCCGACGGTCAGGCGTATGTTGGACATTGGCTTGAAGCTTGAAGGGCTGTATCGCCACGCCTCGACCCATGCGGCAGGCCTTGTGATTGGCGACAGGCCGCTGGAAGAGCTGGTGCCGCTCTACCGTGATCCCCGTTCGTCGCTTCCGGCCACGCAGTTCAACATGAAATATGTGGAAAAAGCTGGCCTGGTGAAGTTCGATTTTCTGGGATTGAAGACCCTCACCGTTATTGACAAAGCGCAGAAACTCATTCGCCTGCGCGACGCCAGTTTTGATATTTCCAAAATTCCGCTTGATGACGCCCCCACCTATCACATGCTGGCGCAGGGCGACACGGTTGGCGTGTTCCAGTTGGAAAGCTCTGGAATGCGCGACGCCGTGCGCCAGATGCGGGCTGACAGGTTCGAGGATTTGATCGCGCTGGTGGCGCTCTATCGCCCGGGCCCCATGGCCAATATTCCAACCTATTGCGCCAGAAAGCTTGGCAAGGAAAAGATCGAATATCTGCATCCCGGGCTTGAACCCATTTTGAAAGAAACTTTTGGTGTTATCACCTATCAGGAACAGGTGCAGCAAACGGCCAAGGATCTGGCGGGATACACGCTTGCCGAAGCCGACCTCCTGCGCCGCGCCATGGGCAAGAAGATAAAATCCGAAATGGATGACCAGCGCGAGCGGTTCCTGAACGGAGCAACCGGGCGGGGCGTTGATCGCAACATTGCCATCCAGATATTCGACGCCTGCGCCAAGTTTGCGGAATATGGCTTCAACAAGTCTCACTCAGCGCCTTATGCCTATATCAGCTATCAAACGGCCTATCTCAAAGCCAATCATCCAGTTGAGTTTTTGGCCGCCTCGATGACGCTCGACATGGGCAACACGGACAAGCTGCAGGTGTTCAGGGATGAAGCGGCGCGGATTGGCGTCAAGGTTGTGTCGCCCTCGGTCAACGCCAGCGCAATTGATTTCGGCGTGCGTAACGGCATGATTTTTTACTCGCTGGCAGCGCTCAAGAATGTGGGTGTTGGCGCCATTCAGCATTTGATTGCAACGCGTGAAGCCGGTGGGCGCTTTGCATCGCTGGGTGATTTCGCCTGCCGCATGCAGGCCTCCATGCTGAACAAGCGGGCGCTGGAAAGCTTGGCCAAGGCCGGCGCCTTTGACGAAATGAATGCAAACCGCGCGCAGGTTCTGGCGGGTGTTGAAACCATTCTTGCCACCGCCAGTCGCACCAGCGCTGAAGTAGATGCGGGCCAAAATGATTTGTTTGGCGCTGCGACCGGCACTAAGGAAGAGCTGGTGTTGCCCAACAGGGATAGCTGGTTGCCGATGGAGCGGCTTTCCAATGAATTTGAAGCGGTAGGTTTCTATCTCTCAGGCCATCCGCTCGATGATTACATGAAACCACTCATGAAGCTTGGCGTTGATACCTGGGCCGCATTCCAGCAGAAGGCATTGATAAAGGGCGCAAGTGCCGGAAAGCTTGCGGGAACTGTTACCCACCGGCAGGAACGACGGTCAAAATCCGGTAATAGATTTGCCTTCGTCGGTTTTTCTGATCCGACCGGACAATTCGAAGCCGTATGCTTTTCTGATACCCTGGCAGCGGCCCGGGATATGCTTGAGCCAGGCAAGGCGGTGATTGTCAGGGTTGAATGCGATGTCGAAGGCGAAGAGATCAAGCTTCGTCTGCAAGGCGTGGAAGTGTTGGACAAGGCAGCCGCCACAATTGTCCAAGGCCTCACAATTTTTGTGCGCGACGGCAAACCGCTGGAATCGATAGCGCTCCGCCTGACAACCGGGGGCAGGGCACCGGTGCGGATGATCCTGCAAACGGAGCAGGGCCGTGAAATCGAAATGTCCCTCGGCAGCAAATTCGCCATCACGCCGCAAATCAAGGGCGCCATCAAGGCGATCCAGGGCGTGGTGGATGTGCATGATTTCTAGGGACTCTGCATTGAAATCATGAGATAATTTTTCTTGTTTTTACAGATGGCTAACCCATATTGGACGTAGATTTGATTTATGGACGCTAAAGCGGGTAAAACCCCCTGATTCCAAATTTTGACAGTGAAAACAAGATCGGAAAATTATGAAACCTTTTGCCATTGCCGGCATTCAAATGCACCTCAATCATGGCTCGAATATCGATGCCATGGGGGCCCGCATTGATTTGACGATGCACCTTTATCCTTGGGTGCAGATGGTCATGTTTTCCGAGCTCGCTGTCTACGGGCCGTTCCTGCAATATGCCCAGCCGCTGCCGGGAAACGCCGAGGCGGAATTCCAGGCCATGGCCAGGCATCACGGCATTTGGATCGTCAATGGTTCGATGTACGAGCGCCGTGATGGCGGAATTTACAACACAACTTCAGTGATCAATCCTGAGGGCGAAATCATCGGGCGCTATCGCAAGATGTTTCCGTTTGTGCCCCTGGAGCAGGGCGTGCAGCCGGGTTCGGAGTTCTTCGCATTCGACATTGATGGCGTCGGCAAGTTTGGCGTTCTGAATTGCTATGATATCTGGTTCCCAGAGACGTCGCGCCAGCTCACGGCCATGGGTGTTGAGGTTATCCTTCACCCCGTCATGACCCACACCATTGACCGCGATGTTGATATTGCGATCAGCCATGCCACGTCAGCAATGATGCAATGCTATGTGTTCGACGTGAATGGCTTGGGCGCCGGCGGCAATGGCCAATCCTGCGTGTTTGATCCTTCGGGCCGCGCTCTTTACCGCGGCGACACGACAGAGCAGATCATCCCCATCGAAATTGACATGGAACAGGTTGGTCGCTCGCGCGAGCGCGGTATTCGCGGCCTTGGCCAGATGACCAAATCATTCCGCGACCGGCCAACCGAATTCCCGGTTTACCAGAAGGGTTTTGACGGAAGCTATCTGGATAGCCTGGGGCCAGTTGCCACGCCGCGCCGCGTTGACGCTCCGCCGCCGGGCAATGTGCAGACGTTGCCCGTGCGCCGAAGCTTCGTGAAATAGCAATCAGAACATCTTATTGGTGTCATGCATGGGCGGCGGCGCGGGCGCCGAAGTTCCAGTGACAGGTATCGCTTCAAACTCCCCATTGATGGCCTTCACCCAGGCCTTGGCGCGCGGCGTCAACTTCCGGTCATCGGTCTGGAAGCGGCCACGCGAAACCAGAATGCCGAGATCGGCGCCGTGGTAACGATAGTCCCCGGCTGTGTAGACCCGCAAATAATAGGCTTCATCCTCATCGGAGACGAGGAACCAGTCGATTGATTTCCGCACCAGCTTGATGTTTCCGTTCTTGTCCATGCGATAGATGCCGGAAGCCGGAGCCTTGGTGATCATCTCCACCTGGTCAACCGGATATTTGAGAATAAGCTGGCTCCAGTTGTCAAATTCAGACCAGCGCTGCTGAACCTTCGCCAGGTCAAGCTCCCAGTTCACGTCCATGTATTCAAGCAAATGGAACATGTAGATTGGGCAGCCGCCATAGGTTGAGGTGATGAGATTGGTGAGAGGTGAGGCGCCAGAAATGCGGGGGTTGATTTCGCCCAGGTAGACCTCGCGGGTATCCGTATCAATCAGGAAATCCATGCAAAACGCGCCCTTGTAGCCTGCGGCATAAAGCCGGTCGCCAAGCTTCTGCGCCATCTTCAGAACAGCCCTGCGTTCCTTTTCCATGCCTCCAGTGAATACGTCATTGCCGCACCAGCCGCCCTTGTAGGGTGTTACTTCGGCAAATCCGGTGATGTCCGTTTGCATGGGCCCCACAAGTGTTCCGTGGCGTGTGGCAACGGCTTCCACTGTGCCTGGCAGGTGATTGATGCGGCGCATGACTTTCAACTGTTCGCCAACGATGTGTTCGGCATTCTTGTTCCAGTCGGCGGCTGATTTGATAAAAAAGGTTGTGCGTCCGGAATCACCGTATGGCGTTTGCACGACGAGATCATTGCCCAGCTTTGCGCGCGCCGCCAATTTCGTCAGCTCTTCATAGGTCTTGGCTTTGCCCATGGTATTTGGCGCGCTCTTGATGCCGGCTTCATTGCCGAGCTTTGTCGTGATAATTTTTGAATCGATGTGCTTACGCAGCTTGGCGGGCGGCAATGCGATTTTTTGCCCCAGCTCTTTTGCGAGGGCCTCCGTTTCTTCGTCAAACATCACGAGCAGCAGGAGGCCGGGGCCGCGTTCAGCAAGACGCCCACGCACTTCCTTGTGGCGCAGCAGATAGTTGTTCACGTCCTCGATTGATTTGAATTCGTGGGGCCCGTGCTCCCGCGGAACCGTGATCTTTGGGTGGCTGCCATCAAAGCTGTCAAAGAAATTGATATACTCGAATTTGTTGATCCAGCGCCCCAGACCCAGAATGTTGTAAGGTGTTGGCGACAGGAAGGTGATGGGCGTCTGGTTTTGCCGGAAATAGGCAAAAACCTCTGAAAGGCTTGTCAGTTTTGGTTTTCTCGCTGGTTTGGCCAAGGTCATGCTCCCACTGCTTTTCTGCGGGTAAGTTAAGCCTAATTTGGGGAAATAGAAAAGCCGCCAACTTTGCTCCCGAAGGTCAAGGTTCGGGAATTCCGCAATTCTTGGCCAGGGTGAAGACCACGGCCAACACCTCACCCAGCTCAAACCTGGCCTTGTCCGAAAGCCAGAACCCGCTCCAGCCCCAGTTCCACCGAAGTGTCAGGGATTTCGCTGACTTGAGCTCGGCGATGTCTGGCGTGTTTTTGCGGGTGAGGACGCGGTTTTTGGGGCTGATGATCCAAATCTCTTCGCGCGCGGCTTTCTGATCGATCTTCGCGTCAAGTTCTATTTCGCCACCGCCTGCCACGGCATCCTCAAATTGCAAGCGCTGGCTCCAGCTTGTGGGTTCGCCGGCGCGGCAGGCAATTGCATAGAGGGGGGCATAGTCAGGGCCCCAATTTCCGGATGTAATCAGGTTTGACGCGTAAAGCGACGCGATGTGGACGATGCCGCCGTCAGTGTCTGCGCCCTGGCCCAAAGTCCAGTTGCCGATATCCTGCGCGGCGGCGGAATTCGTGAGTGATGCCAGCATGCATATTGAGGACCACAGCCTGAATGTCATGGAATCATTTTATATCTGGCGGCAGCCGGTGGCCAGAAAAACATGTTCAAGAGTCAAATAATGAGCCGGAGCTTTCGAGTGATTTAACAAACTCAACCCCAATGCCATTGTCGAGGTACCTGACAACATGCGCGCGCATTTTGCCCACCATGATGTAGGTGCCAATGATCGGCACAACATCAACCTTGAGTCCAGCGCCCGACAACGAGATATCTAAAATCTCGCAGTAGTAGACGCGGCCATCGGGCAGCGTGATTTGAGATTTGCTGTCGCGAGGCTCGAGGCGCGGGTGGCGGCGCTGGGGGGCTGCGCCGTTCGGGCGCTGACTGAGCCACTTGATCCGGGTTTCCAGTTTATCCCGGCGGCTGCCACTAATGTCGAAAATTGCTTCAAATCCACCTTCAGCAGCGTCGCCTGAAATCGCCTCAACGCGGCCCAGTTCCTCGATATAAGCGACAATGCTGGTTCCGGCGGGGGCAACCGACTGCGTGAGAAAAGTGGCGCCGGTGACGGTCAAATGGATAACCTCGCACGGGTGCTCCGACATGTCAGGCATCATAAAGCGGCCAGGCAATCTGGTTGAATCGACGCTGTTTGGCGTCGCTGGCCCCTCGTGGGTTCGGGCAGCTGCGGTCAAGTCGGTCCTCGGGTCGGCAGGTGAAAAAGCCAAGTCGTATCGGGACCTTCTTAAGTATCTCCCGTAAATGTGGCGTTAAGACGTTCAAAAAACCATCAGTTAAGGCCGCCGTTGATGATTTTGAAGTTTGATTTTGAACCGTTTCCATTGAGGCTGGCGGCGAGCGTATCCCCCGGCAGAGGCTCCGTCCAGATTGTGCGGGCAC
>VFJY01000038.1 GCA_009885825.1 Rhodobiaceae bacterium | reverse complement strand
GGCCATCGCTCTCGACTTTCGGAACCCCCAATCGAAGGAGGGCGTGAGAGACATGACGGCTTGCGGACCGATCTGATGATCTCCGTTGACTCACCGGATGCGATCAAGACAAATTCTCTGGTGGCATCAGCGTTTGAAATGTTCCTGACATAGGAAATGAATGAAATCACATCACCTCCTTGGTTGGTCGCGTGATCTTTGAACCTATTTATCGCAGTTAAAAATTGCAACAATCCTCTGGAGGCCTGATTATATGGGTGTCAGAAGAAAAAATATTACCAGAAACGGTTCATCCATTGGGTGAAGAGGAGTTTAAATTTGAGTTTTCGCCCGGCGGCGGAACCATCCATCTTAGATCCTGCGAGGACAACTTGAGCCCTTATGGCGGCCTGGTCGCCTGGGAACATTTCCTGGAGCGAACCGGGCTCTTTATGCGGTTGGCCGAGTTTTATCCCCTTCCCCGCACCAGCCCAAACGCCACGCCGGTCATCGACATTCTGCGTGCTTTTGCCCTCAACTGCCTGATCGGCGGCACGCGATTCGCCCACACCCGGCGGCTCCAGGATGATCGAGTCATCGCCCGGATTATCGGATTTAAAAAAGGCCGCATTTGCGGGGAAGACGCCTTTCGTCGCCTCTGTAAGAATCTCACCGTGCCGCAGGCCAGGGAGTGGATGGGTCACGGAGAGGCGATGATCTATCATGCCATCCCCGCCCATTGCATCGCCGATTGGGATTCCACCGTAAACACCCGCTACGGCAGCCAGGAAGACGTCGAGGATGGCTACAACCCACATAAACCAGGCCGGGGCAGCCATCACCCGCTGGTTTGTGTGATCGACGGCACCCGGCTCGCGCTGCACATGGAATGGCGCAAGGGCAACACCGTCAGCGCTACCGATTGGGCCACGGCGATGGAAAAGGTGTGGTCCAATCCCATCGCCCGGCAGCGGATCAAACTAAACCGGGGCGATATCGGGTTTGGCCAGGAAAAAATCATGGCCTGGCATGAGCAAAGCGGCGTGGGAGAGCGGCCCAAGTATCTGTTTAAGCTCAAAATGACTGCGGGCGTCAAAAGAGCGATCACGAAAATCCAATGGCCCGAATGGAAAAAGCAGGAAAACGAGAAGGTGGGAGTCAAGCAATACGCTGAAATTGACTTGAAACTGCAGGGCTGGAGCCGCTCGCGTCGCGTGATTGTCAGTCGAACCCTCCGGCCGTCCGCGCCCCAATCCCAAACCGAGTTTTGGGATACGCCCGAGGAAGACACCGATGCATTCGTCACGAACCTGTCCGTTGCCGAGGCCTCCGCGTCCGAGGGTGATTTCCTCTATCGAAAGCGCGCTGATACCGAGAATGTGTTTGATGAATTAAAAAATCAATGGGGCTTTGCCGGGTTCTGTGCGCAAAAGGCGGTGATCAGCGAATGCGCGGCCCGGATACTGTTACTGATTTACAATTTGTGGGCCATGTTCGTGCGAGTCACCCAAAATCGGGACAGTCACACCGAGGCTGTCACCAGTCGCTATGAGCTGCTCATGGTGCCGTGCCGTCTGGTCACCAGCGGCCGGCAAAGGCAGGTCAAATTAGCCATCGGCGAGAAGTTCAAAGAACGGCTCCAGGCCGCCTACCAACGGCTTTTGGCGTGGTTAAACACAACTGCGCCGCAGTTGGCTTTAAGTAGCTATAAACTACCGGAATGGGACCTTCAATTGCCGCCGGCGACGGGATAAAAATGTTTACCCGGCTTTTGCCAGACGATCGGACCTGTTGAGGTTCAAAAAGAGGGTTGTTGCTCCGAAATCTGACGACTCCGCAAGTGCTGTTTAAAGTCAGAAAGGCAATCTCGCGGTCAGGTAACACCGCTGGAACTCGTTGGTAGAAGTTTTTTTATCATTCGGAGGGGCTGGAAATGTTAACTGCGGATTCTAGGATAAAAGCCGAAAGACTGGGGGATCGGTGGGTTTGGGGGCGGGGAATCCCGAGTTTCGGCGGTTGACTCCCTAAAATC
>VFJY01000044.1 GCA_009885825.1 Rhodobiaceae bacterium | reverse complement strand
GTTCAGTTTGAGTTGTCTTGGTCATGGAATCTGCTCCTTTTATGTGCAGGTTCAGTCTTGACCGACGAACCTGCCAGCTTTGAGGCAGCAGCCAGTCCATCCCATTAGCCGATAAGTGGCAGGTCACGCACCAATCCCTACTTGTACGCCGAAATCGGAAATGGCTCAGGTCCGATCACCTCGCGCCAGATTCCGCGCGAGTTCGAGGCAGTCGCAGCCCACACCCTTCCGGCCCTCTGGGTCATGGTAGGGCGTGCCGAGCCGGGACCGCGCGGCGGCGATGATTGCGGCCTCACCAGGAGTGCTGCCGTAACCAATCGTTCCAGTGGCTTGATACCCATTGGTATCACTGCGGCGGATAAGCCTACGGGTCGAGGCCTCGCCGTTTTGCTGCAGGTCTAGCTTGGCATCACAAACCTGATCGACCCCGTCTCTTACTGACACAAAGAGAGGATTTAATAACAAACTTAATCCCTTTACACTGCATTTCAAAGGTATCATATAAGTTACTTGATCCAAAGGAGAGACACGATGACAACACCAATTCACCTAGGGGCGCTGCGGGCATTTCGAGAACGCAAGCACTGGACCCAAAAGCAACTTGCCGAAGCCACCAAGGGCAAAGACAAAGTCAGTGTGCCAACGATCAAGCGCATAGAGGGTAACAAGGAGAAACTCTATGCAGCTAACGAACGCATAGCTGAGGCGCTGGCAAAAGCTTTGGGTGTCAATCCATCTGATCTGGCATCCCCCCCGACCCCGGAAGCAGATAGAGAAGAAGTGCTGCGGAAAATCGGCTATCGGCCATTGCGCACGATGGTCGATTCCGAAACCGCGCTCGCCTTCAACATGGTTCAGCACCTCTACGGGATTCCGATCAGGTCACAGATCGAGATGGCTCCCCTTTTCATGGCCCTCTTGGCAGAAGGTAGCCTCGCGTGGAGGCGCAAGCGTGTTGCCGAAATCGAGGAAGCCGCTGGCCACCTTCAATCGCTCGGCGGCGGGCACTTTGCGTTCGCACATGCAGCCCATCGAGCGGAACAAGGAGCAGCCGATGAGCGCGAATCCATCGCAAAGCGAGACCTTTTCGGTGAACATGTGGGCGATGACACGTTCGACCTTGGCTTCGATCCCTCCCAGAACAACCCCTTCGCCGATTACCTTGAGGATTTCGTAGGTAGCGTCGCTGCAACAACGGTGACCTTCGACAAATCCTTTGGGTGGAAGACCAGTGAGGGCCTGCCGAATTATCGGATCGGTGCGGAACTCATCGAGCAACTTACGGATGGGGACCCGGACGCAGAATACGCGCTCCTCCACGGCCATGTGAAACTGAAGGACGTTCCGGAGCACCTCATCGGTGACGACAAAAACGACGAACGCGTAGCGTGGATGATCTCGCGCATTCCCGAACAGGAATTAGCAGCCCGGAAGGCTGAAATTGAATCGCTGATGGGGATCCTGGATGACTTGCCCGCTCCGCCTTCATCGGGCGACACCTCGAAAGGAGGCAGCAATGCTTGACCTTCATATGACAAATCACGCGGAAGCGCGAATGCGCCAGCGTGGCTTTCGCAAGACAGATGTCGATCTCGTGCTCAGCGTCGCGACACGAGTTGGTGATGATGCTTTCTTGCTGACAGATCAGGACGCAGCCCGAGAGATCGAAAGGCGCAAGCACGAGATTCAGCAGCTTGAGCGGCTGCGGGGCAGCAAGATGATCGTCGTAGGCGATGCTCTCATCACGCTTTATCACATGGCGCGGAAAACACAGCGGATGCATCGTAGCACGCAGAGGAGTAAGTCATGAAATCCGGCTTTAGAGAACGCACCGTACTCGTTACATTGTCTGCAACTTTCGTTGATGTGTTGCTCAAGATGCATGCTGCCTTGGGTTCAGAATTGGCAGGCGCGCTTCAGGCGGGCGTCGCGGGTGGGCCAAAAGCCCAATCCACGCGTGAATTTGCCTTACCGAAAGAACCGCTGAAGTTGCCTTCCAAAAAGTACACTGCAGAGTTTCTCGGGATTTTTCTCACAGCATGGACATTGCCCGAGGTGTTTGCCGAGATCGTAGACATGACAGCGCAGGTCGCTCCAGAAGCGCTCGACAAGCTGGCTGCGCTGCGCGCCCGGAAAAGGACATTTATCGCCCGGACAAAGGAAGCGATTCATACCGGCAACCGACACCTTCCAACCATGCGAACCGCGTCCGGCTGGTGGATAAGCAAGAATATCGGCCAAGAGGACTTGAAACGTGCGCTTCGCAACTTGGCTGACGCTGCTGGCTTGACCTATGGGCGAGATATGATTTTCCCTGTGACCCGCTGCACGAACTAGAAGAACCCATGCCGGTTGGCCTTGCCCCTGAAACTTGATCCAGATGGAATTCCGCCTTTGGCCCTAGGCGAAGCACTGCTTGAACAAACCAAAGCCTGTTGACACTTCGCAAGCAGGCCTGAACATGCTGCGTGAGATGAGGGCGAGATTATTTGACGCGGCTACTTTCTTGTAAGCCCGCCCAGAATCCCCCGGATAATTGCGTTGCCGATGGAGCGGGCCACGGTTGATCCCAGCTGGCGGCCAACGCTCGAAGCCGCATTCTTTATGAAGCGGTCGGTGGCGGATTCGCGCTCGCGGGGGGCGGCGCGTTCGGCGCGCGCCTGGGCTTTTTCCTCGGCGGCCTGCTCAGTTGCCACAGTACGGGCGGCGGCTTTTTTCGACAGTTTTTCGTAGGCCGACTCGCGGTCTTCAGCCTGTTCATATTGGCCGTAGACGGGGGAGTTCTTGATGCTCTTCTGGCGCTCGTCCGGCGTGATGGGGCCTAGCCTGCTCGACGGCGGGCGGATCAACGTGCGCTCGACCATGGTGGGAACGCCCTTGGCATCGAGCACGGAAACCAGCGCCTCGCCCTTGCCCAGTTGGGTGATGACTTCCTCAGTGCTGAATTTTGGGTTGGGGCGGAAGGTGGAGGCCGCGACCTGCACGGCCTTCTGCTCGCGCGGCGTATAGGCGCGGAGCGCATGCTGCACGCGGTTGCCCATCTGCGCCAAAACGCTTTCCGGAATATCGAGCGGGTTTTGCGTCACGAAGTAGATGCCCACACCCTTGGAGCGGATGAGCTTCACCGTCTGCTCGATTTTTTGTAGCAGGCCTGGAGGCGCATCGGCGAAAAGCAAATGCGCTTCGTCGAAGAAGAAAACCAGTTTGGGTTTTTCAGCGTCGCCCACTTCCTGGAAGGTTTCAAACATTTCTGACAACAGCCAGAGCAGGAACGTGGCGTAGAGCTGGGGGGAGTTCACCAGCCGGTCTGCGGCCAACACATTCATGTAGCCCTTGCCATCGCGCGTGGTGCGCATGAGGTCTTTGATGTCGAGGGCCGGTTCGCCGAGGAAATTGTTGCCGCCCTGCTCTTCAATCACCACCAGGCGGCGCTGGATGGCGCCGATGGTTGCATCGTTGATGTTGCCATATTCCGTGGTGATTTCCTTGCCGCGATCGGCGAGGTCTTTGAGAAGGGCGCGCAAATCCTTGAGATCAAGAAGGGCCAGGCCCTCTTCGTCGGCAATCTTGAAAGCGATGTTGATGGCACCTTCCTGCGCGTCCGTCAGGCCCATGAGCCGCGACAGCATGAGCGGCCCCAACTCTGTGACCGTGGTGCGGATGGGGTGGCCCTGCTCGCCGAACAGATCCCAGAAGATTGTGGGGATGGCTTCAAAACCATAATCATCGTAGCCGATTTTCTTGGCGCGCTCGAGCAGGAAATCCTTGGGCTCGCCCACCTGTGATATGCCGGAAAGATCGCCTTTCACGTCGGCGGCGAACACAGGCACACCCGCATTGCAAAAGCCTTCCGCCATGATTTGCAGGGTGACAGTTTTGCCCGTTCCGGTGGCTCCGGTGACAAGCCCATGGCGATTAGCCAGGGCCAGCAGCAGTTCCTCGCGCTTTCCGCTTTGGCCCAGGAATATTGACGTATCGCTCATGCTGTTTCTCAACTCTGATTTGATTGCTTCGCTGACAGGCTTATTACTCAATACAACGGCCAATTGACAGCGCAGAATTGCAAGGTAGCATCGGATCATGAATGATTTTCCGATTTCGGGCATGGCGCCGCTCTATCCGCAAATTCATGGCGCAAGGGCCGACAGGAGCGTCCCCGGACCATGGCGCATTTTGCAGCGCGTCGACCACCCCGATGGCGAGCGGGCCAATGCGCAGGCTTTGGAAGATCTGGAGAATGGAGCCGACGGGCTTGCCCTTGTTTCGGGTCATGACAAGACTGTTTCGCGGATTTTGGCGGGTGTTGCGCTGCATGCCATTCATGTCAGGCTTGAAGGCGGGACTGAGCTGGCGCGGGAGTTTGCGGCCCATGTCGAAAAACAGCCGGTTGATCCAGCACTGCTGTCCGTGACCTTCGGATTGAATCAAGTTGGCATTATCGGCGAATTGCGGAAGCAAGGTTTCAAGGGGCCGTTTGTGGAAGCGGATGGCCGGGTGTTTCATGATCAGGGCGCCACCGAGGCGCAGGAGCTGGGCAGCGTGCTGGCCCGGCTGGTGAGGGAGCATTACGGGTTGCCAGTAAGCGCCACGCTTGCTGCCAACCAGGACATGTTTTTGACCATGGCGAAGTTTCGCAGCCTGCGCCTTCTGTGGGCGCGGGTGCGGCCGGGTTCCGCGTTGCACATCCATGGTGAAACGTCGCGCCGCATGATGGCAAAACT
>VFJY01000071.1 GCA_009885825.1 Rhodobiaceae bacterium | reverse complement strand
GGGCCCCGATATCGGGGCCCCCATTGCTTGCGCCCGTGCTGCACTTTCACTCCGGCAAGTCGCTGCAGATTCACTCCGGCGTTGACAAAGGGCAATGAACCCCTGCAAGTGTGGCATGGCAGGAGAGCCAGGACATACCTGTCGGAAAGGCCCCCGCTGTGCGTCCGATTATCAGCAGCGGATTTCAGGACCACTCCTGGACCGGATGGATATCCAGATTGAATTGCCTGCGGTCAAAATTTCCGATCTCACCCTGCCTGCCTCGAAAGAATCCAGCGCTGATGTGGCGGTTCGCGTTGCCGCCGCCCGCTTGCGTCAGCGCGAGCGGTTTGTGAAACTGGGTGTTGGCCATCTGCGGTTGAACGCGGAGGCTGATGGCACGTTGCTCGAAGAGATTGTCCAGCCCGATCAGGCCGGCCTCAAACTCATGCGCGACGCGGCAGACGCCATGGGGCTTTCAGCCAGAGGCTATCACCGGGTCTTGCGCGTGGCGCGAACGCTGGCCGATCTCGATGGCCGTGATCAGGTGGCACGCCTCCACATCGCCGAAGCCCTGAGCTACCGCCAAAAACTCGCGTCGTTCCAGGCGGCGGCGTGATTGCGGGTTGCTACGTCACATGATCTCGTCGTCTAACGGGCGCTTGGATGGGGCAGCCTAGCTCTAATTCTGCAGTTCGCAAATATCCGCGGCGGATAGGGATATTCGCGCGGCATCGCCCTTTTTCATTGGCGTCATGTTGGGCCGGTTGAGCGCGTCGATTTTGAGGGCAACGCCTTTGGCCTGAACCATGTAGCGCAGGACACAGCCAAGGACGTGAACGCCGGTAATTTGCACATCGGCTTGATAGATGCCTTCGCTGAGCTTAGGTTTTGGGATTGGCCTGAAAATTTCAATTGCTTGTGGGTGCACGGCCCAGTTCAAGCAGCATTTTCTGTTGAAAACCTGCTCGATAGTGACCGGGTCAAGGATGTTGAAATCGCCAATGAATTTCGCAACGGCCATGGTAGCCGGGTGACCGTAGATTTCCGAAGGTCCGCCCACTTGTGCAAAACGGCCGGATTGCATGACGCCGATGCGATCACCGAGAAGCAGCGCTTCTTCCTGGTCATGGGTCACAAAGATCGCCGTAAATCCCATTTCGTGTTGCAGCTTCTTGAGTTCGTCACGCAGCCGCTTGCGGATTTGCGCGTCTAGGGCAGACAAGGGCTCATCCAGCAGGAGCAGTTTTGGCTCCAATACCAGCGCGCGGGCCAAGGCAACGCGCTGCTTTTGCCCTCCAGACAGTGTTGCAGGCCTGGCTTTGGCTCGCGGCCCCAGCCCCATGAGATCAACCATCCGGGACACTTTCTTGGCAATGATCGTTGCCGGCAACTTCATTTGCTCCAGCCCGAAGGCCAGGTTTTGTTCAACACTCATATTGGGAAACAGGGCGTAGTGCTGAAACACCATACCAATGCCGCGCTGCTTGGCTTCCAGCCTTGTCACATCCTTGCCATCGATTGTAATGGTTCCCTGATCAGGGGCGGCCAGTCCAGCCACGGCTCGCAACAGCGTTGTCTTGCCGCAGCCCGAGGGCCCGACAAGCACGCAAATGCTGCCCTTTTCCACATCAAGATCAATGCTCTCAAATACAGGCGTGTCACCAAAGCGTTTGGACAGATTCCTGATCTCCACATAACTCATGAAGCAATCTTTCTTGAGGTGGCCCAAATGACGATGGAAGTGGCGATCAGAACCACAGCGAAATATGCAGTGATCAGAGCGCTGATGAGCCTTCCGCTGCCTCCGCTGAGCACACCAATGAAGATTTGCAGCGTGGGAAAGTGGCCGCCAACCAGCAGATTGGCATAGACAAAGTCGCTGATGGCCAAGGTGAAGTTCATCACCAGCCCAACGACAAGACCCGGCATGATGCTCGGAATCACGATGCGCCGCATGATTGCCAAATCGCTGGCACCAACCAGGCGGCCTGCCTCGAATATTTCAGTGAGAGCAATGGCGCGCAGATTGTTCTTGATTGGAACATAATAGAGCGATGCCGCGAGTGGTATGTAACCAAAGATGAGAACCCAGGGCGTTCCATTCAGGACAACGCCATAGTTCCCCGAGTACAAGCGCAAAAGCCCCAGCGCCAGAACGATGCTTGGCACAGCATAGGGCAAAATGATGAGCGCCCCCATCCAGCGATCAAGGATTGGGAAATAGCAGTGGGCCACGAGAATGGCTGGGACACAGATCGTGGATGTCACCACCAATGATCCCACAGCCACCAACAGCGAGTTGCCAACAGCCTGGGTAAACCGGGGATCAGCAAACAATTGGCTCATGTATTGTGTCGTGTAGCCAACCGGCAACACAGAGCCTGCCCATTCGGTGGCGAAACCATTGAGCGCCACGGCAGCAATTGGCAACACTTGCACGGCAAACACCAAACCCATCCACATCCATTGACCGGCAGAACCCTCACGCATTGGAGTCTTTTGGCTTCAGCAAGAATTGCGCCGCAACAATGGGAATAATGAGTATTATGACCAGCAGCGTCGCCATCGTGTCGGCCAGATTTGGATCAGAGAACACATCGCCTGCCGTGAGTTCTCCGATACGGATTGTGACGAGGTTTGCGCCGCTCCCCACGAGCGCTTCTGCAGTAGCGTAAGTGCCCATGGCGTTTGCAAACAGCAACAGAAGTGCTCCCGCCAGACTGGGCGCCAGAATTGGCAGGCCTATGCGCCGCCAGAACAACCAGCGACTGGCTCCCATGAGCTTTGCTGCCTCTTCAATGTCTGGTGTAATAGCACCAAGCGCTGGAAATATGAGAAGTATGCCAAGCAGGATCTGGAAATACGAGTAGACGAAAACCAGACCCGCGGTTGAGTAGATATTGAAATCCTTGACCAGCCCTGCCTCAATCAGCAAGAGTGTTATTGAACCACTCACACCCATGAGAATGACAAAGGCAAAGGCCAGCGGGTAACCGGTGAAATTTGTGCCAATGTTTGAAAACACCAAAATGATGTCCTGCACTCTTCCCGGCATCCGCCGCAGAATGATCGCGATGGGGAAAGCCACAACCAGCGCTATCAATGCTGTTAGCAGTGAAATTGAAAAGCTCACCCTGAAGGCGCCCAGATAAAAGCGGCTGCCCAGGATTTCAGCGTAGTTAAGGACAGACGGCACGCCTTCCTTGAACACGCTGTTGGTCAAGACAGCGGCCAGGGGCATCACTTCAAAAAGAAAAATGACCGCCAGAAACGGAATTGCGCATGCCCAGGCAATGATTCTGCCCCGTCGCCCAATCTCAATCAAAACGCATCCCCCGGAAAATGAAAGAGCTGCAGCTTTCCAGCTGCGGCCCAATGGATGCCCAGCTACATCTTGGCCATGACTTGCTCTTGCCACAGCTTTGAGAGCTGCTTGGCTGATTCCGCCCAAACGGCCGCATTGATCGGGCGGGCCTTGGCATATTGCTCGGCCGGCAGAACATTGTTGGCCAGCTCCGGCGGCAAATTGATCGAGTCGATCAGGATGGGGCGGGCATAGCCTTTGGCAAAGTTGATCTGGCCTTCTTCGCTGAAGATAAATTCTCGCGTGAGCTTGGCCATGTTGGGCTGCGGTGCGTAGGCATTGATGATGGTGGTATACCCGCTGGTCACCGAACCATCGGCCGGAATAAACACGTCAAACTTGTCAGCGCCAACCGTGTTGCGATAGTTGAGCGCGTTGAAATCCCAGATGATGCCGACTTCGATTTCACCTTTTTCCATGTTGGCGGGATTCGTGCCAATGGTCAGCAGGCGCTTTTGTTCCGCGAGCTTGGCAAATATGTCCATCGCCGGTTGCAGGTTCTCTTCACCGCCGCCTCCCGCAATCGCAGCGGCAAGCACCAGCGCGTTAGACTGGGCGGCCTTTCCCACTTCGCCAACGGCGACTTTGTAGTCGCCATTCACCAGATCGGCCCAGCTCTTCGGCGGGTTCTTTACATTCTTGCTCACGATGAACGCGATGGTGCCGGTATAGGCCAACATCCAGTGGCCCTCTTCATCACGGGCCCAGGCTGGGATCTTATCCCAGGTCGATGGCTTGAAAGCCATGCTCAGGCCTTTTTTCACGGCAATTGGCCCGAACTCAAGACCGACATCGCCGATGCTGGCGCTGGGGTTGGATTTTTCGGCTTCAAATTTTGCGAGTTCCTCGGCGCTGCTCATGTCGGTGTCGGTGTGGGTAACGCCATACTTCGTCGTGATGGCTTTCCACTGGTCGCCAAAATTTGCCCAGTCGTCAGGCATGCCGAGACTGACGATCGTGCCTTCAGCGCGTCCCTTGGCTTCAAGCTCGTCCATGGATTGCGAATAAGCCGGCATGCCGGCAAATATCGATGACGATAGGGCCAGCACCAGTATGGTTGCTCTGCGGGTGATGTTCATGATTGATCCCTTGGGTTGGATTGACTGCCAGCGCGTTATCAGAGCACCCAATGAACATCGTGTGTAATTTCGATGACAGTTTCACATACGTGATAGATGTCCACAGGGAAGGGCGCCTAGGACTTCCTTGCCGTCAGCAGCCACTGCATGACAAGGAGAGCGAGGACGGCACCCGCAAGTTCCGCGGCGGCAAAAGCCGGCACATCCACTGGCCGGATGCCTGAGAAAGTGTCGGTAAGTGAGCGCGCAATGGCGACAGCGGGATTGGCAAAGGATGTTGAGGCCGTGAACCAATAGGCCGCAGTAATGTAGAGGCCAACAAGCCACGGCAACGCCGCACTGGAAAACTTGAGACCAGCGAGGATGACGGTGATAAGACCAAAGGCGGCCAAGAATTCGGCGAACCATTGAGGGCTGCCGCTGCGGACGGTTGATGAAACCTGCAGCAGTGCCTGGTCAAACATGGCGTGGGCAATCAAGACGCCCATGATCCCTCCAGCGATTTGCGCAGCCACATAGAGCAAGGCGTCGGAAAATTGCAGATCACGCCTGATTGCAAAAACCAAGGAAACTGCGGGGTTGAAGTGAGCGCCGGAAATCGGCCCCAGGACAGTAATGAGCACCACGAGAATGGCGCCTGTTGCAACCGTATTGCACAAGAGAGCCAGCGCCACATCCTTGGTCAATGTTTCTGCCATGATGCCCGAGCCCACAACCGCTGCCACGAGCAGGGCGGTGCCGAGAAATTCCGCCGCGAGTCTGCGCTCAAGGTTGAAACTACTCATGCTGATAACTGCCTATCTCATTCAACTTCAGTGTCAGGACTGCTGAGGGTAGACCTTCAAAATCCAACGCGGTCATATCTATGATTCGAGCCTGCAATGACTTGAATACCTCCTCGAAATCGCCTTTGGTGTAGGGATCAGGAAGACTCCAATGGGCGGATACAGGCGCCCCCGGCCATATTGGGCAGGTTTCAGCAGCCGCGTTATCACAAACTGTTATGACAAGTGACATTTCTGGCGCACTTCGCCTGGCGAATTCGTCCCAGCTTTTTGAACGCAAACCCCCAGTGGGATAACCAGACTCCGAGAGCGTCTCAAGAGCCAGGGGGTTTACAACACCCTTGGGAAAACTCCCGGCGGAGAAAGCGCCAAAGCGGCTTCCCCCATGCTTTCGCAACACCGCTTCAGCCAGAATGGATCGGGCCGTGTTTCCGGTGCACAGGAACAGGACATTGATCACTTTACTGTCAAGCTTTCCAACACTTTGCAGAATTCCTCACCGGCCGCAGATAACTCGCCATCATTGCTAATTTTATGTGACGGTATTGTAACGGGCGATGCGGGCACTCTTCGGCTGATCCGGCCTGCCACCAAATGCTGATCTTCTCTACCCCGCGCGGCGATCCGTGCGGCCAGAACATCGGGATCGGCAAGGATTTCAACGACAACCACAGGGTAGCGCTTGGCAGTTTCCGCAATAATTGTACGGGAAACATTAACGGCAACAATGCTGCCCTTGGCCAAATCATCTTCAATCGTGCGCCTCGCACCATACTTCAGGCCATGGGCTTCCCACATCAGAGCGAAGGCGCCCCTATTGACCAGGTCATCAAAACCTTGCCAATCGACTGATTCATGATCCTCGGATGCCGCATCAATTGCACGCGTGATGACGCGTTTGGGAAATGAGAACCTGCTGTCCCCACTCAGCCGCGACATGGCAAAGCGCAACACGCTGTCCTTGCCAGCTCCACTGGGGCCAACAACCAAGACAAGCCTGCCGTTCCCTGAAATCACAGAACCCGGACGCCCTCACGCCAGACCCGGCGCACCACTGGGCTGCCGGTCTTCACACTCACCTGAATGAGGTCGGCGCGCTTGCCAATATCAATCTCGCCGCGATCATCAAGACCTGCCGCAGCGGCGGGCTTCGACGTTACAAATCGCACGGCTTTGGCAAGCGTTATTCCTTCCACTTTTTCGGGAAGGGCAAAGGCTGCCAGCAAGAGGCTGGCTGGCACATAGTCCGAAGACAGAATATCAAGATGGCCCATCTCGGCGACCTCTGTAGCCGAAATGTTGCCCGAATGCGAGCCGCCGCGCACGATGTTGGGTGCGCCCATGAGAACTGCCAGACGATGCCGGTGCGCCGCTTCCGCCGACTCAGCGCTTGTGGGAAACTCGGCAATCACGGCGCCATCTTCGACAGCCTCATCAACATGACCCGACGTTGCATCATCGTGACTGGCCAGACTTATGCCCAGGAAGCGCGTGAGATTGAGAATCTCGATCTTGTTTGCAGCGGCGTAGCGATTTTGCAGCTCCAGCTTTTCTGCGATGTAGTCATCGATCATTTCCGGCAGTATGAGTTTCTTGCCCAGATAGTATTCCTTGAATTTTTCAATGCTGACGAATTGCCGGTAGCCGGGCGTGTGATCCATCAATGAGATCAGCCGTATGTCGCCTGCGGCCACTGTTTTTCTCGCTGCGTCAACTGTATCGGCACATGGCAGTTCGCAGCGCAGATGAATATAGTGAGACGCCCGCAACTGCCCTTTGGCTTGCGCGGCGTGTATTGCCTTGGCCAAATGCTCGCCATTTCGGGCCGAATAGTCATTGGGATCAAATGAGCCGGCGCGAAGGGCATCAAAGACCGTGGTAATTCCCGCCGCGGCAATCTGGGCATCGTGGGCCAAAACGGCGGATTCGGCTGGCCATTCAACACCGGGACGGGGATGAAAGTGGCTTTCGAGATGGTCGGTGTGAAGCTCCACCAGGCCTGGAATGATGAAATCACCCTCAACATCATCGGATTTGGGCGAAGCGCCGCGATCAATTCCCGCGATTAGGCCATCAATAATGTTCAATGAACCCGAAATGACCTCGGTGGCGAGAACCAATTTCGCATTTGAAAGCCTGAGCTCATTCATGACGCCGCCCTCACTTTGCCAATTCGCCGCAAGGGAAACCGTTCTTCCACGACAAATTTTTTGCTCACACGCGCCTCGGCAAATACCGTCAGTGCGTCCACCTCCAATGCCTGCCCGATCACCGGCGCGAAGTGTTCATTTGCCGCTGCCGTGAATGTACCCTGTTCTTTGTCGCTCAGCTTTCGTGTGAGAGTGATGTGAAAACGGAACTCGTCAAAGACATAGGGATAGCCCCAGCGCAGCAGAAGCCGCTGCTGATTGGCTGAAAGACCGACCGAGCTCCGACGGGCCAGCTCGGCGTCATCAGGCGGGGCGCGATAGGCATCGATCGCGCGGACACACATTTCTGCAAGCTCGACCAACCCGCTCACGGGCGGCTCTGGCACAAGCGCCAAAAACCCATCCATATTGCGCAATACCAGCCTGGGAATGAAAACACCATCCATTTGCGCCGCCAGAAGGGCAACAGCATCACCCAACTCAACGCGGCGCGCGCCTGGATTCAGGTTGAATGGCGCGGCAAGCGTGGCGTGGAGGCCGTAACGCGCCGGCTCTGCGGTAACATCACTGATTCCCTCGACAGCGGGTTGCCTGACCTCCTCGTCGCGAGCCGCGTCGCGCCCAAGCCATGATATGCCAAGCTGATGCAGCAATGTTCCAAATGCTGGAGAATAGTAGACGGCGTGTCGCATGGTCAGACCATTATCTTCCGCAGTTGTTGCGAAATGATGTCGACGAGAGCGACAGTTATGATCACCATGATCATCAACGCGGCTGTTTCAGCGTAGTAAAAACCACGAATCGATTCGAACAAAACCTGCCCAATGCCGCCAGCGCCAACTAGGCCCAAAACCGTGGCGCCGCGCACATTCGATTCAAAGCGATAGAGGCTGTAAGACAACCAGAGGGGCATGACCTGTGGCACGATCCCGTAGAGCACCTCTTGGGTTCGGGTGGCGCCTGTGGCGCGAATGCCCTCCACTGGTCGCGGATCGGAAGCCTCAACGGCTTCCGAAAAAAGCTTGGCCACAATGCCGGTGGTATTAATGAAGATCGCCATGACACCGGCAAAAGGACCAAGGCCAACAGCCACCACAAACAGCACGGCCCACACCAACTCGTTGATGGAGCGGCAGGCATCCATGAGCCTCCGCATGGGTTGAACGATCCATGGCGGAGCGACGTTGTTGGAGCAGAGGAGTGATATCGGCATGCCAACAACAACTGCGAGGAATGTGCCCCACACGGCGATTTGAACGGTGACCACCAGTTCCGAAAGATAAAAACGCCAGTCCTTGAAATTGGGCGACAGAAATCCGGAGCCATAGCTTGCCATGTTTCCGGCATCGGTGATGAGGCTCGGCGCGCGATAGATCTCGGCAGAGTTGAAGCTCCAGGCCAATAGCGCCGCAAGGATCAACCAGAATAAATACTTGCTCCACCTTTCCTTCGCGGGGACTGGCGGAATGGCAATTTCGGTTTTGAGAGTCTCGACGCTCATTTGATGCTACCCGTTAAAAAGGGCGAGGTGTGAACCTCGCCCACAACCTCAAGGCTGGCTGATTTCAGGTCTGAGGAATTTCGCCCATCAGCTTTTCGAACTCGGCCTTCTGGGCCAGCAGGTCCTTTAGCTTGGCGTCCTTGTCAGCTTGGGCCATGGCATCATCCATCTGAACCTTGCTGAGGGCCTTGCTCACTTCGAGGATGCGGACCGGGTAGAGCTGGGCATCGGACGACGGCTTGAACGGCGACCAGCCCAAATTCGCCAAGACTTCGCGTGCGGCTTTCACCTCTTCTACTGTGCCTTGACGGCCATAGGACATAAAAAATGTCATGAATTTCGCGCGCGTGCCGGCATCAAGATCCTTGCGCCAGACGATCGGGTCGGATGGAATGAGTGGAGATTTCCAGATAATCTTGATTTTCTTCATTGCTTCCGGTTCCTGGGCAGCAATCTGTTTCATGGTGTCTGTATTGAACGTTGAAAAATCAACCTGCTTGTTCACAACTGCCATGAGATTGGCTTCATGATTGGCGTTCGTAACAGCCTTGAAACAGCTCTTCACGTCGATGTTGTTGGCGCCAAACACAAACACGGCGGGAACCAGGAAGCCCGATGTTGAATTTGGATCGCCATTGCCGAACGACAGTGACTTGTCGCACTTCTTGATATCATCAACACTGTTTAGAGTGGTGTTTTCCACGTTGGTGATCAGCAGGCCGTGATAGCCTTGGCTACCGTCTTTGTTAACGCTCTGGGCAAACACCTGGCCCTCGGCCCGGTCAACGGCTTCCATGCCGGACTTGTTGCCATACCAGGCGATTTGCACCTTGTTGAACTTCTGGGCTTCAATGATGCCGGCGTAATCCGATGCAAAAAATGGATTGATCTTGACGCCGGTTTCCTTGGACATTGCGGCCAGGAAAGGCTCCCAGTCCTGCTTGAGGTTTTGCTGGCTTTCGGTGGAAATAATGCCGAAATTGATTTCGCTGGTATCGGCTGATGCAGGCATCGGTGCGAATGTTGCCAACGCTGCGACAACAAGCCCCTTCAGAAACGTCTTCATTGTGTTGCTCCTGTTAAGTTGGTTTTCTTTCTAGGCTGCAACGGCCAGGGGGCCGTTGAGATCGGCGGCATCAGGCAAGACAAGTTCTTCGCTCGCCGATCCATAAATGTCTTTCAACCGCTCATTGGTGAGCGCTGTGCTGGGGCCATCAAAGACGATGTCTCCAGCTTGCATCGCAATCGTCCGAGGGCAAAAGCGACGCGCATATTCCACCTGATGAAGTGAAACAACAACTGTGATGCCATCTTGGGTGTTAATCCCGACAAGAGTTTCCATCACGCGTCGGGCCGAGGCTGGATCGAGGGAAGCGATAGGTTCATCAGCGAGGATAATTTTTGCACCCTGAACCAAAGCCCTGGCAATGGCGGCACGCTGTTGCTGACCTCCGGACAAGGTCGATGCCCGCTGGCGCGCCGTGGCCGCAATGCCCACCCGGTCAAGCGCCCGCATGGCCAGATGCTGGTCTTTCAGTGAAAACATGCCGAGAGTTCCGTTTAGCGTCGGCATGCTGGACAATCTGCCAGTGAGAACATTGGTCAGGACTGACAGACGATTGACCAAATTGAATTGCTGAAAAATTACGCCGACGTTGCGCCTTGTTTCGCGCACATCAGGCGATATGCGACCATTCGACTGAACCTTTCGGTCTTCGACCAGAATACAGCCTGCGCCTTTGGCATCAGCGGTCAGCAGGCCCGCGATGTGACGTATCAGGGTTGATTTTCCTGAGCCCGAGGCGCCGATGAGCGCCACCATCTCGCCAGATCGAATTTGCAGGTCAATGGCATTGATAGCCTTGGTGCCATTCGGAAAAGTCTTGCTCAATCCTGATATACTGATGCTGGCCAAAATTTGGTCCTCCACTATTCCCAGCAAACCGTAGGCACGATTTGTGACAGGCATCTGAAGAGATCATGACACTTGCGTTTAAGTCCACAGGCCTAGAGTGCTACTTCTCGTTCGCAGGCTTTGCGGCGCTCTTCCTCATCATGGAAAACGGCAACGACGGCGCTGCCTGCGGCGCGCGCTTCGGCAATCATCGATAAGACACGACTGCGGTTCTCCTCGTCGAGGGAAGCAGTGGGTTCATCCAGCAGCAGTATGGGATGATGGGCCGCAAAGCCCCGCGCGATGTTGACGCGCTGCTGCTCGCCGCCCGAAAAAGTCATGGGGGAAAGATGCCATAATTTCTCGGGGATATTCAACCTGGCCAACAAATCCCTGGCGCGGCCAACCGCCACATCTGGCGCGACATCACGATCAATCAAGGGCTCTGCAACAATGTCAATAGCGGGAATCCGTGGGATCACCCGCAGGAACTGCGTGACATATCCAATTGTCTGCTGGCGCAGGCGCAGAATGTCGCGAGGTTGCGCGCCCGCAACATTCACCCACGCGCCGTTGTGCAACACGCGAACCGTTCCGCCGCTCGCCTTGTAGGAGCCATAGATGAGTTTCAGGAGCGTGCTTTTTCCGCGGCCCGATTGACCGGTTATGGACATAGCTTCGCCCGCCATCACATCGAGGTTCACGTTCTCCAGAACGGTTATCCTAGTTCCGCCCTGCTGATGCAGCGTGAATTCCTTGGATAGGCCTTCAATGCTCAACACTGGAGTCATACCTGCAAGACAGAAGACACCAGCAGCTGGGTGTATGGTTGTTGGGGGTCTTCAAGGATCTGATCGGTCAATCCCGTTTCGATGACGCGACCCCCTTGCATCACCATCATGCGCGTTGACAGCAGGCGCGCCACCGCAAGGTCATGAGTGACAATTACGGCAGCAAGACCCAGCCTGCGAACAAGCCCGCGCAAGAGATCAAGGAGGCGGGCCTGCACGGATACATCCAATCCGCCAGTGGGTTCATCCATGAATATCAGGCGTGGCGCCGTGACCAGATTGCGGGCGATTTGCAGGCGTTGCCGCATGCCGCCGGAATAGGACCAGGGACTGTCGTCAATGCGGTCACCCGCGATCTCGACGCGGCCAAGCCAGTCCAGAGCGGTGCTTCGAATGCGGCCATAATGCCGCTCGCCTACGGCCATCAACCGCTCGCCGACATTGGCGCCAGCAGAGACGCCCATGCGCAATCCTTCACGCGCGTCCTGATGCACAAAGCCCCAGTCCGTTCGAATGAGAAAGCGCCGTTCCGCCTCGCTCATTGCGTCAAGCGCCACTTCGCGGCCGGCGCGGGTGCTATAGCGAACCTTGCCTGATGTCGGCTCCATCTGCCCTGAAATGCATTTGAGAAGGGTGGTTTTCCCCGATCCCGATTCGCCGACAATGGCCAAAACCTCGCCAGGCCAAAGCTCAAAGGAAGCGTCGCTGCAGCCAATCCGGGGACCATAGTTTTTCGACACCCTCTCGATGGACAGCAGCGCACTCATGCGGCACTCTTCTGTTTGCGGCAGTGATCGGTGTCAGAGCACACAAACATTCTCCCGCCCTTGTCGTCAGTGACGATTTCATCAAGGTAGCTCGCGCGCGAGCCGCAAATTTCGCAAGGCTTCTCCCATCTCGGAATGGAAAAAGGATAATCCTCGAAATCGAGGCTCTTGACAGAGGTGTAAGGAGGTATGGCGTAGATGCGTTTTTCGCGCCCGGCGCCAAACAATTGCAACGCCGGGCAATTGTCGAGTTTTGGATTGTCAAACTTGGGGATGGGTGATGGGTCGAAAACGTAGCGATCATTCACCAGTGCCGGGTAATCATAGGACGTTGCAATTTCGCCAAAACGCGCAATATCTTCGTAGAGCTTGACGTGCATGACACCGTATTCCTCAAGCGCATGCATCTTGCGGGTTTCGGTTTCGCGCGGCTCCAGAAAGCGCAGAGGTTCTGGAATTGGCACTTGAAAAACCAGTGTCTGCTTTTCGGTCAGCGGTGTTTCGGGAATGCGATGACGGGTTTGAATGATGGTGGCTTCTTCTGTCACTTCCGTCGTCTTCACTCCGGCGGTCTTCACGAAGAACCTGCGAATGCTGACGGCATTTGTCGTATCATCGGCACCCTGATCGATGACCTTCAAGGTGTCTTCGGGAGTTAGTATGGCGGCTGTGACCTGCACACCGCCTGTGCCCCACCCGAGCGGCATGGGCATTTCACGGGCCGCGAAGGGAACCTGGTAGCCCGGAATTGCAACGGCCTTGAGAAGGGCGCGCCTGATCATGCGCTTGGTCTGCTCGTTCAGATAGGCGAAATTATAGGCAGGGACATTCATTCCGCTGCTTCCTGCATGACATTCGCTTCAGCCCTGAGCTTCCGCAAAAGAATGAGTTCCGATTGAAAATCAACGTAGTGCGGCAGCTTGAGATGCTCCACGAAGCCTGTGGCCTGAACATTGTCGCAATGGGAGATGACGAACTCCTCATCCTGTGCAGGCGCCACCCGTTCCTCACCCAACTCATCGGCGCGAAGTGAACGATCCACCAGCGCCATGGACATCACCTTGCGCTCACAGTGGCCAAATCCCAAACCATATCCACGCGTGAATTGCGGAGGCACATCTGCCGAACCTATGAACTGATTGATCATTTCGCATTCGGTAAGCGTCACCTCGCCGATTACCACCGGAAAGCCAAGTTCTACAGGGGTAAACTCTATCTCCACTTCACCAAGCCTGATTTCACCGGCAAAGGGATGGGTGCGGCCAAAGCCGCGCTGGGTAGAATAGGCAAGAGACAGCAAAAAACCCTCATCGCCGCGCGCCAGCGTTTGAAGGCGTTGATCGCGCGGCATGGGAAATGACGCTGGCTCCTGGGTAACGTCACCGGGTGCAGTGCCAGACGCTTGCGGTTGTTCGATGAGCCCCTCTTGACCAAGCATTGCCAGTACCTTTGGAATTTCACTTGATGGCGTCTCCGGCACCAGACTTGGAGAAGTCCTGTCGAAACCGGCGTCGAGCAGCCGGTGGGTGTAGTCAAAAGTGGGGCCAAGAATTTGCCCGCCTGGAATATCCTTGAAAGCCGCCGAGACACGCCGCCGGATCAGCATTGCCGATGTATTGGCAGGTTCCGTGTAGCCAAAACGCGCCAGCGTCGTGCGGGCCGCTCTTACCAGGAATATGGCCTCGGTCAAATCGCCCCTCGCTTGCTTGACCGCCAGTGATGCAAGCCCGCGATCGTAGAGCGAGCCTTCATTCATGACCCGGTCAACAGCCAGGGCAAGCTGCTCGGAAATCTGTTCAGTCGTGATTTCCGGGACAGATGGATCGCCACGCCTGCCTTCGCTCAACAGGCGATGAGCCGCATCAATCGCTTTTTCTCCGCCTTTGACCGCCACATACATCAGACCGCTCCATCAATTGAAATTTGCGTGGATCGTGGCAGAGCCGCAACCTGATGACTGCCAACGAATATAACATCCATGCCAAGCGGAAAACCGGTCCGGGAAGCGATCATGCTGCTCCAGAAAGCGGGTGACAAATGAGGCGCACTGAAACCCCGCGTTGATTGAATGCCGGGGCCCTTGAATGTGACGTCCGGGTTGGCCGTGAGTCGTTCGGCTTTGATGACCAGCGTCACCGAACGATCCGGGTATTCCTGAGTGCCCATCGGAAAATCCGTTAAACTGGGAACGGCCCGCGTCGCGTCGATGAACGCAAACATCGCTTCTGGCTTGGAATTCGTTATCGGCGCACCGGTGTGGAACCTGATATATTGCAGGATTTCGGCCATCCGCAGACTTCTCTCAAGCCATATGGGGCTTTGAAAGTCGCACAGGACAAGCGCCACGGCAGCAGCCTCCGGTCCCAGCCCGGCAGGCGCTTGAACCGCCGGTTTGAAGGAATAGATTTTCCCGGGGTTTGCCATCGCATCCAAAATGGGACGGAACGAGCGGGCGCTGTCATGGGCCGGGGTTGCGAATGCCGCGTCAGTCATTTTCGCCGCGAACAAGCGTAAAGAAATCCACCTTGGTGGCAGCGGCCTTTTGCGCCGCCACTTTGCGCCGCTCAACAAGGATTTTCTGGAGTGGCAGAAGGACGAGTGATTCAATCCTCGCGCTGCAATTGTCGTCTTGCATTACCGCATCGCAAATTGCCGCAATCTTCGCATGCTCATGGTTGCGCCCCATGATATAGGCATGACCTTCGTGGCTTTTCGCAGAGCGCACGGCGCAGCGCGTAACCGTCGCTTCACCCATGTTGAAGGCGCTGCCCGTTCCACCAATGCGGCCACGCAGCATCACCAGGCCGGTTTCAGGTGGCCGGATGATTTCGCAGGTGACAAGCGCAAGATAGCCAGCGCATTCCTTCAGGTCACTCCACGACGATAAGGCCAGAAGCCTCATCCATGACTGGCGATTGAACGAAACCGTATCCATTTCGACGCTTCAAACAGGCTTATGTCACGATTATATGACAGCCAATTTCCGCGCGGCATCACCATATTTTTCCAGGAATGCGTCGACTGACAGCTTGCGAAAATCCGGCAGCGCTTGCCGTAAGAATACATGGTCCCAGTCCCACCAGCGCAAGTCTTGAAGTTGTTCAGAAACCGGTTTCGAATGGCGGCGCTTGATCAGTTGTGCCGGAATGCCGCCGACGATCACATAGGGTGCCACATCCCTGGTGACCACTGCATGGGAAGCCACGATGGCGCCATCGCCAATGACGACACCTTTCATGACAACCGCCCCGTGGCCAATCCAGGTGTCATGACCAATGCGAACTGATCTCAATCGCCGCCAATCAAAAAGCT
>VFJY01000018.1 GCA_009885825.1 Rhodobiaceae bacterium | reverse complement strand
TTGATCCAGCCATTCGTGCCGGACGGTTCTGTTGTAACGTTCGATGTAGGCGTTCTGCTGTGGCTTGCCCGGCTGGATGTGCTGGATGGCAATGCCGTGTGTCTCAGCCCACTGGTGCAGACAATCGCTGATGTATTCCGGGCCGTTGTCGACACGGATGGCAAGCGGTGGTCCACGCCATTCAATGATCCGGTCGAGGGTGCGTGTGACCCGCTCGGCAGGTAGCGAGAAGTCTACCTCAATGCCAAGTCCTTCGCGGTTGAAGTCATCCACGACATTCAGCAACCGAAACGCCCGCATGTCTTCCAGGCGGTCTGCCATGAAGTCCATCGACCACACGGTGTTGGGTTGATCGGGAACCGCCAGTTCCTCAGGCTTCTCCCGCTTCAGGCGCTTCTTCGGCTTGATCCGCATGTTGAGCTCCAGTTCACGGTAAATCCGATAGACACGCTTGTGGTTCCAGCTCTCACCCTTCACATTGCGCAGATACAGAAAGCACAGGCCGAAGCCCCAGTTCCTGCGCGCCTGCGTCAAGCCAACCAGCAGATCGGCAATCCGCCCGTTCTCCTGATCCAGCTTCGGGCTGTAGCGATAGCAGGTCTCGCTCACGCCAAACGTCCGGCAGGCAAGAGCTACACTCACACCCTTTTGCGTCACAGCGTTCTCGGCCAGTTCACGACGCATCGCTGGCCGGGTTATTTTTTTCCGAGAGCCTCCTTCAGCAGCTCGTTCTGCATGCCGAGTTCCGCAAACATCTTCTTCAGACGCCGGTTCTCCTCTTCCATGACCTTCATGTCGGCAATCATGGACGCATCCATGCCGCCATACTTTGATCGCCATTTGTAAAATGTCGCTACGCTGATCGCATGCTCGCGGCACACATCCGCCAATGCCATGCCGCCCTCAACCTGGCGCAGCACACCCATGATCTGGGCCTCAGTAAATCTGCTCTTCCTCATCAGAATCTCCTCGTTTTCCATTCCGAGAAAATTCTACCTTCAAAACCCCTTAGTCTAGGGGGGGATTACCAATGCAGGTACCACAGTCGAAAACTCCAGAAGCTGGACTGCTAGTTTATATTTTTTGTAAACAATTAGTTCATACGAAACATTGCTTATGCATCGTTCTGCGAACTCTTTCTCAGTTTTTACAAGTTTTCTCCACACTACAAACCCGAGCTTGACTCCAACTTCATAAAAAACCTCAAGCGCCCGATCAAAAATATGAACCGTTCACTTTTAACTTCCTTCCCACAACAACTTTGGGCGGCACATTAATGCCAACTGATTTGCAATTATCCAAATAAAGTCTCGAAACAATCCCTCCAGAATGAGTGAATAGATTTCGGCGTTCGCATATTTCGATAAACTCCGGCCAGCACTTAAGGTCTTTTGTAAGAGGAATACGAAGTTTTGCCTCTAACCAGCTAATTTGATCAGCGTGACTCTTTCGCAGAATGGTTTCCACTTCTTTCTCAACAATCATTATCTTCAATTCATCAATGCTGCTTGAATCAAACAATTGTCTTGGGGAAATTGATTTTTCTGAGCTAGCGACCCATTCAGGTTGGCTAGCAAACACTGACTTGAGCAGATCGGATAGATAGGAATCGTAGGCGCTAACCAATCCAACCAAAGATATCCCCGGCATAGTAGCTCCGAAAGCCGTCAATTGATGATACTCGCTGAGTTTTTTCTTAAACCCCTGATATTTCTCAATTGGAAGCTCAAATACCTCTACTCCTGGCTCCGCATTGACTAATGCTATAAGCCGCGCATTTTTTGTAACGAATGGCTTGACTTGTCGGTCGATTACCATTGCGCGGAGCAAGGGTATCGACGAATTTATAAACGGTACCCCTCTGGCGAGAGACTCCATCTGTTGAACAAACCCGTTGATTGCTTCGTTGAACCCAAACTTATCATCGGTGCGATCCGAGTCAGCCTTCTGAGGACTTGATTTAGTCTTTTTTTCGCGCGACTCGTCAGCAGTTTCATCTTTCGAAAAACTGATGTCTTCCAAGCTGTTAGAGTATGCGAACTGAGCGACTGACGAAAAACCACTATCGCTCTTCTTGAATCCAACAAATAGTCCTGCTGCAGATTTATTTTTCGTTTTCTCTTTCTTTCCTTTTTTAAGTCCTGCTAAATTCCTACGCAGTTTTGCCGCCATGAACCACACCAATTCAGAAAAGAAGGGGAACAGATTCTATGTATAGCTATATTTTGTCGCAAAAACTACCCCAGCAACCCCTTCATAATTCCCCCGGCCTTTGCCATGTCCATCTGGCGAATAACCAATCCGGAATTCTTTACTGCGGTTGGAACGGCAGTTGGCGGGCGCGGCGATGGAACCGGCACAAACCCTGATCAGCTTTTCGCCGTGAGCTATGCATCCTGCTACTTGGGCGCCATGAAATATGTAAACAGCAAGGAAAAGAAACCCTTGGCTTTGGCCCGAGAGTCATCCGTTACAGCCCACGTCAGCTTCGGCCCCCGCTCCGACAAGAAAGGCTTCGGCATCGAAGTAAAGCTGGAAGTGAAATTGCCAGGCGTGCCCAAACCCAAAGCCACGGCGCTAGCCAAAAAAGCCCACGTAGTCTGCCCCTACTCACACGCAATCCGGAAGAATGTGAAGGTCACGACGAAGATTGTTTGATGCTCCGAACTGTCGTTCCCCAAATAAAACGGTCACGTCCCTCACGCTTTCCTCCGGCGGGATTTGGCGAAGGTGTCAAACGCCACCGCCAGCACGATGATCACGCCGATGATGATTTGCTGAATGTAGGAGGAGACATTCATCAAGACCAGGCCATTCAGCAAAACCCCTATCAGAAACGCGCCGATCACCGTGCCGAAGATTGAGCCGGCGCCGCCGAACAGGCTGGTGCCGCCGATGACGACGGATGCGATGACGGTTAATTCATAGCCCGTTCCTGCCACGGCCTCCGCTGAATTCAATCTTGCGGCCAGCACGAAAGAGCCGAGGCCTGCGAAGAAGCCCATGATGACATATACACTGCAGATGATCCGGTTTACGTTGAGGCCGGCAAGCCGTGCTGCCTCCGGATTTCCGCCTACCGCATAGACGCGGCGGCCATAGCGCGTGTAGCGCAAAACGATGTGGGCGATGAAGGCGGATAAAAGAAAGATGATGACGGGAACGGGTACGGTGTAAATGCGCCCCTGCCCCCACCATGTGAAATCCGGCTGGAAGCCTGAGATGGGGCCACCGGCGGCAAACAGCAGCGCCGCGCCACGAAATACCGACATGCCGCCGAGCGTGACCACAAAGGCCGGCACTTTAAGTTTTGTAATGGCAATGCCCTGGACATAGCCGCAAATCAAGCCGATGGCGATGGCGGCAAGCGCCGCGAGCGGCCAGCCGTAGCCGATTGCCGCATCGCCCACGGTGAAACGGTCCTGCATGCCGCCCTTGGCAACCGCCGCTGCGACAAGCCCTGCGAAGGCGAGAAGCGAGCCCACGGAGAGATCAATGCCTGCGGTCAGGATCACAAATGTCATGCCAATGGCGAGAAGGCCAGTTATGGAAACCTGCCGCATGACATTGAACAGGTTGATGGAGGACAGAAAACGCGGCTCCATGATGGCAAAGCCCGCCATCAGAACCAGCAAAAAGATCAACGGTGCAAAGCGCGCCAGAAACGAGAAGGCATCAAAGCCTGATGGATTTTCGGTTGCTGATGCCATTGTCATGAATACCCCTTATGCCGCCTGCCCGATTTTGCCCAACGTCATTAGCGTCATGAGTTTTTGCTGATCGGCATCGGCCCGCATGATTTCACCCGTCACGCGGCCTTCACGCATGGTGATGATGCGGTCCGCCAAACTCAGGATTTCCGGCAGCTCGGATGAAATAACAATGATGGCAATGCCGGCCTGGGCCATTTCAAACAGCAGATTATGCACCTCGACCTTGGCGCCCACATCAATGCCGCGGGTGGGCTCATCGACAATCAGCACTTTTGGGCGAAGTGCCAGCCAGCGCGCCAGTACAACCTTCTGCTGATTGCCGCCGGAAAGATTGCCAACGCTTTGGTCAGGCGATGCCATGCGGATATTGAGCAGCTTGCGGTATTCCTCCACAAGCGCATCCTCCTTTGAGGCGCTGATGAAATACCGCAGCGCGGAAATGCGCATGTGGGCCGCAATCGAAAGGTTGGTGCGGATGGCGAGAGCCAGAAACAGCGCCTGCTGCTTGCGGTCTTCCGGCACCAGGCCGATGCCTTGCGCGATTGCATCGGCGGGTGAAGTGATGGCGACGGGCTGGCCATCAATGAAGATGTCGCCTTGGTCAATAGTGTCAGCGCCAAAAATCGCCCGCGCGGTTTCGGTGCGGCCTGCACCCACGAGACCGGCCAGCCCCAGAATTTCACCTTTTTGCAC
>VFJY01000174.1 GCA_009885825.1 Rhodobiaceae bacterium | reverse complement strand
GTGAGCTGGATCAGAGCTGTCATGAGCAGAAGGCCTGTGGCTGCAAATCTTGTTCCAAGCCCAGCCACCAGCAGGACTGGCAGAATGATTTCTGCCAGCGAGGATCCCCAGGCCATCACGGCGGGAAACGGATAGTCAAAGGTCCGGCCCAGGACATGCAGTTTGAATTCTTCTTCGAACAGCAGGAATGGCGTATCCGAGATCTGCAGGAAGCCATCCCATTTGGTAAGGCCCGACTTGTAAAAGGGCACAGCCAGGCCGAAACGCAGCACAAGGCTCACCAGTGACAGGGGAGCCAGTTTCATGATCAACGCTTCAATGCGGTCAGCCAGTTTCAACATCTTCACGGTCCTGCCTCAATGAGTTTTGGTGAATACACCCGCCGCCAGCATGCATTGCAGATTTGCGGCGAGATCGAAGGCTTGGTCTTGTTCCGATGCGCAACTGGCCGCTTCGCCCAATGATTTGCCTTGCAACAGGCTGGTGAGGAATGCATGGGTTGAAGCCGACACATGGGCCACATGAACTTCAAGGTGCGGCCGTGTAACCAGGCCAAATTCTGCCGGGGCTGGATCAATCGCAGGCACTGGCTCACTGCTTCTGTTTGCCGCCATGATCGATACTGCAGCACACGGAAGTGCCAAGAGCCGGGTTGCCGGATGGGCGATAAAGCGGGTTTGGGCAAGTTGCTCAGGCGCCAGTCCCGCAAGTTCTTCGCCGGCAAGCGGCGCGGCGTCTGCTTCATGGAAGGCCGCGAGCCAGGCAAGTTCGAGGCGGGCCACATGCGGCATGTAGGGATAGGCCGCAAGGGGTTCGAACCTGCCCAGGAAATCCGGAAACGCGCCGCCATATTGCGCAAGCAGCCTGGACTGGGGAGGGTTTGCGCTCACAAATATTTTCGCCATACGGGCAAAAAACTCATCGCCAACGAGGCGCTTGATGGCGGGAAAATTGGCGGCCAGGGCCGCCGTCAAACCCAAGACCACATTGTTGCGATAAACCGCAAAGCGCTTTTTGCCGTTTATCCCAATCGGAAGGGGATGATCGGGATTCAAAACGGCGGCAGAAAATCCGGTTTGCCAGCTAGCCTGCATGGCGCAGGCCGTGGCGTGTGCTGGACAGAATCCGGTCAGCGGCCTGTGCCTCAGATTTCA
This sequence comes from Rhodobiaceae bacterium, assembly GCA_009885825.1. Taxonomy (GTDB): domain Bacteria; phylum Pseudomonadota; class Alphaproteobacteria; order Rhizobiales; family Aestuariivirgaceae; genus Aestuariivirga. The sequence goes on along the minus strand of VFJY01000174.1, from coordinate 3,676 downwards.
AAACAGCCCAGGCCGGCACATCATTGTCCCATTCAATCAGCGTGGGGATGGCCCCTGTCATATCGATGACGCGGGAATAAAGCGCCCAGACCTCACCGGCAACGGGGCGGTCATGGGCATCAATGAGAAGCGGCAAGCCGGCATCGTCAGTTTCAGGCGCATGGCCCGCGAGATGAATTTCGCTCACGCTCACCAGCGGAAAGCGATCGAGATAGGTTTCGGCCGAGAAGCGATGATTGGTGGCAGAGACAAACACATTGTTGATGTCGAGCAAAAGACCACAACCAGAGCGCCTGGCGACGGCTGCGATAAATTCCAACTCGGTCATGGTGGACTGCTCGAAAGCCACATAGGTGGATGGATTTTCCAACAACATTTGGCGGCCAATGGCATCCTGAACCCGATCAATATGCTCCACGACGCGGTCCAGCACATTTTGTGTATAGGGCACCGGCAGGAGATCATTGTAGTAGGTGTGCTCATGGGTTGACCAGGCGAGGTGCTCGGACACCAGGGCCGGTTCGTAACGCTTCACGACGGCTACAAACCTGGCCAAATGATCTGCGTCGAGCGGTTCCGAGCCCCCGATGGAAAGGCCGACGCCATGCACCGAAATTGGAAAGTGATTGCGGATTTTGGCGAGGGCGGCGTGGGGAGCGCCGCCTTTTCCCATATAATTTTCAGCGTGAACCTCGAAAAAACCTACGCCATCAGAATCTTCGAGAATGGCATCAATATGCTCAGGCTTGAGCCCTGCCCCGGCGCGCGGGGTCAATTGAAAATCAGGAAAGATGGCCCTGTCATGGGCATGGGCCGGGAGGGAAGGCAGATGCGGCATGACAGGGTCCCGGATAGCTAATTATGATGCCATATCGCGATCAAGCGACTTCAGCGAACCCTTGCGGTCGTCTGGAAACATCATTGATACGCATGTGCCTTCAGGAACGTATTTCCAGGAATTGCCCTGGTAATCGACTTTGGAAGTGCCGGCGCAGGTGGTGCCGGCGCCTGCGGCGCAATCATTCTTGCCAGCAAGAGCAACGCCATAGCATTTTTCCTTGCCAGCGGCGGTTGCATCCGTGGACGTTACGAGGCTACCGGCCGAAAGAGCCGTTGCCAGAGCGCTAGCGAGGAGAGTGGCGGAAAAAACAGTTTTCGTCTGTGACATGAGAACATTCCTTAGGATCTGGTTATCGTGTTATCGCTGGCGGATCCGGCGATTGAGGAACTATGCCCAGATTGTGTCATGACATGGAAATCAACTCCCCGGCAGCGGGCCTCACATAAGTGTGAAGGCGCTGTGAAGCCCGGTCACACGGATACCAGTTGCCAAATTACATTACCTTCGTCATAGGCATGCAATTCGCCCAGGCTGATGTCGAACCAGATGCCGTGAATGGTCAGCTCCTTGCGATTTTCTTTCATGCGGATCCACGGGAAGGTGCGGAGGTTTGCCATTGAATGCTCGATGGACGCCCTTTCAATGTGACGCTCGTGAATAGTTTCGTCTTCATCATGGTGGTGGGACACACTGCGCGCTACGTCCTTGATGGCGCGCATCCAGCTGCCGATAAAATCCGTGTGACTGAGCGGGCCGGCATCGCCGACAGCAGCCCTGATGCCCCCGCAACGGCCATGGCCCATGACGACAAGATGCTTAACACCCAAGGACAGCACCGCAAATTCCAACGCTGCGCTGGTGGCGTGATGGCCGCCATCTGGCGTATAAGGCGGCACCAGATTGGCCACATTGCGCACGACAAATATTTCGCCGGGGCCTGAATCAAAAATTGTCTCCGGTGCTGCGCGGGAATCGCAACAGGCGATCATCATGACGGAGGGTTTTTGCGCGCCCTCACCCAGCGTCATGTAGCGTTCAGCTTCGGAAGCGTAACGGCCTTGGCGGAAATTGGCGTAACCTTCCATCAATCGTGCTGGCAAACTCATTGGATACCTCCCCACGGCCCATGGAACTCTCCCGGACTGTCCAGCCGTTCAAAGCCATGGGCGCCGAAGTAGTCGCGTTGGGCCTGGATGAGATTGGCCGTGCCGCAGGCCTGGCGATAGCTATCGAAGTAAGACAGGGCCGATGATAGCGCTGGCAATGGAAGCGCATCCTGGGCGCCACGGGCCACAATGTGGCGAAGCGCCGGTGTCGCGGCCTGCATCATGGTAACGAAAGCGGGCGCCACAAGGAGACTGGCAAGGCCATTATTTTCCTCATAGGCTGTTGCGATTGTATCGAGGAACTGGGAGCGAATGATGCAGCCTGCGCGCCATATCCGGGCGATGGTGGACATCGGCAGGTTCCAGCTGAATTCTTTGGAGGCGGCCTCAAGCACCGCAAAACCTTGCGCATAGGCCGCGATTTTGCCCGCGAAGAGCGCGTGTTCCAGTTTATCGATGAGCGAGTTGGGATCACCCAGTGAACGGGCCTTGTTCAATTTGGCATAGAGATTCTCCGCTATGGCGCGCTCAGCCCGCATTGCCGATAGACTGCGCGCCGCGACTGCTGCCTCAATAGCGGTTGCCGGAATGCCCATCATCTGCGATTCAATTACGGACCAGCGGCCGGTGCCTTTTTGTCCAGCTGAGTCCACAATCACGTCAACCATCGGCTTGCCGGTTTTTGGATCGTCGGCTTTCAAAACAGCGGCGGTGATTTCGATGAGGTAGGAATTGAGCTTGCCCTTGTTCCATTTGGCGAACACTTCGCCGATGGCCTTGGGAGCCAGCCCCACACCATCGCGCAGCACACCGTAGATTTCGGCGATCATCTGCATGTCGGCATATTCGATGCCGTTGTGAATTGTCTTGACGAAATGGCCGGCGCCATTGGGGCCAAGCCAGGCGCAGCAGGGTTCGTCGTTGTATCTGGCGGCAATCGCGGTCAGCACTTTTTCAACACGGGCATAGGATTCAGGCGAACCGCCTACCATGATTGATGGGCCGTGGCGGGCCCCCTCCTCGCCGCCCGACACACCCATGCCGATGTAAGTCAGCCCACTGCCTTCCAATTCCTTGAAGCGGCGCATGGTGTCGCGGAAATTGGCATTGCCGGCGTCGATGATAATGTCATCACTGGCCATGAGTTTTCTTAGAACGACAATCTGCTCATCAACCGGGGCGCCGGCATTCACCATGAGGATCACGGGGCGCGGCGGGCGGATGCTGGCAATAAATTCTTCCAGGGTCTTGCCAGGTAACAAATGACCCTTGAGGTTCCCTGCGGCGGCCATGAAGGCATCGGTTTTGTCCGGCGAGCGATTGAACACGGCAATGCGATTGCCCTTCTCGGCAATGTTCAAAGCAAGATTGGAACCCATGGTGCCCAAGCCGATGAGGCCTATTTCTGCGTTCGACATTATTTGTGTTCTCTTTTCATGACGTAGTCTTTCGATAGATCTACCAGCACATTTACCAGCAACGCCACATCAAGGTGAAGGGCGTTTTCTTCGGGGCCTGGAATTTCGAGTGTCTTGAGCTGGCTGTCCAGCAGAGATGGCGGCATGAAATGGCCTTTGCGGGCTGCAATGCGTCTGGCCAGCAAATCCCTGTCACCATGCAAAAATATGAATGAAATGGGCGCTCCGGCGGCAGTGGCCAACCTCTGGCGGTAGACCTTCTTGAGGGCCGAGCAGGATGCGACAACGCCCCTGCCCTTGCCGCATTCCGC
>VFJY01000050.1 GCA_009885825.1 Rhodobiaceae bacterium | reverse complement strand
TATGTGTGGACGGGATAACCGCTGAATGCATCTAAGCGGGAAACCCACCTCAAAACAATTTCTCCCTTGAGAACCGAGGAAGACGACTGAGCTGCTGCCGGTTTCACGGACACTGAGTTAAGGTGTTTTGATAGCGAATCATGGCGCCAGGTTTCCCTCACTCAGCCAATAGTCACGCAAGCCTGGGCGCTTTGTCGGGCGATATCAGCGTGTCCAGATTTTCGCCGGGCTTTCCGACCAGAAGGGCGTAGACGGGTGTTTCGGTGATGTCCTTGAGCGCCAGCATCGCCGAGATTTGCGCGTGGCTGAGGGCAGCGGTCGGGCAGGCGGTCAGATTGCTGCTGGCGCATGCGAGCATGATGTTCTGGGCGATGTGTCCGGCTTCGATCAAGACGACACGGTAGGCATTGGGATCGCTGTATTTCCAGGTGGTGCGGCCCAACACGGCGACGAGGAAGATGATGGCCGGCATGGCGTTGGCCCATTCCTGCCCTTTCACCAGCTCCATGGGCGATGCCGCTGGCGGGGCGGCGGTTTTTTCCAGGGAATGCTGGAGGGCTGAATAGTGATAAAGGCCAGGTGTGAGGCCATCCACATTGCGGGCCCAGACAAAGGCCTCGAATGGGTTTCGCGCACCTCCGGAGGGCGTCATCTTGAGCGGCAGCACGCCGGTTTCAGTCCGCACAAAACTGGTAACGCCCAATCCTGCGAAGAGACACTCGCCCAGGTCTTCCAGTGTCAAGGCCTCGGGTCGCACATTGCGGATGGTGCGCCGCCGCCGCATGATGTCAAAAAGCTGGCTTGCAGCCGGCCGTGGCTGCCCGGGGAGCGGCGTTGAGCCATTCAGGTTTTTCCAGAGCAAGTCCGGCGAGGGATCGCCCAAGGCCCGTTGCTTCTGTTTCTTGACGGACTCGGAATGATCGCCGTAGTCATTGTCCAGCAGGGAAAAGTGAAAAACCGCTGCGGCGATTCCAAGCTCCCAGGATTGTTGATAGATTGCCTCTGTCCTGGCGCTTGCTGAATCCTCTTGCAATAGAATTCCAGCCTCCACAAGGCGGATGATCTCCTGCCGGAGCGATTGGGGCTCGATGTGGGGATGCCTGGCCAGCAGTTCCTCAACCGGAGTCCATTCAGGTGCGATTGTGAGCCAATAAATATCTGCGGGCGCGCAGGTTATCGCGTCCCTGGTCAGATAGTTGTAAACGACAATCTCGTGGTCCTTGGGGAACATGACAAGCGTTCTTGGCGCCTTGACGCGCATTTGAGCTATTTCCCAAACCTGAGACAAAGGAGGCCGGCGACCGGAGCCGCCGGCCAATGCTGGCGCTAGGTCTTGTTGTAAATCAAGCCCGCAGCGGCAATGCCCGCGGTCTTGAGGCCAATTTTTGCTATGCTCAATTTCAGTGTCGAGGCGTTGGCTGACGGCGATTCAGTATGCTTGCTCATTTTCATTTCCTACAATTTTAAATAGTATCATTGCTATAGATACTCGTTAAAGTTGGTAAGTGTAGAAATAGTATCAAGCAACTAAAAGGTGTAATTTGTTACATTTCAATTTATTGGAGAGACGTGGGGATGGCCTTCCCGCGAAGGTCCCAATTCCTGCTTCTGGTGCTCAACCTTCGATTTTCGAAAAATCGGCCACCGCGAGCGTTGCCGCGCGGATGCGGTTGAGCAGCTTCAGGCGGTTTTCGCGGTAGTCCTTGTTGGGGTCGTTCACGATCACGTGCTCGAAGAACTCATCCACGGGCCCGCGCAATTTGGCGATGGCCTTCATGGCGGCTTCGAAATCTTCCACGCCTACGGATTTTCGCGCCAGGGCTTCGGCCTGGTTGACGGCGGTGAACAGGGCCTTCTCCTCGCCTTTCACCAGTATCTTGTCATTGGGCGCCCCATCGAAGGAGCGAGAGTCCTTCTTCTCTTCAATCTTGAGAATATTGGACGCGCGTTTTACGCCGGCGAGAAGGTTTTTGCCATCATCGGTTTCAAGGAATTTGGACAGCGCTTCGACCCGGCGCACAATCATCAGCAGATCATCCTGGCCGCCGAGCGAGAACACCGCATCGATCAAATCATGCCGCGCACCCTGGTCCTTGAGATAGACTTTGAGACGGTCAGCGAAGAAGGCGAGGAGGTCTACGGAATGCGCCCTTAACTGTCGTCCATGCCAAGGCATCGGTGTGCTTAGAATTCCGCCAGAAACTCCTCCACGTTTTATGCGGTCAATTGTTTGCCTTTCAATTCTTTCAGATGAATTTTCAAATGCCGAAATCAAGTTGAGCTTTTGATTGGTCTCTATCAGACAGCGTATTGCACCAAGGGACGCACGTCGCAAAGCGTAAGGATCCTTAGATCCAGTCGGTTTTTCATCATACAGCCAAAACCCCACCAGAACATCAAGCTTTTCTGCCAACGCCACTGATTGACCGATTTTGGAAACCGGAATTGTGTCGCTTGGCCCTTGTGGTTTGTAGTGGTCCCTGATGGCTTCGGCCACTTCCTTGTCGTGGCCTTGGTCTAGCGCGTAGTAGTGGCCCATCAGGCCTTGGAGTTCAGGGAATTCGCCCACCATGCCGGTGACGAGATCGGCTTTGGCCAATCTTGCGGCGAGCTTGGCCTTCTCGACATCGGCACCGATGATCTTGGCGATTTCACCGGCCAGCGCTTCGATGCGCTTGACCCGTTCGCCCTGGCTTCCGAGTTTGGCGTGGAAGGTAATCGTGTCGAGCTTGGGCAACAGGTTTTCGAGCTTGGTTTTTCTATCCTGATCCCAGAAGAATTTCGCGTCGCTCAATCTTGCGGCGATGACCTTGTTGTTTCCCGCGACAATCGTTTTGCCGCCATCTGATGCCACCATGTTGGAGACGAGAAGATAATGATTGGAGAGCTGCCCCTGCTTGCCGCGGAGCGCAAAGCACTTCTGGTTGTTCCTGATGGTGGTGACGATGACTTCGGGGGGCACTTTCAAGAAGTTCCTGTCGAACTCTCCCATCAGCACCACCGGCCATTCGACGAGGCCCGCGACCTCTTTCAAAAGGCCTTCATCCTCAATCATTTCGAGGCCCCTTGCGAAAGCAAGGTTCTTGGCTTCGGCGCGGATGGTTTCGGCGCGGGTGGCGGCGTCAACCATCACATGGGCCTTGCGGAGCTTTACCGCGTAATCCTCAAAGCGGCGAACCTCAATCATCTTTGTACTGAGAAAACGGTGGCCCCGGGTGGTGTTGCCACTGGGAATGCCGTCAACGTCGAAGGGCACAACTTCGCCATCGAAGGTGCAGATGATGGACAAGAGTTGCCGCACCCAGCGCAATTGGCCTGAGCCCCAGCGCATGGATTTTGGCCAGGGAAATTTGCGGATCACATCCGGCACCAGTTCGGCCACGATTTCCGCGGTGGCGCGGCCGGATTTCAGAATGGTGGCGATATAGAACTGGCCCTTTTTATCGTCCTGAACGGTCAGGTCTTCGCGCTTCAATCCGGTTGATTTCAGAAAGCCATCGATGGCGGGCTTTGGCGCATCGGTGCGGGGGCCTTTGCGTTCCTCGCGCAAGTCGCCCGCTTTGGCATTCAAGCCTTCAACCGAGAGCGCCAGGCGGCGCGGCGTGACATGCACCTGCGCGCCCTCATAGGCGAGTCCTGATTCGACAAGGCCATTGGTCACCAGTGAACGCAAGTCTTCGGCGGCCTTCGCCTGCATGCGGGCGGGGATTTCCTCAGAAAATAGTTCGATAAACAGTTCAGGCATTGCGGCACTCCGGACGGGTCCGGCATTAGCAGCCCTGAACTATCTTGTCACCCCTGGGGGAAGTTACAAAGACTTATGCGTTCCGTCGCACATGGGCTGGCTTTTGGTTTGCTTGCAGCCGCAGAAATATTTGGTGCCGGATGCTTCAGCCTTCCACTGGACAGGCTTGAAAATGCCCTCTTTCTTGTGGCTGCCAACGCAGAACGGCTGCGACTTGGATTGCCCACAAGCGCACCACCAGTAGTCCTTGCCGGCTTCGACTTGGACAGGGTACGGGCCTTTTTGCGCCATGTGCGGAGTTGTCATTTTCAGCCTTTCAATTTATAGGTAACTACGACAGTTACCTATAAATCATCCCATGGCGCTAATGTCAACTGCACTTCCTCCTGCGGTCCGGCTCCAGGCTTCGCAGCAGCCTTTCGCGAGATCGCGCACCCGTAATATGTAGGCTTGGCGTTCGGTGACCGAGATAACGCCACGAGCATCAAGCAGGTTGAAAGTATGGGAGGCCTTGATGCATTGGTCGTAGGCGGGCAGCGCCAATTCATGGCGGCCTTCCTTGTTGCCGACGCCAAGGAGCGCTTTGCATTCGGCTTCGGCGTCTGTGAAATGGCGAAGCAGCGCTTCGGTGTTGGCGTGTTCAAAATTGAAACGCGAAAATTCCTGTTCGGCCTGCAAGAACACATCGCCATAGGAAATGCGCCGGTCACCTTCGAGGCCGTTGAAATTCAAATCATAAACATTGTCGACGCCCTGCACATACATGGCGAGGCGCTCAAGTCCGTAAGTGAGCTCACCGGAAACCGGAAAGCAATCGAGGCCACCCACTTGCTGAAAATAAGTGAATTGGGATACTTCCATGCCATCGCACCAGACTTCCCAGCCGAGGCCCCAGGCGCCGAGCGTCGGGCTTTCCCAGTCATCCTCGACAAAGCGGATGTCATGCAGCTTTGAATCAATGCCGATGGCATTGAGCGAACCCAGATACTGCTCCTGCAAATCCGGCGGCGACGGCTTGATGATGACCTGATACTGGTAATAGTGCTGGAGCCGATTTGGGTTTTCACCATAGCGGCCATCCTTGGGGCGCCTCGAAGGCTGCACATAGGCCGCGGCCCAGGGCTTGGGTCCGACGGAGCGCAAGGTGGTTGCCGGGTGAAAAGTTCCAGCGCCCACTTCCATGTCATAGGGTTGCAAGATGACGCAGCCCTTCGATGCCCAATATTGGTGCAGGGTGAGAATCAGGTCTTGAAATGATTTGGTCGGTTTCAGTGCCATTTGTGGCCCGCAAACTAGGGATGCGGTCTTGTGAGGTCAAGCGGATTAGCGGCGGCGGTAAACATGCGCCCTGGTTGTGAAACCGGACTCGGTTGGCGAGAATGGCATGGGGTGATAGATGGGTGTTGTTTCAACCGGTTCGATCAGGCTCTTGGAGCAAAGCTCTTCAGACTTCTTTTCAAACCCGGATTCCAGCCATACCACCGTTCCAACCGTAAATATCAAGTGGCCACCTTGGCGCGTTATGCGAACCAATTCATCCCAGGCGCTGGCGGGGCCGTGGCCCGAGGTGAAGACGCCGGTTGAAACGATTGCCGCCACGCTGCCATCGGCAAAGTCCATCGCCTCGCCCAGAACACGGTTGCGCAAATCGGTGTAGATGTTTCTGGCCCTGGCTTTGGCCAACATGCCATCGGACATGTCGACGCCAACCAGGTTGGCATAGCCCATGATGGCCAGAATGTTTCCGACCGTGCCGGTGCCAACGCCGGCATCAAATATCGCGTCGGATTTATTTTGGATATAACGGCCTGCCAGCCCCGAGATGACAGCTGGATGGACATAGCCAATGGCCTGCATATCGGCATCATAGGTTTCGGCCCAGCCATCATAGAGATGAACGAGGTCGCTTCGCGTTTTGGCGTGATAGACGCCTGCAAGCCAGGCATCGCTGGAGTGACTTGCCACTTTGGCGTCAATTCTCCGGATAGTAAATTCCGGTCACCGGGTCCTGGCGCAGTTTGGTCATTTCACCTGGCTGGCGTGGCGTCTTTGGATTGACGCGCGCCCTTGCAGCCTGCAATCTACCCATCACGCTGCGGAGCGTGAGCAGGGTCAAAACACCGGCCACGAGAACAGTCACAGCCTTTACAAAAATCATGATTTCCTCCGCATTCCACCCATCATAAACCAAACCTTGCCCACAATGCGCGTGATTCCAACGCATCCATGGAGGCCGCAGGGAACTCCGCAAAAGCGCCAAAACCAAGGCGCTTCAAGCCCCAACCCTGGGAAACCGGAATATTTTTCAAAACCAGCTTGTCGCCGAACTTCTTTTTCAGCACATCATGCATGTGGCCGATGCCATCGATGAGGCCCAGTTCCAGAGCTTTCTGTCCTGCCCAGAAGGCGCCGGAAAATAATTCAGCTTCCTGGCCCCTGAGTTTGGTTCCGCGTCGTGCCCGCACAAGCGCCTTGAAGGCTCCATGCACGTCGGCCTGGAGGCTCAGCAGGCGGTCGACATCTTCCTGCTTCTGGGGCTGGAAAGGATCGAGGATGGACTTGTTTTCGCCCGACGTGTGGACACGGCGCTCGATGCCCAGTTTGCTGATGGCTTCAACAAAGCCGAAGCCAGCCGATATCACGCCAATGGAGCCCACAACCGAACTTTCATCCGCATAGATTTCATCACCGGCGCAGGCCAGCCAATAGCCACCGGAGGCTGCCACGTCTTCACAGAACACGAAGACCGGAACCTTGAATTCATCGGCCAAGCTTCTGATGCGGCTGTAAATGAGGGCGGACTGCACGGGAGAGCCGCCCGGTGAATTGACTTGCAAAGCAACCGCAGCGAGGCCTTTCCTGAACGCGCGTTCCAGCAGTGGATCAAGATCCTTGGCCGTGAGCGGCGGCTTCAAGGGCGAACCCACGCCAATGGCGCCATGCAAGCGCACGACATGAACGAGGGGGTGGGATTTGCGAAACCGCGCGGGAATCCAGCGGGAGAGGAATGAGCGTTTGGCCATGGCCTTCAGATAGGAAGAATGGCGCGACGATGCAAGCCTTGAGCTAGCGCAGGCGCCAGGCTGAACCTTCGCGCAGCACCGCTTCGGCGTCGGCGGTGAAGCCTGATGCCTCGCCGTGCAGTATCAAGCCCGGCAAAAGCTGCATTGGCGCCTTTGAACCTCTCACGCCCTGCACCAGGACGCGCGAGGCGGCGGCGCCCTGCCTGGCGTGCAGGGGCGCGATGCGAATGTCGCCGAAGCGGCTTTCCATCGAACCCAGTATCTTGCCCAGGGTTTCAGCCCGGTGGACGATTGTCACGGTGCCGCGTGGCATCACCATGGTGTACATCACCTTGATCCACATCTCCAAATCTTCCGGACCAAAGGCGTGGGCCTGGGCCTTCAAGAGATAGGGCGAGGGCGTGGATTTGACTTCGTCAAAATAGGGCGGATTGGCGAAGGCATGATTGAATGTGCCGTGCCTGGGAAATTCAGCAAGGTCCTTCCTCATGGCTTCTTTCACATCGGCGTGAATGACCCGCAGGCAATGGGTGAAACCATTGCGCTTGGCGTTCTCCTCACACAGCAGGGCATGACGCGAGGCGACTTCAATTCCGGTCACGTGAACAGTGGGGTTGCGGGCAATTGCGCAAAGCGCCGCGACGCCGGTTCCAATGCCAGCCTCAAACAGCTTGTCGCCATCAACACAGGGTATGGCTGCGGCCAGGAAAACCGCGTCTATGCCGGCGCGGTAGCCCTTTTCGGGCTGGAGAATTTGCAGGCGCCCACCCAGAAAGGCATCGTCAGTCAGCGTTCCAGGCACGGCTGCGGGAACCAAGGGTGGAATTGGCAGCGTGACCGGGGTGACGTGGGCGCTCATTTGCATGGTCCGCAAGTATTATCCAGAGATGGTTAGTGAATCGTTACTGATCAATTTCCGGGCCAATTCAATATCACTTTCGTCAACCATAACACGCCTCGGAATGGCATTGATTGATCCCTCGACGGCGCTGACATACTCGTCAAGCACCACGAAGCCAATTTCCGCCTCATTCAGAATATGCCTCACATAGGAGAGATAAACCACATCGTTCGTTCGTAATAGTTCTTTCATTCTTTTAACCTGGCAAAAATTTTATGCTTATTTGGGCTCGCGGCAACCGGTCACGCTTGCTGAGAGCTCCGCTTAGGCCTTATTCTATTCGCCATAATCAACAGAAGAAAGGCGGCGCTCATGGGCGTGGTTATTCCCTTTGGCGGCAGCGATGAGGCCCCCTCACCCAGTCTTGATGCCTTGGTGGGACTGGTCGCCGACGACATGGAGCGGGTCAATGACGGCATCCTGGCCAGGGCACAGAGTCATGTCGAGCTGATCCCCGAGATCGCCGGACACCTGATCAATTCAGGCGGCAAACGCATACGCCCCATGCTGACCTTGGCCACCGCGCGCATGTGTGGCTATGGGGGCGAGCATCACATCAAGCTGGCGACCGCCGTTGAATTCATGCATACGGCAACGCTGCTGCATGATGATGTGGTGGATGAGAGCGACCTTCGCCGGGGCAAGCAGGCGGCGCGTGTCATCTGGGGCAATCAGGCGAGCGTCCTGGTGGGCGATTATCTCCTCGGCCAGGCCTTCAAGATGATGGTGGAAACGGCGTCGCTGGAATGCCTGCGCGTATTGTCGAACGCCGCTGCTGTCATCGCGGAAGGCGAAGTGCTGCAGCTTTCGATTTCGCAGGACACTTCCACAACAGAGGATGCCTATTTGCAGGTGGTGGGGGCCAAAACGGCGGCGCTGTTTTCGGCCGCCGCCGAGGTTGGCGGCGTGATCGCGGGAAGGCCCCGGGATGAGCAGGCAGCGCTTGAGTCCTATGGCCGCAACCTTGGAATTGTGTTCCAGCTTGTTGACGATGCACTGGACTACACGGGCAAGCAGGCGACGCTTGGCAAAAGTATTGGCGATGATTTCCGCGAGCGGAAAATCACATTGCCAGTGGTGCTGTCGTTCCGGCGCGGCACAAAGGAAGAGAGGAATTTCTGGAAGCGCACGCTGGAAGAGGGCAAGCAGACGGACGATGACCTGATTTATGCACAGAAGCTGATGCTGAAGCATGGGGCGATTTCTGACACGGTTGAGCGCGCCAGCCACTATGGCGACATCGCGCGGGATGCGCTGGTGATATTTCCCGATAACGCATGGAGGTCGGCGCTGCTGGAGGCGGTGGATTTTTGCATCCGGCGGGCGTTTTGAGCTAACTTAAACTGGCGGCGACGACCCACCAGTCCGGACGCTGGCTTGAAATGGCTTTCGCAGCAGCTTGGGCCTGTTCCAAAGTTTCCGCCAGGCCGAAACAGGTGGCGCCAGAGCCGGACATGCGGGCTGTTGAAATGGCGGAGTGGCTTCCAAGAGTTTCGAGCACGGTTGCGATTTCAGGAACCAGGCGGATGGCGGACGCCGTGAGATCGTTGCGCCATGTCTTGATATCATCGAGGTTTTGAATCTTTGTTCCGTGGGCTTGACCGCGATCAAGGCCGAGGGTTTCGAATATCTTGGACGTGGGTGTGGGGATGCGGGGGCTCACCAGCACGGCCACTCTTGGCATGGCGACATCAACCGGCTCAATGATTTGGCCTATGCCCCGCATACGACACCATTTCTGGGCGAGGCAAACGGGCACATCGGCCCCCAAACGCAGGGCGATTGCCTGCAGGTCCGTTGGATTGGAATCAAGGTCAAATAGCTGGATCAGGCCCCGCAGCGTTGCCGCCGCATCGGCTGACCCACCACCGATGCCTGCGGCTATGGGAAGGTTTTTTTCGAGATGAATTTTTACGGGCTCAAGATTTTCGCCAACCACGGCGGACATCTGATGCCAGGCTTTAAGAACGATATTTTCCGCAGTCGCAGGCAAACCTCGGGCGAAAGGGCCTGATATTTCGAGGCAAAGCTCGTTGGCCCGCGAGATTGTCAGCACATCGGCCACATCGGCGAAGGCCACCACTGAATCAAGTTCATGGTAGCCGTCGGTTCGCCGTCCCAGTATGTGAAGGCCCAGATTTATCTTGGCCCTGGCCCGCTCGGTCACGAGCCGTGGTTTCATCCGTTGGTGTTTCCGGATTTATTTTCGGCGGGCTTGGTCACCTCATCGGGGGGCAATCCATTCACAAGCTTGTCTTCGATTCTTTTGAGATCCGCGGCTTCCGGGTCATTGTCCTTGGCGTGCTGCCACTGGAATTTTGCTTCCAGTTTGCGGCCGACGCGCCAATAGACATCGCCCAGATGCTCGCCGATAATGGGATCGGCGGGATTCAGGTCAACAGCGCGCTCAATATGGCCAACCGCTTCCTCGTAATCGCCCAGCTGGTAATAGGCCCAGCCCAGGCTGTCGACGATGTAGCCGTCATTGGGCCTCAATTCGACGGCCTTCTTCACCATGTCCAAGGCTTCGGTCAAATTGATTTTCTTCTCGATCATTGAATAGCCGAGATAGTTCAGGATCAGCGGCTCGTCGGGCACCAGCGCCAGGGCCTGGCGAAAATCCGCCTCAGCCTTGTCCCAAATTTTCTGCCGTTCAAAGGTGATGCCGCGATAATAGAGAACGCGCCAATGATCCTTCTCGATATTTGTGACAAGCGCCAAGGCCCTTGAATAGGCTGCGGTGGCCAGCGGATATTCCTCGTTGCTGCGGTGCACGTTTCCAAGCGTCACCAGGGCGTCGTAACTCGCATCATTTCGCGCGATAATTTCATTCAGCTTGGCTTGCGCGTCTTTGGTGCGCTCCAGCCGCTGCAGGTTCACGGCGATCTCCGTATCGGCATTTATGCGAAGCGGCGAGGAGGCTGGTATTTCGTCATAGGCCTTGATGGCGTTTTCATACTGTTTGGCGGTGACATGAATATCGCCGAGCAATGTGAGGTACACGGGTTGGTCGCCCTTCAGCGACAGCGCGAGCTGCACATAGAGCTGGGCCACATCGATGCTTTGCTCATCGGTCATGGCGGAAGCCAGGGAAAACAGCGATTCAGCGACACCAGCGACCGGGGTTGCTATAAAGGCTGGCGGAACCTTGCCCGCCTTGGCTTGCTCAAGGGCTGACTTGACCAAAACATTATCATCGCCCGCATCCAGGAAAGCCTTGTAGATATTGACTGCTTCAGCGCCGCGTCTGTTGCGCTCGAGGAAATTTCCATAGGCCTGCACAATGCGGAGCGACGTTCCCGCCTGTTCATAGGCTTTCTTGTAGGACGCTTCGGCGCGAATTGCGTTCTTGAGGTGATCCGCGATCAAGGCGCCGTGGTAGGACTTGAAATTTACAAACGAGTCGTTGCTGTCCAGCGCGTCCAGGGCCTTGAGGGCTTCCTTGAGGTTGCCTTCGCCGGCATAGGCCCAAGCGGTCACAAGGGTGGACGTCAACTCGCCAACGGGTGTGTAGGCGGCTTCGGCGAAATTCTTGCGCGCATTGGCAAAGCGGGCCTTTCGGAAATCGCGCAGGCCAAGAACGATGCGGGCCATTCTATGCTCGCTGTTGGCAGCGACCACCTTCTTTGCCATATCCTCAGCGACCGGCAAATTGCCGGATGCCAGCTCAAGCTCGAACAGCTTTTCAATCAACACCGGGTTGTCGGGATCCTCCAGCAACGCCTGGCTGAGGTAGCGGGCGGCGATCGCGTTGTCGCGGCCCCGGTCGGCGGAACGGCCGGCCAGATAATTGCCGGACAGGCTGACGCCTTCCGCGCTCGAAAATTCGGCATGGGCCGGGACTGAGGCCATGAGCAACAAGAGAGGGGCAGTGAGGCTGAGTTTCTTAAAATAATTTGGCATGGGCATCCGATTCAAGAAAAAACAGCTTCCATAGCTGCCAAGCGATTCATGGCGCTAAAATGGGGTGTTTTTGGGATGGCCGCAATAGCAAAGCGGCGGGTGTGACCCCGCCGCCTGAAAAAATTCGAAAATAGGCCTTATTTGCTGACGTAGACCATCTTGTTCCGCACATCTTCACCGATGTGGTTGAAAAAGGCCTGCAATGCTGTCGCATTGGTTGAGTCGGCGTAGTAATCCGGGCCCGTGGTCGCACAGGCTTTAAGCCGGTTTTTAATTGCCAGGTCTTCGCCAGTATTGCCCAAGTTGAAGCCTGTCGCATAGATGGTCACACTGCGGTCGGGGTGTTTCAGGGTCTCGCAAATGGCCGACAGATTGGTGTCCAGCTTGGGTTCCCATGCGGAGGATGAGGTGGAGCCAAAGCGATTGTTGGCGAGCGGCGTGGTGTTGCCATAGGCATAGGCGCCATAGCTGTTACCGCCCCATGAGTTACCGCCCTCACCCACGTTGTTGGCGCCGTCCGTCATGAGAACGACGATCTTCTGCCAGCGGGGGCCATTGTAGGGCGCAACGGTGGTTGCGGCAATTGATCCGGAACCGCCCACTTTTGTAAAGGGTTCGCCGGGAGAAATGACGCGCATGCCCCAAGCCAGGCCTTCGGCCACGTTGGTGTTGCCGGAAGCGATCATGGCATCAATGCCCGCCTCCACTATGGCGCGGTCATGAGTCATTGGCACGACCGGGGACTTCGTGCAATTTTTCCAGGGCCCAGCCGTATTGGAATTCGTCTCAGGCTGAATTTTGTAGCCAATATACTTGTTCTGGTTCTTGAGCCTCGGGCCCCAGCTGCTTGATCCCGTGCCAATGTCTGCTGGCAGTCCGGAATTTTCGTATCCTGTGATCGGCGTAGGCGCTGGATCGGTTATGTAATAAGCAACGACCGGCTTGCCCTTTCTGTATTTAATTGAACCGTCGGGGTTCAATTCATAAACGGGGATCTGGGCGGGCACATAACTCTCGATGTATTTGTTGTCCCACGTGCCAGACGTTGATGGATTGTCCGGGTTGAAATAGGCCGGGAACAATGTATCGCCGCCGGTTGGCGGGTCGTCTGTGATCGCCAATGTGGAGTTGCGGGCTTCGACGCAGCCATTCCATTGATATGGCTGGTTCGAATTGAGATTGATCATTTGTCCCCAGGCCATGTAGTTGTTCCAGTCAGGAGACGTGAAGTTCAGCTGGGAAAGGGGATTTTCGCCTCCTGGATCGGCGACATATCCTGTGTCAATCCAACTCAAATTGAAGTCAGTGGCTTCTGTATCCAAGCGCACGGCAGCGGAGAAGGGGACAAGCGCAACCCGGATATATTCGCTGTCGGGCGCCTGGGCCAGGGTCTTATCGCCATACAGGGCATTGAGCAAATCATGGGCGGCTTCCTTGGCATCGGGCATGGCGCCACTCATGGAACCGGTGGTATCCATCACCAGCACGATTTCGATCGGTCGCATGGCCTTTTTCACTTGCGAGACTGAATTGAGCGTGACTTGTTGAATTCCCGCGAGCTTCATGATGGTTGTCGGGAAATCATGCTGCGCTGTAATATCGATGGCTTCGCCTGTAATCGCCAGCTGCAGCGTAATGGGATTGGTTTCACCCGTTTGCGGCGTGTAATTCTCGGTCAGGTATTTCTGCGCATAGGCCTCAAGCTCGGCAATGGACGCGGCCTGTTGTGACGGAGACTGGCCGGCAAGGCTGGAACGATCATCGGCGGCAATGGCCAAAACGGCTGAATCCACAGCCGCGTTAAATGATGCCTGCTCGCGCGTAATACGGACCATGTCGATCGCCGCACCTGCCGCCATGAACAGCGGAAGCGCCGAAAGGCCCATCAGCATGGCAATGTTTCCCGCCTCATTCCTGTGGAAACTCTTCAGCTTTCTAATGGTTGAAGACACAATAGACTTCGCGTAATTCTTCATCGCTACTCTCTCCAGTGGAATGTTTGGGATAAAATTAGCTGATGCTTATGAAGAAGTGGTTGCAAGAATAGCTTGCATTTTAATTGGTTTGCAGAACATCGCTCTATATTGGAGATTTAGTTAACGTGTGAAGACCCTCTACATATTCGGGTAATTCGGCCCCTCGCCGCCCTGGGGAACAACCCAGGTTATGTTCTGGGACGGGTCCTTGATATCACAGGTTTTGCAGTGAACGCAGTTTTGGTGGTTGATCTGGAAGCGCGGTGATTTTCCCACCTCTTCCACCACTTCATAAACGCCTGCGGGGCAATAGCGCTGGGCGGGTTCGGCCCAGTTTGGCAGGTTGGTGGATATGGGGATGCTGGCATCTTTCAGCTTGAGATGGGCTGGTTCGTCTTCCTCATGGTTGGTGGCGGAGAAGGCCACATTGGTGAGCCGATCAAATGACAAAACGCCATCGGGCTTGGGATAGTCGATGGGTTTGCATTCAGACGCGGGCTTCAAGGTGGCGTGATCCGGCTTGCCATGTTTCCAGGTGCCGAGGCCAAAGCCGAACAAGGTGTTCATCCACATATCAACGGCACCCAATACCACGCCTCCCACGAGGCCAAGCTTTGACCACATGGGTTTCACGTTTTTCACGCGTTTCAAATCCTGATAGACCCAGGAATTTTCATAGGCCTTCTGATAGCCCACAAGTTCGTCAGCGCTGCGACCGGCGCTCAGCGCTTGGTATGCCGCTTCGGCGGCCAGCATGCCGGTTTTCATGGCGTTGTGCGAACCCTTGATGCGGGGCACGTTGACGAAGCCAGCGGAACAGCCAATCAATGCGCCGCCGGGGAAAAAGAGTTTTGGCACGGATTGAAATCCGCCTTCGGTGATTGCCCTGGCGCCATAGGCAATTCGCCTGCCGCCCGCGAGAACTTCGGCAATCAGCGGGTGATGCTTGAAGCGCTGGAACTCCATGTAGGGATAGAGGTGCGGGTTCTGATAATTGAGATGCACCACGAAGCCCACGGAAACGAGATTGTCTTCCAGATGATACATGAAGCTGCCGCCACCGACTTTGGCACCCAATGGCCAGCCCATGGTGTGGGTGACTTGGCCCTGCCTGTGGTTTTCGGGCTTCACTTCCCACAGCTCTTTCATGCCGAGGCCAAATTTCTGTGGCTCGCGGTCTTTGGAGAGATCAAACCTGGCGATGATTTCCTTGGCTAACGAACCCCTGACACCTTCGGCGATGAGCACATATTTTCCGGCGAGTTCCATGCCGGGCTGGTAATCCGGTTTGCGGGCGCCATCTTTGGCAATGCCCATGACGCCTGCCACAACGCCACGCACGGAACCGTCGTCGCGATAGAGGACTTCTGATGCGGCAAAGCCTGGGTATATTTCGACACCCAGCGCTTCAGCTTGGGCCGCAAGCCAACGGCATACATTGCCCAGAGATACCGCGTAGTTGCCGTGATTGTTCATGAGGGGTGGCATCAGGAAGTTTGGCATGCGAAGGGCGCCCTTGGGGCCAAGCACAAAAAACCTGTCATCGGTCACTGGTGTGTTGAGGGGAGCGCCCTTTTCTTTCCAATCGGGGATCAGCTCGTTCAGCGCTATTGGATCGACCACGGCACCTGACAAAATATGAGCGCCGACCTCAGAGCCCTTTTCCAGTACACAGACAGTGGTTTCGCTGGAGAGCTGTTTCAGGCGAATGGCGGCGGCAAGCCCAGCGGGGCCTGCGCCTACGATGACGACATTATATTCCATCGTTTCGCGCTGAATTTGTTCCACAGTTAAAACTCCCGTTTTCAATTGACGCCTGTTATAGTGGCGAAAGACATAGAGCAAGATAACCAATTCGGACATGCAAACAAAGCAAAACGACATGAGTTCGCGGGAGGCCCGAAATGCCCTCGCCTGGCTCATTGAAATGGGTGCAGACGAGATTACGGGGGAGGAGCCGGTCAACCGGTTTTTGACAGTGCCTGTGGCTGTAGTTGAAGCAGTAGTTGCCGAAGCTCCGGCACCTTCCAGCGCCGTATTGTGCACTACCTTGGCAGACCTGAAGGCTGCGTTGCTGCAACTGGATTGCCCGCTCAAGAAGACCGCCAGTAATTTATGTTTCATGGGCGGCAATCTGGAAGCGCCAATCATGGTGATCGGTGATGTGCCGGGGCGCGATGAGGATATTGAGGGCAAGGTTTTTGCCGGGCAGAGCGGGCTGCTGCTGGAAAGAATGCTGGGTGTGATCGGCTTGTCATTTGACATGGTCAGCTTGTTCAATTTCATTCCGTGGCGGCCGCCTGGCAACCGCACCGTTACTGAATCCGAGATACAGACGTGTCAGCCGTTTTTGCTGCGGGCTATCGAACTTTGCAGGCCGAAATTTGTTCTGTGCCTTGGCATGCATCCTGCCCAGAGATTATCCGGCAAAAGCGACGGGCTGATGAGTTTGCGTGGAAAATGGTTTGAGTTTGTGGTGGGAAATGAGAAAATTCCGGTATTGCCAAGTTTCCATCCCAGCTACCTGAATTTGCAGGTGGCGCAGAAACGCCTGGCATGGCGCGATCTGCTGGTCTTCAAGGAAAAACTCGATGCCCTTTAGCACCGCAGACCTGCTGGTTTTCACGACGGCTGCGTTGAGCCTCAATCTCACGCCGGGCAATGACATGATGTATGTGCTTGGCCAATCGTTGAAGGGTGGAGCGCGAAGTGGCGTTTCAGCCAGTTTTGGAATTGCCGTGGGATCGCTCATTCATCTCGGATTTGTAGCGCTTGGTGTTGCTGTCATTCTGGCGCAGCATCCGATTTTCTTTGATACTATCCGCTATGTGGGTGCTGGCTACCTGCTGTGGATCGCCTATTCGACATTGACCACTCCCCTGTCCGCCCTCAAACCCGATGCCAAGCAGCGCAGCACATTTGCGGCGTTCCGCGATGGCGTTCTGGTGAATCTTTTCAATCCCAAGATCATCGTTTTCATGTTCGCGTTTCTGCCGCCGTTCGTGCGGCCCGAAAATGGTTCGCCGCTGCTGCAATTGTTCATCCTCGGCATGATTTTCAATGTGGGCGGCACCGCGATCAATTGTGCTGTTGCGGTGTTTTCGGGAAAAATTGGCGAGGCGCTGGCGACAAACATGAGTTTTCGAAAATGGTTTTCGCGCGTCTCCGCCGGATTGTTTGTTCTGTTGGCGGCGCGCTTGGTGCTTGAAAGAAAATAAATGGCTGAACCACGGGAGTTCATTTCGCTTCGCATCGCTGTGCTCACTGTATCGGACACGCGCAACCTGTCCGACGATAAATCCGGGCAGGTTTTGCAAGACCGGATTGTGGCGGCTGGCCATGCCATCGCCGACCGGCAAATTGTGAAAGATAGTGTTGCGGCGATCCGGCGGGTTGTGAGGGCGTGGGGTAAGCGCTCCGATATTGACGCCATCATTTCAACGGGCGGCACTGGACTCACGGGCCGCGACGTCACCGTTGAAGCAATGCGGCCACTGTTTGAAAAGGAAATCGAGGGCTTCGCCACCTTGTTTCACATGGTCTCATTTCAGAGGATTGGCACATCGACTGTGCAGTCGCGGGCGACCGCTGGCGTGATGAAGGGCAAATATATTTTCTGCCTGCCAGGCTCGCCTGGGGCCTGCCGGGATGCCTGGGATGAAATTCTGAAATTCCAATTGGACTATCGGCATTCCCCCTGCAATTTCGTGGAGATCATGCCGCGCCTGGAAGAGCATCAGAAGCGCCGCAAGGGCTAAGCCGTTTGGGTCTTGCTGAAAACCAGACCACTCACAATTGCCAGGCCGAACAGCAAAACAGCACCGCCAAGAATTTGCGCTGGAGAAATGGTTTCACCCAAAACAACGACGGCGGTGAGAACGCCGATGGGTGTCATCAACAATATGAAGGGCGCGGCCTCGTCCATGGGAGCCCGGCGCAATAACGAAAACCAGGCAATGTAGGCAAAATAAAATCCGACGATGCCGACGAAGGCAAGCGTCGCCCATTCAATGGGCCCGGCTGAAGTGATTGATTCAATCTGGCCCGTTTCAATGAGAGCAGTTGCAATGAAAAGCTGGGGTGTTGAAGCTACCGCATTGGCTTTGAGCAACACGACGCCGCTGTCCTTGCCAAGTTTCTGGGCGAAGACCTGGCCCAGCGCCCAGAAGAATGCGCCCACTATGATGAGAGCTACGGGAAACATCGGCGGGCGTTGTTCGGGCAAGCCGATGACGATGGCAACGCCAACAAGTGCTACCGCCATGCCTATCAGCTTGCGGGCGTTCAAGGCTTCCCCTGTCATCATCCAGCCCAGCAGGACTGCCATGGGAACCTGGGTTTGCAAAACCAGATTGGCTGTTGTCGCCTCCACGCCCCGCAAGCCCCAGAACAGGAATGCGCCCTGGATTGTGACGGCGAAGGCTGCGATCAACTGAACGGATTTCCAAGGTGTTTTGATTTTCTCCCGCACCGTCAGGGCCATGGCCAGCGCTATGCCGCCATAGACCAACAGCATCATGAAAAGCGGTGGAAAGTGGGTGACTGCCGGTTTGGCAAGTGTCAGGCCCGTTCCCCAAAACAGGGGAGCGGCGAGGCCCAGCATCAGGGTTTTGGATTTCATGGCGGCTACTCATGGCGGTGTTCGTGGGCTTCCGCAAGTTTGTTCTTGTTATGTTCTTTGAATTGTGTTAGACGGAAATCGTGCCAACGCTTCTTGATACGAGACCTTCGGTCGGATTTGAGTCCGCAGTCACGGCTCTGCCGCAGCAATTGCGGGGGCGGGGTGCGAGAAACAATCTCAAGGGGCGATTTGAGAAGAACGGTGCGGCGTTTTTTGATGATGGCTGGGATTCGCTGGCGGAATTGCCTCCCCTCAAGACGACAGTTTTTGAAGAATTATCCAAGACTATTATCGCGCGCAACCAATCACCGGATATTTCCTTTGACCGGTCGATCAATCCCTATCGCGGCTGCGAACATGGCTGTGTTTATTGTTACGCGAGGCCCACGCACGCTTACATGGGATTATCGCCTGGGCTGGATTTCGAGAGCAAGCTTTTCATAAAGCCGAACGCGGCGGCGCTTCTTCGGGAGGAATTAACCGCGCCCAATTATGTGGCCCGCACTCTGGCGCTGGGTTCCAATACGGATCCTTATCAGCCGATTGAGCGGACTTACCGGATTACACGGCAGATTCTGGAAGTCTTGTTGGAATTCAATCATCCGGTTGGAATTGTCACCAAATCGGCGTTGGTATTGCGGGATTTGGATATTTTGACATTGCTGGCAGAGCGCGGGCTGGTGAAAGTTGCGATTTCACTCACTACACTGGATGGGAAATTGGCGCGCGCCATGGAGCCTCGAGCATCAACCCCTGCAAAGCGTCTCGGGGCTCTTCGTATTTTGTCGGCTGCAAGGGTGCCCACTGTTGTCATGATGGGGCCGGTTATTCCTGCCGTGAATGACATGGAAATTGAGGCCATTTTGAAATCTGCTGCGACTGCTGGCGTTAGAGAGGCGGGCTATACAATGCTGCGCCTGCCGCTCGAAGTTAAAGACATTTTCCGCGAGTGGCTGAATGCCGAAATGCCGGACCGGGCCGCCAAGGTCATGTCACTGGTCAGATCGGTCCGGGATGGAAACGAGAATGATTCGACTTTTGGCAAGCGCATGTCTGGCACTGGCCCCTATGCATGGACCATTGGCCGGCGTTTCCAGATGAGTTGCGAACGGTTTGGCATCAACAAGAATCGTGTCAAGCTTGCGGGTGATTTGTTTCAGGTTCCGCCGCAGCCCGGCGAGCAGTTGCGGCTGATTTGAATTGGGAGGCGTGATTTTGGATCAACTGCAAAAGGCTTTGACCTTCAAGCGGCTTCATGAAGAACCGGGCGCCTTTGTCATTCCAAACCCTTGGGATGCGGGCAGTGCCCGGTTGCTGGAGAACCTCGGCTTCAGGGCGCTGGCGACCACCAGCGCCGGGCTTGCGTTTTCTCTTGGCAGGCCCGATGGCGCGAATGCAGTTTTGCGGGAGGAGGCGCTGGCCAATGCGGTGACAATAGATAGAGCTTCGAGGCTGCCGGTTTCAGTCGACCTGGAAAATGGCTACGGGGAAACACCGGAATCTTGCGCGCTTACGATCGCCAAGGCTGCGGAAGCAGGACTTGTTGGCGGCTCCATTGAGGATGCAACCGGGCGGCCAGGGTCGCCAATTTTCGATTTCGGCCTTGCAACCGAGCGCGTGGCCGCCGCCGTTGAAGCGGTGCGCAAGCTGCCCTTCCCTTTCGTGCTCACGGCGCGAGCCGAGAATTTTGTGCATGGCATTGCAGATATCAAGGATACAATCAAACGGTTGCAGGCTTTTGAGATGGCTGGGGCCGATGTTCTCTTCGCGCCGGACCTTAGGACTGCTGAAAATATCAGAGCTGTTACGTCATCGCTGAACAAGCCCGTGAATGTGGTTATGGAGATGAAAGGGGTTGGGCTTTCGGTGCATGATCTTGCCGAACTGGGTGTCAAACGCATTAGCGTTGGTGCTACCCTGGCGCGCGCTGCCTATGGCGCCATGTTACGCGGGGCTGAGGAAATTCTCAGCCAGGGTAAATTTACTTTCGCCGATTCCGCCATTTCTTTTGGCGACATCAATGACATTATGGCCAGGCCAATTGGCACTTGACCAATTTTGAGTGACGTTGCATTGCAGCTCAATGGCAAGGCCGGATTTCTCATACGAATTGGATGCCCTTGATCGAGGCTATGGAATCGTCTGTGGAATCGATGAAGCGGGGCGCGGGCCTTGGGCGGGGCCGGTGGTGGCTGCCGCTGTTGTTCTGGACCCGCAGAATATTCCTCGCGGCCTCAATGATTCCAAGAAGCTGAATGAAGCAAAGCGGAAAATGTTGTTCGATGAGATTGTGTCATCGGCCAAAGTAGGCGTCGGCATCGGCGATGAGTCCCGCATTGACCGGGATAATATTTTGGCCGCCACATTGTGGGCGATGGCGGAGGCCGTTCGCGGACTTCCTTGCACGCCGGATTTTGCGCTGGTGGATGGCAACCGCGCTCCCACGCTTTCATGCCCGGGTCAAACAATTGTCTCCGGCGATGCCCGTTCGCTTTCGATTGCGGCGGCCTCGATCATTGCAAAGGTCACGCGCGACCGCATCATGATCAAGCTTGACCGGGAATTTCCTGCCTATGGTTTTGCCCGCCACAAGGGCTATGGAACGGCGGCCCACCATGCGGCTTTGCAACGCGCCGGCGCCTGCATTCACCATCGCAAAAGCTTCGCGCCCATCGCCAAGTTATTTGGCCGTTAACCATTTTCACTGAATTCGATTCACGGGGACTCCGCAAAGATTCATACCATTCATCTGAGTGAGTTGAGCTGGGCGGATCATGGGCTTCGAAACCAAACCGGATATAAGACCGCTGCACAATCGCGTGCTGGTTGGTGATTGCCTGAGCGAACTTAAAAAGATTCCCTCCGGCTCGGTTGATCTGGTGTTCGCCGATCCACCCTATAATCTGCAGCTCGCCGGAGATTTGACCAGGCCCGACCAAAGCAAGGTCGATGCGGTCAATGATCATTGGGACAAGTTCGCAAGCTTTGCCGACTATGACACTTTCACCAAGGCATGGCTGTCGGAATGCCGCCGCGCACTCAAGCCCAATGGCGCTCTGTGGGTGATTGGGTCCTATCACAATATTTTCCGCGTCGGCTCCATCCTGCAGGATCTGGGCTACTGGATTCTGAATGATGTGGTATGGCGCAAGACAAATCCCATGCCCAATTTTCGCGGCCGCCGCTTCACCAATGCGCATGAGACGATGATCTGGGCTGGCAAGAGCGCAACTTCCAAATATACATTCCACTATGAAGCCATGAAAGTTTTCAATGACGATTCGCAGATGCGGTCGGACTGGACGCTGCCGCTATGCACCGGCGGCGAGCGGTTGAAAAACAGCGATGGCGACAAGCTTCATCCAACACAAAAACCCGAAGCGCTGCTGCACCGCGTGCTGCTGTCTTCAACCAACCCGGGAGATGTCGTGCTTGATCCCTTTTTTGGAACCGGAACAACGGGTGCTGCCGCCAAACAACTGGGCCGTGTGTTCATTGGCATCGAACGGGAAGAATACTACGCCAAGTCCGCCCTTGAGCGCATCAAGGCAACCGACCAGCTTTCCGATGAAGCCCTTAAAACCACAACTGCAAAACGGGCCGAACCCCGCATTCCCTTTGGAACCCTGATTGAACGTGGACTTGTGAAGGCCGGCGATACGCTGCTGGATCCAACGGCCCGCGTGGCGGCCCGCATCCGCGCGGATGGCTCCATCGCCTGCAAGGACAACAGCGGCTCCATCCACAAGATCGGCGCCTATGTGCAAGGCGCTGAAGCCTGCAATGGCTGGACATTCTGGCATGTCAGGAAGGGCAACAACCTGGTTCCAATCGACGTATTGCGCCAGCAAGTGCGCGCTGAATTGGGATCGGCTGCATAAGCTTCTTGCCAGGTGGAGATTGAGGCAGTAGGTCCAGATAAAACTGGAGCACCGCCCATGAAGGCCCGCCAACCCACGTCATTTCTCTTTGACCTCGACGGCACGCTTGTGGATAGCGTCTATGATCATGTGCTGGCCTGGCACGACGCACTTCAAAAGGAAGGGATCGAAGTGTCGATCTGGCGCATTCACCGCCGCATTGGCATGTCGGGCGGCCTGTTCACGCGCGCACTTGCCCGCGAAACCGGGCTTGAATTCAGCGACGAGGCGCTGGCCCGGATGCGGTCCCATCACGCGGCCCATTACAATGCGCACTCCTCCAATACGAAGGCCTTGCCCGGCGCCCGTGAGCTGCTGAAATATCTGACGGACAATTATATTCCATGGGCCATTGCAACGTCGGGGCGGATGGCTACAGCCGGGCCTGTGTTGAAAATTCTGGGCGTTGATGCCGACAAGGTGCCGGTGGTGACGCGTGATTTGGTGGCCTATGCCAAGCCTGATCCGGATTTGTTTCTGGCGGCCGCCGAAAAGCTGGGCATTGAAATCGAGACGGCCTGCGTCGTGGGCGACAGCATCTGGGACATGCTGTCCGCGCAAAGGGCGCGGGCGCTGGGCATTGGGTTTCTGTCGGGTGGCTATGGCACGGATGAACTCCAGCGTTCAGGCGCCTACCGCGTGTTCGATGACCCTGCCGACATGCTGGCCCATATCGACGAGATTGGCGGGCGGCGGTAAATTATGAACAGGGAAGATCAGAAAAAACCACCTCCCAAACTTTACGACTTGAACAAACTTACCACACCAGGGCAGTGCCAAATTGTGATGAAGCGTGCGAAGGAAGGTGGAATGACGGATATCTACCGCCAAGTACTTAAACGGTTTTGTGAAATAGAAGGTGCACCTCACGACAATCCTGATGATCCCATTGTGCGCGAAATGTGGGAGGGGATTGCAGCGTACGAAAACTATTTGTTTGAGAAACACAACGGCAAGAATGTCAAAGCAGCCTACACCCGACGCAAAATAAAAAATAAGGGAGTCCTGCAATCATTGATTGAATGGACTGATATGGATAAGGAAACCGAGGGCTTTCAGGCGCTCGTGAAAATTGGACTTCCTGAATTAACAGGTGAATATATCGTGGCAAAATACGCCAGCAGATTTCCTGACATAATTGTTGAGAAAGCACATCGAAGACTGGCAATCTCCTAACCCATTAGTAGAGCGACAATTTTTCGCATCACCGATGGCAAAGCTTCGCGCTCCAGATCATTCTTGTGAACCCAGCTGTAGTCGCCGTCGGGCAACTGGGAACTCACAGTCGTCCACACACTGAGCTTCAAATGAAAATGGGTGAAGGTGTGTTCGATCTGGATTTTTTGTTTTTTCCATTTGGCATCGATGGGTGGCCTCACATCGCGCGGAGGCTTCGCTCCCCAATCGGTCGAGGGGATTTCCATCATGCCGCCCAAGAGGCCCTTTTGTGGGCGGCGGCGCAGAAGAACAAACCCATCTTCGCGCTCCACCCAGAAGGCTATGCCATGTCGCGTGGGAATTTTTAGCCTGGGCAGTTTGCGCGGCAGGCTTTCTGCGACGCCAGCCTTCCGGCCCCCGCAATGCTCAGTCCACGGACAGATTTGGCAATTGGTCACGCGCGGGGTGCAAATGGTTGCTCCCAGGTCCATGAGCGCCTGGGCGAAATCTCCGGCGCGTTTTGGCGGCACCAGGCTTTGGGTTCTTTCCTTGATCTCGGGCTTGGCGGCGGGAAGCGGTGTCTTGATGGCATAGAGCCGCGCTATGACACGCTCAACATTGCCATCGACAGCCGCATGAGGCCGGTCAAAGGCAATGCTGGCGATGGCGGCCGACGTATAGGGGCCGATGCCGGGAAGGGTCCGGAGTTCCGCTTCGGTCGAAGGGAACTTGCCGTTCCAATCACGCATGATCACCTTGGCGCAGGCATGGAGATTGCGGGCGCGGGCGTAATAGCCAAGGCCCGCCCAGGCGCGCAGCGCATCATCCTGGCTCGCCGCAGCCAAATCCTCAATAGCGGGCCATAGCTTCAAAAATTTGATGTAATAATCGCGCACCGCCGCCACGGTGGTTTGCTGCAACATGATCTCGGAGAGCCACACATGATAGGGATCGGGCAAGACGCCCGGCTTTGCCCGCCATGGCAGGACGCGGGCATGGGCATCATACCAGTCCAGAAGTTTTTCCGCCAAATCACCGTGAAGCCCTTGTTCCGCCATGGTCTTCGTTCAACTCTTCCCTATCGTTAATTCGGCGTTATATAGACTTTACATGGAACGCTTGGACAAGCATTTTGAAAAACTCACGAAGGCGAGCTTTGCGCGCTATGGTTTTGCCTATGGGGAGCTTATCGCGCGCTGGCCGGAAATTGTAGGGCAAGGCCTGTCGCAGTATTGCGAACCGGAGCGAATCAAGTGGCCCCGCGGCGCAGGCGAAGCCGATCAAAAGCTTGGCGGCACACTCCACATTCGCGCTGAACCTGGCCGCAGCCTGGATCTCCAGCATCAGGCGCATCACATCATCGAGCGCATCAACCAGTTCTATGGCTATGGCGCGGTGACTTCAGTCAAGATCACACAATCCCATCTCACCAAGCTTAAGCCTTTGAAGAAACAAGCTAATACCTTGGATGATGAAACCGGAGAAGCGTTGGTCATGCGCCTCAGTTCCATCGCGGATGAGAATTTGCGGCAATCGCTGCTGCGGCTTGGGGCGGCAGCCCTCGGCAGAAAACCGGGTTCTCCACAAGGCGAATAATCAATTGGTCCCAACATCAAACATCTAGTAGGTAATTTTCATGGACTCACTCAGCAAACGCAAGGTAGTTTTTGGTTCGGTGGCATTGGCGGGGCTGGCGCTCGCATCGCCGCATGCCCTCGCTGTGGATTTGACCGGGCTGAATGATGCGCCGGCCTATGGGGAAATGGTGCTGGGGCCGGACACGGCCAAAGTCACCGTGATTGAATACGCTTCGGCCACCTGTCCCCATTGCGCGGCGTTTTACAATGAAACCTTCATCGCGCTGAAAAAAGAATACATCGATACGGGCAAGATCCGTTTTATCATGCGCGAGTTTCCGCACAATGACGCGGCTCTCGCGGCCTTCATGCTGGCGCGCTGCGCGCCCAAGGAAAAATACTTCCCGCTGATCGATGTTTTCTTTTTGACCCAACCGGAATGGACGCAAAATCCGCTGGAAGGTCTTGGCAAAATTGCCCAGCAGGCGGGCTTCACGACGGCGGAATTCGACGCCTGCATGAAGAATGAAGCCATTGCCAAGCAGGTTCTGGAGGTGCGCAAGAAGGCTGAAGGCTTTGGGGTGGACAGCATTCCCACATTTTTCATCAACGGCGAGAAATACAAGGGCGACACCTCAATCGAGGCCATGCGGAAATTGATTGATCCGCTTCTGGTTTGAGACGTGTCACGGGGTTGGGGCAAAATGAAATTCACGCGGCTAAGGCTATCCGGATTCAAGTCGTTTGTTGAGCCCACGGATTTTTTGATCGAGCCGGGTCTGACGGGCGTTGTCGGCCCCAATGGCTGCGGCAAGTCCAACCTGCTTGAAGCGCTTCGCTGGGTGATGGGTGAAAGCTCCTACAAGTCCATGCGGGGCTCCGGCATGGACGATGTGATTTTCTCCGGCACCACCGCCAGGCCCTCGCGCAACATGGCGGAAGTCATGGTGACGATGTCGAATGACGACCGCACGGCGCCGCCGCAGCACAATGACAGCGAAGTGCTGGAAATCTCCCGGCGGATTGAGCGCGAGGCGGGCTCGGCCTACCGCATCAATGGCCGTGACGTGCGGGCGCGCGACGTGCAATTGCTGTTCGCCGATGCATCGACCGGCGCCAGGTCTCCGTCCCTGGTGCGGCAGGGGCAGATCGGCGAGATTATCAATGCCAAGCCCCAGGCCCGGCGCCTGATCCTGGAAGAAGCCGCAGGCATTACGGGCCTGCACACGCGCCGCCATGAGGCTGAGCTCAAGCTCAAGGGGGCCGAGGCCAATCTGGTCCGGCTTGAGGACGTGACTTCCCAGCTGGAGAGTCAGCTGAACAGCCTGAAGCGGCAGGCCAGGCAGGCGCAGAAATACAAGCTGGTGTCGGCGGAAATCAGAAGGTTGGAAGCGGCTGGCCTTTATGTGGCGTGGAGGGATGCGGCGGAAGCTGCTGAAAAGGACCGGGCTGCCCTCGATGATGCCACACGGGTTCTGGCGGAGCATATCCGGGCCGCCTCGGAAAAGCTCAGGGCGCGCGATGAACTCGGCGAAAAACTGCCGGCGCTGCGCGAACAGGAAACTATTCGCGCGGCGGTTTTGCAGCGGGTTGGCCTTGAACGCAATAATCTGGATGAAGAAGAGCGCCGGGTTGAGGCGCGGCGCAAGGAGCTGGACCAGCTCCTGGCCCAGGCTTCAGCGGACTTGACCCGCGAGCGGGACACGCTGGGCGATACGGATGGCGTGATTGCGCGGCTGGTTGAGGAAGACACGGCGCTTAAAGCCGCCCTCGGTAATGACGGCGAGCTTCGCGCCGCCGCCGCCCTTGCCCTGCAGAGCGCGGCGAGCGCCCTGGCCGAGGCCCAGGAAGCCGCCGACCAGGCGGGCGCCAGATTGTCGGAGCTCAACGCGCGGCGCGGCGCCCTGTCGCGCAGCATCGAAGACCAGAAGCAGCGTATCGCAAGGCTTGAGCGGGACGAGGCTGAAACAAATAGCAAGCGCCAGCAGCTTTTGGCGCAAATGGGCAACGCCGGCGACGGCCCCACCCTTGCCGCCGCTGTTGAAACAGCGGTCGGCGTTGTCGCCACCAACGAAACTGCCGCCAATGAGGCGGAGGTTTCGCTGCGCTTCGCGCGCATGGTGGAAACCGAAACGCGGCAAGCCCATGACGAGGCGCGGCGCAAGGCCGACCGCCTGCAGACGGAAGTCCGCACACTGACGAATTTTCTGAAGGCCAGCAGCGATGCGCTGTGGCCATCGCTGGTTGACCAGATCAGGGTCGAGCGCGGCTTCGAAGCAGCGCTCGGCGCGGCCCTGGGCGATGACATGGACGCGTCATCGGACGAGGGAGCGCCCACCCACTGGCGCGGGCTTCCCCCCCTGGACAGCCCCTTGACGCTACCGAGAGACGCCCAGCCGCTGGCCAATTTTGTGCAGGCTCCGCAGGCCTTGACGCGCAGGCTTTCGCATATTGGCGTCATTTCAAAATCATTGGGCCCAGTCCTGCAGGCGCAACTCAGGCCGGGGCAGCGGCTGGTTTCGCGCGAGGGCGATGTGTGGCGCTGGGATGGCTATACGTCGGCGGCTGATGCGCCAAGTGCCGCAGCCAAGCGGCTCGCTGAACGCAACCGGCTGACGCTGCTTGAAGTTGAAATGCAGGACGCGGCGCGGCTTTCGGATCAGGCGCGCGCGACATTCGAGGCCGCCAAGAGCGCTGTTGAAACCGGTGCGCGCGGCGAACGGGAGAAGCGCGAATCCTGGCGCGCCGCAACCGCCGCCGTGGAAGTCGCAAGACAGTCCCTGGCCAGGCATGAGCGGCAGGCGGCCGAGCGGCTGGCGCAGACAAGTGCTCTTGATGAAGCGCTGCGGCGCGTCGGCCAGTCGCTGGACGAAATGCGCGGCGCGTTTGCCGCGGCGCAGGCCGAGATTCAGGCGATGCCCGCCGTTGACGGGTTGACGCAAGCGGTTGCCGCTTTGCGCGACAGCGTAAACCGCGAACGGGCGGCCTACGCGGAAGCCCGCGCCAAGCATGACGGGCTGGAGCGGGAAGCCAAGGCGCGGGCTGATCGCATTCAATTCATTGAGGCTGAAAGCACCCAATGGGGCGAGCGGGCCAAGCGCGCCGCCGCCCAGATTGAGCATTTGACCAGCCGGGCTGAAGAAACCCGCGCCGGCATCACGGAACTTGCCGGCATGCCGCAAATCCTGGCGGACAAGCGCCACCGGCTGATGAACACGCTGCAGCAGGCTGAAATCGAGCGCAAGCAGGCCGCCGATGCCTTGGCGGTTGGCGAGAATGAAGTTCGCGCCGCCGACCAGGTCTTGCGGGAAGCCCAGGAATTGGCCACCACTTGGCGCGAGGACCATGCGCGCCTCGGCGCTAGGCTTGATGCGTCGCAGCAGCGCCTTGAGCGCTGCGAACAGCGCATTTCCGAATCCCTGCAATGCGCGCCCGCAGAAATCATCGCGCAAGCGGGGATTGATCCCGGAAAAATCGAAGCCAGCGACGTGATTGAACGCAAGCTGCAGGATTTGCGCGAGGACCGCGAGCGGCTCGGCGCCGTCAATCTTCGCGCCGATGAAGAGGCGGAAGCCGTGGCCGCGCAGCTCGGCACCCTGATCAAGGAACGCGATGACCTGGTGCAGGCCATCAACAAGCTGCGCGGCGGCATTTCCAGCCTGAACCGCGAGGGCCGCCAGCGTTTGCTTGATGCTTTCACCACGGTGAATGAGAAATTCGGCGAGTTGTTCACTACATTGTTTGGCGGCGGCAAGGCGGAATTGCAATTGATTGAGTCCGATGATCCGCTGGAGGCTGGCCTTGAGATCCTGGCCCATCCGCCGGGGAAGAAGCCCACGGTGCTGTCGCTGCTGTCCGGCGGCGAGCAGACGCTCACGGCGCTCGCACTGATATTCGCTGTGTTCCTCACCAATCCCTCGCCCATCTGCGTGCTCGACGAAGTTGACGCGCCGCTCGATGACCACAATGTGGAGCGCTTCTGCAACCTGCTCGACGCCATGCTGGAACGCACGGAAACCCGCTTTCTCATCATCACCCACCACGAGCTCACCATGTCGCGCATGCACCGGCTTTTCGGCGTCACCATGATGGAACGCGGCGTATCACAACTGGTGTCGGTGAATTTGGCGGAAGCCGGAGCCATGGCTGAAGCCAGCTGATGAACATCGTTTTCGACATCGGCAATGTCCTCTTGCGCTGGGATCCGCGCTTTCTGTTCACGCAGTATTTTGACGACGAAGCGGAGATGGAGTGGTTCCTAGCCCATGTCTGCAATCACGAGTGGAATCTTGAACAGGACCGTGGCCGAAAGTTTTCTGATGCGGTTGTCGAGCGGGCGGCAAAGTTCCCGGGTCACGCCGAAGCGATCGCGGCTTATGACACGCGCTGGCACGAGACACTGCCCCACGCTATCGACGGGACGGTCGCAATACTGGAAGAATTGGTGGCGCGGGAAGTTCCCGTCTACGCCATCACCAACTGGAACGGCGACAAGTTCCGCGAGACGAAGGACCGGTTTGCGTTTTTGAACAGTTTTCGCGATATCGTCGTTTCAGGCGATGAGAAGCTGATCAAGCCCGACCCGGTGATTTACCGGTTGCTGCTGGAGCGCAATGGATTGACTGCGAAGGATTGCCTGTTCATTGACGACAGCGCGGCCAATGTGAAAGGCGCCGAGGCGGTCGGCATGATGGCCCACCACTTCACCTCGCCGGAGGGTTTGCGGGAGGCATTGGCGGGCTTGTTGTGATTATCAGACTCAATGCCCATTGACAGCGGGAATCTGATTTTTACGCTTCCTCCACGCTCCACTCATGTTCAATCCTCGCTGTCTTGGCGAACATGGCGGTGGCGGAGCAGTATTTTTCTTCGGAGAGCTTGATGGCGCGCTCGACGCTTGCAGGCTTCAGGTTCTTGCCCTTCAGCTTGTAGATGAGTTTGACGTGGGTGAAGACCTTGGGTTCCGTATCCGCCCGCCCGGCCTCGAGTTCCACCTCGCAAGACGTGATTTTTTCGCGGCCCTTTTCCAAGATCATCACCACATCAAAAGCCGTGCAACCGCCCAATCCCAGCAGCAGCATTTCCATGGGGCGAACGCCGATGTTGCGGCCGCCGGATTCAGGCGCGCCATCCATCACCACCGCGTGGCCGGAGCCCGACTCGCCCACAAAGGCCCTGCCGTCCAGCCATTTTATTTTTGCTTTCATGCTCCACGCTCCCTGCCTCAGGCAGCGTTTACAAGGCTATCCCCGGTGCTTCAATAGCTGTCGCGGTGCTTCAGCCAGCTCATGGTGAAGGGCAATCCCGCTTCATCGCGGCCCTTGGGCACGAGGTCGAGCAGGTGATAGGCGCCGTTTAGCATATCGAGACCACGGCCATAGGTGGAATAGGTGTGGTGGATGGCTCCCGCCGTGTCCCTGGCGAATACGCTGATGCCCGGCATTTCTGTCATTTCCCTGATGGCTGTGCCGTAGTTGTAGTCCAGCGTTTTGCCTGGCGCCGGGGATACGCCGAAGTCCTGGTTAAAAGTTGAGCCGCCGGATGACAGCCATTTGAAATTCCATCCCATGCGCTTGGCGAAGGCCTGGAGTGTGGCGAGAGGCGCTGTTGAGATGGCAACCATGCTGACGTCGCGCTGGTTGAGATGCACAATGATGTCGTTGAAATTGTCAGCCCAGAAGGAACAGCTCTTGCAGCCCTGCTCCCAATCGGAACCATACATGAAATGATAGATGATGAGCTGGCTGCGGCCTTCGAATAGATCGGCAAGCGTTTCCTTGCCCTTGGGACCAGTGAAAGCGTAGTCCGTTTCAACCTTCACCCAGGGCATTTCGCGGCGCTTGGCGGAGAGCTCGTCACGGGCTTTGGTGAAGGCCTTTTCTTCGGCGAGCAGGGTCTTGCGCGAGGCGAGCCATTCGGCATGTGACACAATGCGAGGTTCCAGCATGATCATTCTCCCAGGTTTTGCCTGGGGGATATTATTTATCCATATGGTTAAATGTCAAGCGGTTTTTGCGCGGGCAACGTGCGTGAGGCTGCGCAGGCCTACCACCAGCGCGAAGGCTACGGCGAGCAGCAGGGCGCAGAGGCCGAAGGCGAAGCTCATTGAGTGACCGGTGGCGATCCAGCCGAAGGCCCAGGGGGCGAGCACGCGGGGCGGGCCTGCGATGAGGGACACAAAGCCCAGGCTTGCGCCACGGTTGGCCGGCACCTGGGCCGCCGCCATGTTGAACAGGCTGGGAAAGAGGATGGCCAGGCCAAAGCCAACCAGGGCGAAGGCGATCACGTTCACGGCGAAGGAACCCGAAAGCCCGAGCGTCGCGAAACCAACCGTCGCCACGGCAAGCGAGGCCAGCATGAGCGGCATATCATTGAATTTGGCCCGGAGGCTGTCGCCCATGAACCGGACGAGGGCGTTGCAGCTTCCATAGAACGCAATGCCGAGGCCCGCGATCGAAGCCAAAGCCGGGGCTTGCTCATTCAGCAATTTCGCCGACCAAAACAGGGTTGACGTTTCAGCCGTCACGACCAACCCCACGGCCATGCCGATGAGGACAAGGGGAAGTTTTGACGGCAAATTGGAAAGTCCGCCAGCCTTGCCCGCGGTAATCAGGCGGTGCGGCACAAGGTCGTGGACCATAACCCACGCAATCGCCAGTATCACAACGCCCAGGCAGCTGGCGGCAAAGGGGGCCACCATTGTGGAAATAAAACTCGAAGCTATCGCAAGCAACGCAATGGCAATTGAAACGAAAGCATGGAAGGTGGTGAATATGGGCCTGCCCAAATCATGCTCTATGGCGCTGGCTTCGGCGTTCATGGCCATGTCAAGGAAACCGAGAGTTGCGCCAAAAGCGGTGAGGCTGGCAAAGAATACCCAGGGGGAGGCGGCAACAAGCAGCAGCACAATATTGAGGGCCAGAACGGGAATGATGGCCAGCATGACAGCCCGATTTGAGAACCTGCGACCGATAATTCCGCCCAACGCCATGGCGATCACACCTGCCAGACTGGACAGCGTGAGGGCTATGCCGAGATTGAAGCTGTCAATGCTGGCGGCAGTCATCACCTGTGGAATAGATCCCGCCCAACAGCCAACGGTTGCGCCAAAGGCTGAGAAGACCATCATGAGCGCGGCGCGCGGTGTCCGGAGATTTATCATGTGCGCGCGTCCTATAGACTAACGCACGCGGGTTGCGCCACCTGCTTCTGGGGTTTGACAGAGATCGAGAACCTTTTGCAGATCAGCCCCGCGCCGGAAGGATGGCTCGCCGGGCTTTCCGTCGATGAGCGCCGTCACGAACCTGCGGTGATTGGTTTCAACCGGCGCTGCAGCGATCTTCCGCCACGCCTGGTTGTGAACATCAGCACCTGAGCAAACACTGAGCTGGGTTGAATCCATGGCGTGATGAAGCTCCAGTCCACCCTTGGTGCCAAACACGGCGAGCTTCAGATCATTGGCATAGCCCGTCATGAAGCGGCTGGCGTGAATGACACCCAGGGCCCCATTGGAAAACTCCACGTTCATGGTGGCGCTGTCATTGGCATCGAGGGAATATTCGCCAATCCTGTCGCCCTCCGCCTTGTGAAAGGTTTTGAGGCGGGCCTGCACGGAAACAGGCATCATGCCGATGGCCAGCGTGGTGAAATCCAGAATGTGAATGCCAACGTCACCCAGGACGCCCTTGGAGCCATGTTTTTCCGAGAGGCGCCACAGCCATTTGGGATCGGTTTTCCAATCGCCCCAGTTGTTGGCCACCAGCCAGCTCTGCCGATAGCTCGCTTCGACATGGCGCACCTCGCCGATCTCGCCGGCAGCTATCAGGTCACGGGCGGTGGAAACGGCGGCCACATTGCGGTAGCTCAGGTTCACCATGTTGACGAGGCCTGCCTTGTCCGCGACCGCTGCCATTTCATCGGCCAGCGCGAAGTTTTCGGCCAACGGCTTCTCACACAAGACATGCCTGCCCGCCGCCAGGAGTTTCATCGTGGTTGGATAATGAATGCTGTCGGGGGTCACATTCATCACTGCGTCGAATTCGCCCCACGTGATGGCATCATCAAGGGAGCCGAAGGCATTGGCGATAGTGTGCCTGGCGGCGAAATCCTTGGCGCGGCCCAAGTCAACATCGGCGGCGGCGGCGATTTCAACGCGGCTGTCATCGCGCAGCAAATTGACATGCTGGTTCGCCATGCCGCCGGTGCCGAGGATGAGAATGCGGGGCTTGCCCATTATCTGTATCCCGCCTCGCCATCTTGGTGCAGGCGCGGCCCCTTCACTTCAAGCGGCACGGGCGCCTTGTCGTGGGGCACGTTGGGGGCATCGTGAACGCCTGTCCACGCCGCAGCCGGATTAAAGGCCCAGCGGGTGGCGTTCCTGATCACTTGCAGCACTTGCGTGTTGTGGAAGGTGGGATAGGCTTCATGGCCGGGGCGGAAATAAAAAATCTTTCCAGCCCCGCGCTGGTAGGTGACACCGGAGCGGAACACTTCGCCGCCTTCGAACCATGAAATCATCAAGGTTTCCATCGGCTCCGGAATTGAGAAGGGCTCGCCATACATTTCCTCGTGCTCAATCTCGATGCATTCAGGGAGGCCAGCGGCGATGGGGTGGTTTCGGTTGGTGATCCAAACGCGTTCATTCTCGCCCGCCTCGCGCCACTTCAAGGCGCAGGGCGTTCCCATGAGCCGCTTGAAGATTTTGGAGAAATGGCCGGAGTGCAGGACGATGAGCCCCATGCCTTCCCAGACCCGTTTGGCGACGCGCTCGACGATCTCGTCCTTCACTTCGCCGTGGGCCACATGACCCCACCACAATAATACGTCGGTCTCGGCCAGGCGTTTGACGCTGAGGCCATGTTCGGCATCGTCATCCAGCAATGCCGTGTCGACAACAAATTCCCGGTCGCCGTCATAGGCCTTCTTCAAGGCGCCGTGCATGCCTTGCGGATAGAGTGAGGCGACCAGTTTATTGGATTTTTCGTGGCGATGTTCATGCCATATCAAAGTGCGGATCGTCATGGTCTTGTGTCCTGGTCAGTTTGCGAGGCGCATGTCGTCGTCACCAAAGCGGTGCACATGCTGGGCTATTGGTTTCAAGTTCAGTTTCTGGCCGGTTTTGATTTCAGTGCGTCCGGGCTGGCGCACGGTCAACATGCCAGAGGGTGTTGTGACATAGAGGAAGCTGTCACTGCCGAGAATTTCCGTATAGTCTACCGTGCCCGCGATGTCGGTTTTGGCGGTCGAAAACTCAAAGTGTTCGGGCCGCACACCAATGGTTTTGGCCTTGAGGCCCTTTGCCGGCGTGCCCGCTATGAAGTTCATTTTTGGCGAGCCAATAAAGCCCGCCACGAAGACACTGTTGGGCCTCTCATAGAGTTCCATGGGTGTACCCACCTGCTGCACCACGCCGGCCTTGAGGACCACAATGCGGTCGGCCATGGTCATGGCCTCAACCTGATCATGCGTCACATAAATCATGGTGGTATTCGGCAAGTCGCGCTTCAGCTTGGCGATCTCCATGCGCATTTGAACCCGCAATGCGGCATCCAGGTTCGACAAAGGCTCATCGAACAGGAACACTTTCGCGCCGCGAACGATGGCGCGCCCGATGGCGACGCGCTGGCGCTGGCCACCAGACAGGGCCTTCGGCAACCGCGTGAGATAGGAGGTGAGCTGCAGCATTTCGCCGACGGCCTCAACCTTCTTCTTTATCTCGGCGCGGCTGAGGCCTTGGTTTTCCAGCGCAAAGCCGATGTTCTCAAAAACGCTCATGTGCGGGTAAAGAGCGTAGGACTGGAACACCATGGCGATGCCGCGCTTTGACGGCGGCACCTCATTGACAACCGCATGATCAATTTCAAGCGTCCCCGAGGTGACGCTGTCGAGGCCCGAGATGGAGCGCAGCAAGGTTGACTTGCCGCAGCCCGAGGGGCCCACAAACACCATGAACTCGCCGGACTTGATGTCCAGGTTGATGTCCTTCAGGATTTGAACGGCGCCATAGGATTTGTTGAGATTGGTGAGCTTGATATCAGCCATGATTAGCCTCCCTTGACCGAGCCGGCGAGCAGGCCGCGCACGAAGTAGCGTTGCAGTGAGAAGAATACGGTGAGTGGAACGATGATGGTGACAAAGGCGGAAGCGGTGAGAATTTCCCAATTGCCGCCGCGCGAACCCAGCAGGGCGTTGAGCTTGCCCGTCAACACCAACTGGTCAGGTCCGCTGCCGAGAAACACGATGGCCACGAGCAGATCGTTCCACACCCAGAGGAACTGGAATATGGCGAATGACGCAAGCGCCGGGAATGTCAGCGGCAGCACGATGCGGCGGAATATCTTGAAATCATTGGCGCCATCGATTTGCGCCGATTCAATCAGGTCTTTCGGCAGGCCCGCGATATAGCTGCGCAGCAAATAGATGGCGAAGGGCAGGCCGAAGCCCGTATGGGCCAGCCAGATGCCAAGATAGGTCTTTGATGGAACACCCATGAAGGTTCCGGCGGCGTTATAGAGCTTGAGCAGCGGAATGAGCGACATTTGCAGGGGCACAACCAGAAGACCCACAATGATTGCGATGATCAGGCCACGGAAGGGCAGCTTCATCCAGGCCAGCGCATAGGCGGCAAAGGCCGCGATAAGGATGGGGATGATGGTGGCAGGAATGGTCACCGTCAGTGAATTGACAAAGGACCGGCCAATGCCTTCCGAGAACAGGACCGTCTCGTAATTCTCGGTGGTGAAGCGCGGCGGCTGGGATGAAATAAAGAAAACCCGGCTGCCACGTTCATTGTCAAACGCAGTTGGCGAAGTGAGAACATAGGAACCGTCGACATTTACGTTGAGCGTCTGGCCACCTTCGAGATCGACGGTGGAGCCGGCGGCATTTGCCTCTGGGGCTTGCACCTTGGAGCCAAATGCAGAGACCTTGCCAGAAACGGCATCCTGACCCTCAAAAAGATTGCCCGAAATAACGAACTTACCATCTTTTTCAACCTGGTCCGCCTTGCCTTTCATGCGGCCCACCTGGTTGCGATCAGCGCTTGCCAACGCCGTCCACCAGCCGGAAGCGGCAATGTCATTCTTGTCGCGGAGCGAGCTGATCAGCAGGCCGGCTGTTGGCAATGTCCACAAGGTGATGATGAACAGCACAGCGAGGTTGAGCGCGATGCGCGAAGGTTCGAGGGAGAAGCTCTTCAGCATTTCAGTGTCCTCCCTGCTCTTTGTTGGCCTGGCGGATATTCCAGATCATGATCGGGAGCACGGCCACCATGATGACGATGGCGATGGCCGCACCCCGGCCAAAATCGCCGCCACCCCTGAACATCCAATCAAACATGAGATTGGCGAGTACGGTCGTGTCCCACTGGC
Organism: Rhodobiaceae bacterium; assembly: GCA_009885825.1. Lineage (GTDB taxonomy): Bacteria > Pseudomonadota > Alphaproteobacteria > Rhizobiales > Aestuariivirgaceae > Aestuariivirga. Next base: position 92,460 of record VFJY01000050.1, on the reverse strand, counting down.
TGTTGGTCATGGTGAGCACGATGTCGAAGATTTTCAACACGAGCACGGTGATTGTTGTCCATACCACAAGTATGGTGCCGTAGATTTGCGGCACCATGATGCGGTAAAATATCTTGAAGGGACCAGCGCCATCGATAGTCGCGGCCTCCAGTGTGTCCTCGGGAATGCCCCGCAGTGCCGCAGCGAGAATGACCGTGGCAAAGCCGGTTTGAATCCACACAAGAATGGCCATCAGAAAGAAATTGTTCCAGAAAGGCAGCGCAATCCACACCTGCGGAGAGAGGCCGAAATAGCCGACAACGGCGTTCAGGATGCCGATCTGCTCCTGGCCTTCGCCACGATAGTCATAAACGAACTTCCAGATTACGCTGGCACCCACAAAGGAAATGGCGAGTGGCATGAAGATGAGGCTCTTGGCCAGGTTGCCCCACCAGAGGCGGTCGGTCAGCACGGCAATGACAAGCCCCATGAGTGTGCACAGGGCAGGCACAACGGCGAGCCACAGAATGTTGTTGAAAATTGAAAGGCGAAACTCATCGTCGCTGAAGGCCCACGCGTAGTTCGCAAAGCCTACAAATTTATTCCCCGCTCGATCATGGAAAGAAAGCCAGAATGTCTGGATGACGGGGAAAATCAAATAGAGGCTGAGAAGAATGAGCGCGGGCCCCAAAAACAGCCACGGCCGGGTGTTGGCCTGTATTCTCAGGTTGCGGACGGCGCTGGCATCGTTGCTGGCATTGGCCGGGAATATCCGGTCCAAAAGCCAGTTCGATCCATAAAAATAACCGAAGCAACCGCCAACACCCAGAACAACGGTGATAAAGGCATAAATTATTTGCGCTGTCATTCGAGCCACTCCCGCAGAAATTTTTCATGCACGGAAAGAGCGAGGCTCCGGACCGGGTTTAGGATCCGGAGCTTCGTCGTTGCAGTCCTCGGAAGAAACCCAAGTTACTTGATAGCGTCCCACGCCTTTTGAATTTCAGCCGCTGTGTCAGCCGATGATTTGCCGCCGACGAAATCCACCATGCCGGTCCAGAATGCGCCGGCGCCGATCTTGCCGGGCATCAGGTCCGAGCCATCGAAGCGGAAGGTTGACGCAGTTGCCATGATGTCGCCCTGCTTGCGGGCTGCGTCGTTGGCATAGGCGGCGGGATTGGCCGACTTGAGCGGTGTGAGGAAGCCGCCATCGGCCATCCAGAGCTCATGGGCGAGCGGCAGCTTCAGGAATTCGATGAAGGCGCGCGCGGCTTTCGAGTCCTTGGTGATGGTGAAAAGCGTGCCGGCACCGAGAACTGGCTTGCCAAGATCAGCCTTGGAAGCATAGGTTGGGAAGTAGAAGAAGTCCGCGTCCTCACCCATTTTGGTGCCTTCCGGAAAGAAGGAAGGAATGAAAGAGGCCTGTTTATGCATGTAGCATTTAGGCGGCGTGGAGAACAGGCCCTTCGGACTGTCGCGGAAATCCGTTGAGGCGACGCCAGCCGCGCCACCATCCACATAGGCGTCACTCTTGGCAAAGGAGCCGAAGATGTCGAGCGCGCCAGTGACGGCGGGGTCGCTGAATTTCACCTCATTGGTGACCCACTTGTCATACACGTCTGGGGTCTGGGTGCGGAGCATGATGTCTTCAATCCAGTCGGTAGCTGGCCAGCCCGTGGCGCCACCTGAACCCAGGCCGATGCACCAGGGCTTGCCACCGTCAGCGACGATCTTGTCTGAAAGGGCAATGAGTTCTTCCATCGTTTTTGGAATTTCATAGCCAGCATCTTTGAAATTTTCCGGACTATACCAAACCAGGCTCTTTACATCGGTCTTGTAAGAAAAGCCATAAAACTGCGGCTTTCCGTCCTTGTCCTTGGAAGTGCCGATGTCGACCCATGATTGGCCTGCACCATAGTTTTCCACCATCCAGCTCCTGTCGGCATCGCTGAGCGGCGTGAGCAGACCCTTGCTTGCGAGATCGGCGATAAGCCCGGGCTGGGGCAGAATGGAAATATTTGCGGGGCTGCCAGCTTGTGTGTCGATAACCACCTGCTGCTCATAGTTTTCTGAAGACGAATACTTGACATCGGCGCCTGTGGCTTCGCGGAAGTATTCGAGAACAACTTGCACGTGGGTTTCATCGTCGCCACGCCATGGGCCAAATATCGTCAGCGTTTCGCCCTTGAGATCGACCTTTTTCAGTTCCTCGAAATTGGCCCAGTTGAATTTTGCGTCTTCGCCGGGCTTGTATTTGAGTTCGGCGAGCGCAGGTGTAGATAAAATCAAGGCAGCGAACGCTGCTCCCAGCAATAACTTCTTCGTCACGGCTTAATCCTCCCTGTTGAAACAAAACTGTCGGCACGACTTTTTTGGGCTTTGGTATTTCTATTGTTTTTTCCAAAGCGCTTTGGATTTTTATCTATTGCCTAATCCACACTAGTCGTCAAGTATTTTTATCTTTTGTATGTTGCATCGCAGCGAAACTCGCCAACTGTGTGTCTAAATATTGAAAGCGCTTTGGAAATGTGGCAAGGTTCACTTGATGAATCTCAAACAGTTAGCCAAGCACCTCAACCTGTCGCCCACGACAGTGAGCCGAGCCCTCAATGGTTATCCAGAAGTGGGGGCTGAGACGCGTCGACGTGTTGAGGAGGCGGCGCGCAAGGTTGGCTATCGTCCAAACCCGCATGCCATGCGGCTCGCCACCGGACGCTCGCATGCGATCGGACATGTGTTGCCGTCGGACCGCATATTGATGATTGATCCGCATTTTTCAGATTTCATTGCGGGTGCTGGTGATGTCTACAGCGCCAGTGGTTTTGACGTGATGCTGCATGTTGGAGGCTCAGAGGCCGAGGAAACGGTTTACAAACGCTATGCGCAAAGCGGTGCGGTTGACGGCGTTGTGGTCATGGGGCCGCGGCTGAATGATTTTCGCATTGCGCTGCTGACAGAGCTTGAGTTGCCGTTCATCGTGCATGGGCGCGTCGGCGATCTTGAAGAAGGCTATGCCTGGCTTGATATCGACAATCGCGGGGCATTTCGGCAGGCGACCAAACTATTGACCGATCTTGGTCATCGGCGGATAGGGTTGATCAATGGCAATGAGGCCATGACCTTTGCGACCCATCGCAGGCAAGGCTATGAGATTGCGTTGAAGGCCTGTGGCCTGAATGCCGATCCTGCCATCATGACGAGCGATGCGATGACGGAGGAAAACGGCTACCTGCAAACCAAGCGTCTGCTTTTGTCGGACAACAAACCATCGGCGTTGCTGTTTTCCAGCATGCTGTTTGTTTCTGGCGCGATGCGGGCGGCTCATGAACTGGGTTTGCAGATAGGTACGGACGTTTCCCTGATTGCCCACGATGATGGTTTGCCATTCTTGAACGCAGAAGGTCTGGTGCCGTCGCTCACCACTGTGCGATCGTCCATTCGCGCGGCGGGCAGCCGCGTTGCAGAGCTATTGATTGAGATAATCAACAATCCGGAAGCGGCCCAGCCTCATGAATTGTGGACTGTTGATCTGATTGTGCGGGGATCAACGGGGCCTGTCCCTAGGACTTGATCAGCCTCTTCCGATGAACGGCATCTTGGTGGCCATCACCGTCATGAACTGGACGTTTGAATCAAGCGGCAGGGAGGCCATGAAAACGACGGAACGGGCCACATCGCCCACATCCATGGTGGGCTCGGGCGCTATGGTTCCGTTGGCCTGGGGCATGCCCGCACCCATATTGGAGGCCATGCCGCTTGCCGCGTTGCCAATGTCAACTTGGCCGCAGGCGATGTCATATTTGCGGCCATCGAGCGAAGTTGACTTGGTGAGCCCGGTGATGGCGTGCTTGGTGGAGGTGTAGGGGGCGGAGTTTGGCCGCGGCACGTGGGCTGAGATGGAGCCGTTGTTGATGATGCGGCCGCCCCTCGGGGTTTGCGCCTTCATGATGCGGAAGGCCTCCTGGGTGCAGAGGAAGGGTCCGGTGAGATTGGTGGCCACGACATTCTGCCATTGTTCGAAGGTGAGGTCTTCGAGGTTGATCGTGCCGGGCGCGCCGGAGCCCGCATTGTTGAAGAGCAGGTCAAGGCGGCCAAATTTTTCTTTTGTTTTGACAAAGAGATTGGCCACGGATTTTGGGTCCATGACGTTGGTCGGAATGGCCGTGGCGTTGCTGCCGATTTCAGCGGCGACGGCGTTCAGAGCGTCAGCCCGGCGTCCGGCCAGAACAACGGTGAATCCCGCTTCTGCCAGAGCTTTAGCCGAGGCTCTCCCAATACCGGAACCTGCCCCTGTTACGATTGCAACTTTCATCTCTTGAGAGCCCTCCACGCGGTCCCGAATTCCCTGGCGTTCTTTGAAACGTCATCGGCTGTAAAGCCCGGTTTGTAAATGTTTGAACCGATGCCAAAGCCCGCAGCACCGGCATCAATCCAGCTTTGCATATTGTTTGGCGTAATGCCACCAACGGCATAAATGCAGACATGCTTTGGCAAGACGGCGCGCCAGGCTTTCACTGTAACAGGGCTTGCGGCTTCGGCAGGAAACAGCTTGAGATGGGAGGCGCCAAAGCGATTTGCGGCGAAGGCTTCAGTTGGCGTGAAAACGCCGGGCAACGGCACCAGGCCAACTTCAATGGCGCGCCTGATAACCGCTTCGTTGCAATCCGGGGAGACACTGATTTGGCCTTTGTGGGTTTTCAACATATTGACGTCCTGCAGGCTCAATACGGTGCCTGCGCCGACGATGAGTTTGCCCTGGAAATGGGCGCTCATCTTTTCAATTGAGATGAAGGGATAGGGTGAGTTCAATGGGATTTCGGCAACGCGAATTCCAGCGTCATGGAGGGCTTCACCCACCGCAATTACATCACTCGTCTTGACGCCGCGCAGGATGGCGATCAGGCCGCATTCAGCTATGGCATCGGCAAAATTCATGGGATCAGTCCTGCTGTTTTGGCAATTAAAGCGAGGCCCTTGACCGCAATATCGGGTGGGCTGAAATGTACAGTCAGGCCTGCAATTTTCATGGCGGCCACATAGTGTTGGGCCAGTGCTGGGGAAGCCAGAATTGTGTACTGGGCCGACTTTGAATGGTGGGTGACAGCGTGTGCAATCTCGGTGCCGATGACATGGCCCGAAAGGCATGAACTCAAATGGTCGCTTGGCATTTCATTGAAGAGGGCTAGGGTGCGAACAGAAAATATGCGGTGCAAAAATCCGCATGGATCTTTCAGGGCCGCATGGACGCCGCGCGCGAAGGCTTCCTCATTGTTCACGTCGCCGGTCATCAAACGACCGAGTATTGAATGGGTTTTCAGAATGGCGAAAACTTCACCCGTCATGTAGGTGGCAAAGCCCGTGATATTGCCGCCCGCCACTTCAATCCATTTGCTGTGGGTTCCGGGTGTCACGAAATATTCCTGGCCGCCCAGGCTTGCGCCCAGCACCTGGGTTTCTTCGCCGCGGATGACATCGGGGATGCCATCGCTGCTGCGCGCACTTATGCCGGGCACGAAGAAAATCCTGCGGCCTTGTTTGGATGTGTGGGCCTTGATGGCGGCGGCGATGGATTTCAGGTTTGCGGGGCAGTTGATATAGGGCAGTTCGATCCAGCCCTGCCTGCTGGTGATCATGCCGGATGCCAAAATGGGCGTTGCCTTGTCCCACTGGCCTATGTGGTTTTCCAAAGCATCGTCAAAGGCACCATTCTGGACGGCAAGAATGCCCTGGGGGGCTGCTATGGTTTCGAGAACAGCTCCGCCAGCTCCCACGCAGTAAGCGCGAAATGATGTGGTTCCCCAATCGAGTGCGATGAAACTCAAAGAGGTTTTACTCCGCCAGGTTTGTAGTTTTGTTTGACTGCTTTCAGGCGATTGCGGAGGGCAGCGCCAAACGCTGGCGCCGATATTTCAAATTCATCGCCATCCTCGGTTACAATTCCATCGGCGATGCTGAGGGTTCCGGTGCCGAAGAAATGAATATGCACGTCGCCGGGCCTCCGGAAACCTTCATATTTGAAATGGTGGTATTCAAGATTGGCTATCGTGTGAGACATATTGGCTTCGCCGGTGAGAAAGGGTTTTTCCCATATCACCTTGCCGCCACGCTTGATGCGGCTCGTGCCTTCGATGTGGTTGGGGGGAATCCCCGCAATCATTTCAGGGCCAATGGCGCAGTGCCGGAGTTTTGAGTGGGCGAGGTAGAGATAGTTCTGGCGCTCGGTGATGTGATCTGAATATTCATTGCCGAGCGCGAAGCCCAGGCGCATGGGTCTGCCCTTGGCATCGATCATGTAGAGGCCGGTGAGTTCCGGTTCCTCGCCGCCGTCCAGGGCGAAGGCAGGTTTGGGCAGCACGGCACCGGGCGGCACAAGCCATGAACCGTCGCCTTTATAGAACCATTCGGGTTGCACACCCGTTTCGCCTTTTGCGGGCCTGCCGCCTTCCAGTCCCATCTTGAACATTTTGAGCGAGTCGGTCAGTTCGGTGGCTTTGCCCTCCAACTTGACGTGCATGGCGTCGCGAGCTGAGGCAGAACCCAAATGAGTGAGGCCAGTTCCAGCAATCATGCAGTGGGCGGGGTCTTCGTGATCCACTGGTGGCAGCAGGCGGTTTTCTTTCAGGGCTGCGGCGTAGTTTTCGGTAGAACTCGTGATCAGGGACTTTGCGGCATTCGAGAGTTTCAGCCTTTCGTTCAATGCAAATGTCGCCAGCTCTGTGGTGTGCGATACGCGTTTGAGGAGAATGACTTTATCGCCATCGACGAGGCCGACACGGCGTTTGTTTTTGCTGTCGATTATCTGGACGATGTTCATGTTCACGGGTCCTTTGGCCAGGTGTCGGCAATCTTGTATCCTTGCGGCCATGGATCGCCGGGGTCAAGCAGGAGGGTGGTTTGGCCTGTGACCCAGGCAGAGCCGGTGATGGTGGGGATAATGGCCTTATGATTGCCGACGGTGGTTTCTTCGGCGATCTCGCCGATGAAACGGCTTTCGATGATTGATCGGCCGATGAATTTCTCGCCAATTTGCATGCGGCCCTTGGCATGCAGCACCGCCATGAGGGCCGAGCAGCCGGTGCCGGTTGGTGAGCGATCAAGCTTGCCGGGCTTCACCACGCAGGCGTTGCGGCTGGAAAGCGTATCATCAATGCGCTCCAATGGTCCGGTCATGAAGCAGAAGGAAAAATGTTTCCAATCGGGCAGGGTGGGATGCGCGAAACCCAATTGCTGGTTGGCGGCGGTGGCGATTTTGCGACCCATGACGGCGATGTCGCGGGCCTCGTCTGGCAGCATGGCAAAGCCCAGTGATTTTGCGTCGGCCAACACGAAGCTGTCGCCACCATAGGCGGTGTCGACGAGGATTATTCCGTGACCTTCAATTTCGAGGGGCACCTGCAAACGGTCTGCAAAGGACGCGACATTGCGGAGGGTGATGCGGGTGGCCTTGCCGCCTTGGCAATGGGCGGTGATTTCAACAAGGCCAGCCGGGGCTTCGAGCTTGAGATGGGTTACCGGTTCGACCATGGGGATTATGCCGGTGTCGAGCAGCACGGTTGCCACGCAGATGCAATTTGAGCCAGACATGGGAGGCGTATCCTCGGGCTCCATGATGATGAAGCCCATCTGGGCTTCCGGGTGCTTGGGTGGCACGAGCAAATTGACATGGCGGAACACGCCGCCCCGGGGCTCATTCAGGACGAAATTTCGGAGGGTTTTATCCTCGGCGATGAAACGGGATTGCTCCCAGATGGTGGCGCCAGGGGGCGGCGCCACACCTCCCACAATGACATCGCCCACCTCGCCTTCGGCATGGCAGTTGATGATGTGGATGGATTTTGAGCTTCGCATGGCTGAGTGTTGTAACCCAGCCATGCGTGATAGCAAGACGCGCTAGAAAAATCAGACGACGCGCAGATACCACTCGAAATCGCGCAAGGTCGGTTCGGCATAGAAGCGGTCGGCCTCCACTTCTTTCACCGTGCAATAGGCATCGACGAAGGGCTTGCCGAAATATTCCTTGAGGATTGAGGCGCGCCAGAAGGCGTCGATGGCATCAAACCAGTTGCCAGGAATATATTTGGCGCGCTTTTCATAGCCATTGCCGACGACGGGATTGCCGGGATCGGACTTCTCGGTGATGCCGTAATGCATGCCGGCGAGAATCGCCGCCATGACCAAGTAAGGGTTAGCATCAGCCCCCGATGGCCGGTGTTCGATGTGGCAGGCGTTGGCCGCGCCGGCTGGAATGCGGATCGACACGGTGCGGTTATTGATGCCCCAGCTGGCTGACACCGGCGCGTAGGAATTGCGGCGGAAGCGGCGGTAGGAATTGGCGTTGGGAGCAAAGATCAACATGGATTCAGCCATCGCGGCCTTGAGGCCACCCACCGCATGCATCATCAGCTCATTGGTCGTGGGGTCATCGGTGGCAAACAGGTTGTTGCCCTGTTCATCGCCGAGGCTCACGTGGATGTGCATGCCGGAACCCGTCCATTGGGCATAGGGCTTGGCCATGAAAGTCGCCACCATGCCATGCTTTTCGGCGGTTGCCTTGATCACGCGCTTGAGCATGATGCCCTCATCGCAGGCTTTCAGCACGTCGGCCCTATGGCGCAAAACGATTTCCATCTGGCCCGGGGCATATTCGGAGATCAGGGTTTTGGCGGGCAGGCCTTGCGCATCGCAATAGGCGTAGAGATCGGTGAAGAAGGGCTGGAAATCCTCAAGGTCCTGCAGGTAATAGGCTTGGTAGTGCTGCGGGCGGTGTTCGTTGATGAGAGATTTGGGCGCCCGTGGTTCGCCGGCGATGGCTGACGCGCGGTCCATGAGGAAGAACTCAAGCTCCACAGCGCCCACGGGCGTCATGTTCAATTCCGTTTGGAACCTCTTGACGATGGCTTCCAGCGCGTTGCGCGGATCGGCATAATGGGGTGTTCCGTCGAGGTCATGGACCGAGGCCAGATATTGCGCTGTGGGTTCCGGCATCCAGGGAATGCGCACCAGACTTTCGGGCACGGGCCAGAGCAGCATGTCGCGGTCGCCTTCGTCGAAGACCAAGCCGGTTTCGGGAACATCCTGCCCGGTGATATCGAGCACGAGGGCGGAAATCGGCATGAAGCGACCGTCCTTCCATGCGGGCACCAGCTCATCGCGCCGAAGAACCTTGCCGCGGGCGACGCCGCACATATCGGTCCAGATCACCTGAATGCTGGTGATGTCAGGATTATTTTCGAGGAAGGCCTGGGCTTCCGCTTCGCGCCTTGGAAATACCATAGACATTTTCTGTCTCCTACTTAGCTCATCAGTTCATCGAGGCAGTGATCCAAACCTTCGATCATTCTGTCGACGTGCGCCGCGGTTGTGGCCGGGCAGATGAGCAGCATGTTGTGAAACGGCGTCATGATGATGCCGCGATTTAAAAGGTGATGATGGACAGCCATATCGATGGGCTGGTGGATCATCTTCGCCGCTTCGCCGCCATTGCGCGGGCGATTTGGACAGCACATGAATTCAACGCGGGCACCCGCCCGAACCACATGCCAGGGGGCGCCATGTTTTATGATGGTATCCGACAGGCCCTTCTCAAGTTTCTTGGCGAGCGCGATCAGGGGCGCGAAGGCCTCACGGGTGAAATAGGTTTCGAGCACGGTTTCCATCAGCGCCAGCTGGATTTTTGAGCCAGCCAATGTGGTGCCAATGCCGGAATGGCCGGGGGAACGGGTCTTGAGATAGTCCCAAATGCGGTTGGTGACGGGTTGCGAAAATCCGTAGACGGCAGCTGGAATGCCGCCGGCTATGGGTTTTCCCAGAACGAGGCCATCGGGCTCCAGGCCATGCTCGCCGCTGTAGCCACCGGGCCCCGACGACATGCAGTGGGTTTCATCGATGACAAGCAGTGCGCCGGTGCGGCGGGTGATTTCGCGCAAAGCCCGGTGGAAGCCTTCGTCGGGCAGAACCATGCCGACATTGGTCATGATGGGCTCGGCCAGAACGCAGGCCACATCGCCTGGCGCCAATGCTGCCTCGAGGGCCGGGATGTCGTTGAATTCGACGACTTTGGTAAGCTCGGTCAGATCGCGGGGTTCGCCGATCAAGGCCAAGTCGGCGGCAGGCTTTCCGCTGTCAAGGTTAACATAGGTTTCATCGACGGCGCCATGATAGCAATGGTTAAAAACCAGTATTTTCCGGCGGTTCGTAATGGCACGACACCAGCGTAAAACGGAACGGTTGGCGTCCGAGGCGGAAGTCGTGACCTGCCAGGTGGGCAGCTTGAAGCGGTTTTCAAGGAGCTGACCCACTTTTGCGGCATTTGCCGAGGGCATCATGGTGGTAAAACCGTTGGCCCCTTCCCGCTGGAGAGTTTCTACAACTGGGGGTGGCGAATGGCCAAACATTGCACCCGTATCACCCAGGCAGAAATCGATATAGGTGTTTCCGTCGGCGTCCGTCAGGTCAACGCCCTGGGCTTTTTCAACGAAAAGCGGAAAAGGGGTTCCCCAATCCACCATCCAGTGCATGGGAACGCCGCGCAGCCAATTCCTCGCCGCATAATCGGAATGCCTCTTGGATTTAGGGTTGCGCTGGATGAAAAGGTTTCTTTCGCGTTCCAGCATGGCCGTGACCCCGGCTTCCGATATTGTACGCCTCATGATTTCCTTGCAGATTATGGACTTCGGCCATGGTTTTAGCCGGGCTTATGCCCCATAAACAACCCCCGCGGGGTTCGGGACTGGGGTGTGGTTTGTGTGCAGCGCAGCAAGGAGGAGGGGTTAATGGGTCGCACCGTTTACGTGAATGGAAGCTATGTACCTGAAAAACAAGGACAAATATCCATTTTTGACCGCGGATTCCTGTTTGCGGATGGCATTTATGAAGTAACAGCAGTGGTCAACGGAAGACTTGTCGACTACCCCTCACATATGGAAAGATTGGAACGATCTTTGCAGGAGATCAAAATGGAATGGCCGTGCAGCAAGGAGGAACTCAGAGCCATGCACCAGGAATTAATCAAGCTTAACAAAGTGGATCAAGGCTGGATCTACATGCAGATTACCCGTGGCGCCGCTGACCGGGACTTTAAATTTCCGAAAGATATCAGGCCTACACTGGTGGCCTTCACACAGATAAAAAACCTGGTCGACAACCCAGATGCGGTGAGAGGCGTTAAGGTGATTACGGTTCCCGATATTCGCTGGGCGAGGCGTGATATCAAATCTGTCATGCTGCTGGCTCCTGTGCTTGGCAAGCAAGCGGCCCACGAAGCGGGCGCGTTTGAAGCCTGGATGGTTGAAGACGGCATGGTGACGGAAGGAACCTCATCCAACGCCTACATCGTGAAGGATGGCAAGGTTATCACGCGCGGCCTTTCGAACAGCATTCTGGCGGGCTGCACACGACGCGCGCTGTTGAGATTGGCAAATGAAAAGGGCATCGCCATCGAGGAGCGGATGTTCTCAGTCGAAGAAGCTTGCGAAGCCGACGAAGCGATTTTGACCAGCGCTTCAAATTTTGTTTTGCCGATTGTTGAAATAGACGGAAAGCGCATTGGCGGCGGGCAGCCTGGTCCGGTGGCGCGCCGCCTGCGGGAATTATATCTGGAAGAGGCGATGAACTAAGTAAGTCGGGTTGAGTGAGTGGTAGATGAAATACAAAGTACGTGTATCGCCGACGCTTCTTGAAACCATGACATTGGCCGCTATCGAGGCCTATTGTTATGGCAATCGGCGCAAGCAAAAAAATACGGCGGTCGAAACGCTGGGTTATGTGTGGGGTTACCGCAAGAAGGAAGGCGGGGTCACGATTTTCTATCTCGACCGGACGAGTGTCAGCATATCAGCCGAGCGGCAATATCACAGCGTGACGCCAAACCTTGACGCGGCCATGTTGAAAAACGAAGTGATGATGCGGTGGTCGCCGCATCTCACCATGCTGGGTGATTTTCACAGCCACCCATACCGCAACCTCACGGAAGTGGCCTCGGAAGCCGGCTATAATTTCTCGCCTGAGGATATGAAAGAACTCAAACTGAACGATTTTATGTGGGAGCAATCGGGCGACAACCCGGTCATCCTGGTGATCGCCGTGTGCCGTCTTGGCCGGGTGCGCGACAGTGTGCAGGACAACTTCCGCAACAACATCGCGCGCTTCGCCATCGGCGATTTTCAGTTCTGGCTGAATGCGGCGGTGGGATATGTCGATGGTGAAGACAAGCGTTGTGTCACCGGCAACACCAATTCCGATGTGCATTTGAGTGTCGAAGGCTGGTATTACAATGAAGCCGGCGGCAGGGTGCGTTCGGCCAACGGCGGCCCGATGCCCAAGCTGGCGGTGAAGCAAAGCAACACGCGCAAAAAAAAGCGGAAATAGCGGTCCTATCTCTGGCTTGTTTCCCAGGCCGGGTTGATCCAGGGTTGCTGGTTTGACGGGGCCAGGGGATCTCGCCCCAATATGTGATCCGAGGCTTTTTCGCCGATCATCAGGGTTGGGGCGTTGATATTGCCATTGGTGACTTGCGGCATGATGGAACTGTCGGCAACGCGCAGCCCCTCAATTCCGATCACCCGGCATTCCGGATCGACAACGGCGTTCACGTCCTTGGGCGAGCCCATCTTGCAAGTGCCGCAGGGGTGATAGGCGCTTTCGCAATGCTGGCGAATGAAGCTGTCGATGTCTGCATCTGACTGCACATTGATGCCTGGCTGGATTTCGCGGCCCGCATAGACCTGCATGGAGGGCTGCTCAAATATTTCACGGGTGAGCCTGACACAGGCGCGAAATTCCTCCCAGTCATCGGGGTGGGACATGTAGTTGAAGAGGATTTTTGGCGGCTTCTTGGGGTCGTTGTTCTGTACACGGACAAAACCGCGCGACTTGCTGCGCATGGGGCCGACATGAACCTGAAATCCATGGCCGCCGAAGGCCAGTTTTCCATCATAGCGCATGGCGGCCGGCAGAAAGTGGTATTCGATGTCGGGGTATTCGATGCCCGCGTTTGAACGGGTGAAACCACAGGCTTCGAAATGGTTGGTGGTGCCGAGGCCGGTCTTGAACAGCAGCCATTCGAGGCCGATAATGCCTTTGGAAAACAGATTCAGCTGCGAGTAAAGCGTGATGGGCTTTTTGGATTCGAGCTGGAAATAGATTTCAAGATGGTCATGGAGATTTTCGCCGACGCCTGACAGCGCATGCGCCACGGGGATGCCTGCCGCTTTCAGGGTTTCGGGTGCGCCAATGCCGGAGAGCTGCAGGATTTTCGGCGAGTTGATGCTTGAGGCGGCGACGATGACTTCGCGCCTGGCCCTGGCGGTCAGAACCTCGCCACCGACATCATATTCAACACCAACCGCGCGCTTACCTTCGAGGATTATGCGGTACGTATAGGCGCCGGTCACCAGCTTCACATTGCCGCGGCGCAGCGCCGGTTTCAGATAGGCGGTGGCGGCTGACCAGCGCAGGCCATTGTGCACGGTCATTTCCATAGGGCCGAAGCCCTCCTGCTGGGCGCCGTTGTAATCCGGCGTCACGGGATAACCAGCCTCGCGGCCCGCCTCGACAAAGGCCTGGTAGAGAGGGTTCAACCTGCGGCCGCGCTTGACATGCATGGGGCCCTGGGTTCCCCGCCAGCCCTCCTCGCCGCCGTGGGAATTTTCCAGGCGCTTGAAATAGGGAAGCACGTGGCGAAAGCCCCAGCCCTTGGCCCCCAGATCTTCCCAGGCATCAAAATCCCTGGCGTGGCCCCGCACATAAACCATGCCATTGATGGACGAGGAACCGCCCACAACCTTGCCGCGTGGCGTTGCCAACCGCCTGCCATCCAAATGGGGTTCCGGTTCGGTTTCAAAGCCCCAATTATATTGGTTCATGCTCATGGGATAGGCGAGAGCCGAAGGCATCTGGATAAAAGGCCCGCGATCGCTGCCGCCGAATTCCAGCACCAGAACCGTGTTCTTGCCATCCTCCGATAGTCTGTTGGCGATCACAGATCCAGCGGACCCCGAGCCAATAATTATGAAATCAAATGTCTGCATTTTCCCCAGCACATTCCTCCCATGTGGACCCATTGTCGCGCGCGTGTTTGACAGGTTGCGACAGTTCTGGAACAACGCGCGGCAGGGGAATTTGGAAATAATGACAAAAAGCCTGATTGAGGGGGAAGAAGACGCGTTCATTCTGCTGAACGAGGCTGGCACTTCGCCCTATGTGGTGGTTTGCGAACACGCCAGCAACCGGCTGCCGAAACAACTCGGGAATCTTGGGCTGACAACTGATGACCTGCAACGTCACATTGCCTGGGACATCGGGGCGGAGGGCGTCGCAAGGTTGCTTTCGCGGCTCTTGGATGCGCCCCTGGCGTTGCAGCGCTACTCGAGGCTGGCCTACGACTGCAACCGGCCGCCGGAGTCCGAGGGTGCGATGCCAGAGTTGAGCGAAACCACGGTCATACCCGGCAACCGGAACCTGAGCGCCGCCGCCAAGATGGCCCGTGTCGCGGCGATTTACCGGCCGTTTCATGATGGGCTGGCTGGTGTGCTGGACGCGCGCGCTTGCGCTGGCAGGGCAACCGGCCTGGTGACCATTCACAGCTTCACCAAGGTTTATAATGGCCGGGAGCGCGCTGTTGAACTCGGCATCCTGTTTGACCGGGATTCCCGCATTGCCGACAAGCTCATCAAGGGCTTCCCCAATGTGGACGCGCGGCTGAATGAACCTTATGGTCCCAAGGACGGCGTCATGCACACGATAAACCTGCATGCGGCGCCACGGGGAATCAAATCTGTCATGACCGAAATCCGCAACGATCTGATAGCCAATGAACGCGGGCAGAATGAATGGGCGCAGCGGCTGTCTTTGCCGCTCATTCAGGCGACAACGAAATAGGGAGAATACAATGGCCAATGGAATGCTGACGTTAGAAGAGCTGAAGCGCGAAGTGGCGGCAGGCGCCATTGATACGGTTGTGGCCGCGTTGGTGGACATGCAGGGGCGCCTGATTGGCAAGCGGTTTCACGCGCAGTTCTTTGTGGATGGCGGCTATCAGGAAACCCATGGCTGCAATTACCTGCTGGCCCTGGATATCGCGATGGAGCCAGTGCCGGGCTACAAGGCCACGAGCTGGGAAAAGGGCTATGGCGATTTTGTGCTGAAGCCGGATATGGCAACGCTGCGCCGCACGCCGTGGCTGCCGGGAACGGCTTTGGTGCTGTGCGATGTTCTCGATCACCATACCCATGAAGATGTCCCGCATTCTCCACGCGCCATTCTCAAAAAGCAATTGAAGCGCCTGGGCGCCATGAAGATGAAGGCTTACATGGCGTCTGAGCTTGAGTTTTTCCTGTTTGATAATTCCTACGAAGAAGCCCACCAGATGGGCTATCGCGGATTGAAAACATCCGGCTACTATATTGAAGATTACCATGTGCTGCAGACGACCAAGGAAGAAGGTGTTATGCGCGCCATCCGCAATGGGCTGCATGGGGCAGGCATTCCGGTTGAGAATTCCAAGGGCGAGGCGGCACCCGGCCAGGAAGAAATTAACGTGAAATATGCGGATGCCCTGGAGATGGCGGACCGTCATGCCATCATCAAGAATGGCTGCAAGGAAATAGCCTACGGCCAAGGCAAGGCCATCACCTTCATGGCCAAGTGGGATTGTGGCTTGGCTGGAAGCTCATCTCATATTCATCAATCCCTGTGGAGTTCTGATGGGGCGACGCCGCTTTTTTTTGACAAGGCTGGCGATCACGGCATGTCCGACCTGATGAAGCACTATCTGGCGGGGCAATTGGCCCATGCCAGCGAGCTTACTTACTTTTTGGCGCCTTATATGAATTCCTACAAGCGCTTCATGGTTGGCACCTTCGCGCCAACGCGGGCCATCTGGAGTTTTGACAACCGCACGGCGGGCTATCGCTTGTGTGGCGCCGACTCAAAAGCCATTCGCGTTGAATGCCGGGTGGGTGGCGCCGATCTCAACCCCTATCTGGCATTTGCCGCGTTGATCGCCGCGGGACTTGATGGCATCGAACACAAGCTGCCGCTGGAGCCGGTGTTTTCTGGCGACGCCTATGATACATCCAAAAGGCTGCGCGATATTCCAAAAACCTTGCGCGAGGCGACCGCAAATCTTGATAGTTCAAAATTCCTGCGGTCGGCTTTTGGCGATGATGTGGTGGATCACTATGTTCACACCGCCAAGTGGGAGCAATTCGAATATGACCGCCGCGTGGTTGACCTGGATTTGAAGCGCGGGTTTGAACAGTACTAAGGGGCGACATCATGACAATTCCAAATCGCAATTTCAGCTATCCAACGGCCCTCAGGTTTGGCTCAGGGCGCATCAAGGAGCTTGCAGGCTTGTGCAAGGCCAATGGCATTATGCGGCCGTTGTTTGTGACTGATCCGGGGCTTGCTGGCATGCCAATGGTCAAGGCCATTGTTGATGATGTGCGTAGCGCGGGCTTGGCCATCGAGATTTTTTCCGATGTGCGGCCAAATCCGATTGAGGCCAATATCGATGAGGGCGTCAAGGCCTACAAGGCTGGCCAGCATGACGGGGTGATTGCTTTTGGTGGTGGATCTGGACTTGATATCGGCAAGATGATTGCGCTCATGCATGGGCAGACCATTTCCGTGTTTGACCTCGAAGACGTCGGCGACTGGTGGACCAGAGCGGATGCATCAAAGATTTCGCCAATCATTGCGGTTCCGACAACCGCTGGCACGGGATCGGAAGTGGGGCGCGCGGGTGTTGTGACCCATCCCACTACACATGAGAAGAAAATCATTTTCCATCCGGCGATCATGCCAAGGGTTGCAATCCTTGATCCGGAACTCAGCGCTGGCTTGCCCGCCAAGCTGACGGCGGCAACCGGCATGGATGCCTTGGCCCATTGTCTGGAAGCCTATAGTGCGCCGTTTTATCATCCGCTGTCGGCGGGCGTGGCGCTTGAGGGCATGCGGCTGGTGAAGGAAAATCTGGCCAGGGCCGTCAAGAAAGGCTCCGATCTTGATGCGCGTGGCAACATGCTGATGGCATCCACCATGGGGGCGACGGCATTTCAGCGCGGGCTTGGCGCCATTCATGCGATTTCGCATCCGTTTGGCGGGCTCTATGATGCCCATCATGGACTGCTCAATGGCATTGTGATGCCCTATGTGGTGAAGGCCAATCGCCGCAAAATTGAAAAGGATATTGAGCGGGCCGCGGCCTATCTTGGCGTCAAGGGCGGCTTCAACGGATTCCTGAAATGGATTTTGGCGCTGCGCAAGGAAATTGGCATTCCGCATGCGCTCAAGGATATCGGCATTGACACGAAGCGGCTGGATGAGGTGGCGGCGATGGCCATCAAGGATCCGTCGGCTGGTGGCAATCCCATCCAGTTCACGGAAAAACAATACAAGGCGCTGGCGAAGAAATGCGTTGTCGGCGATCTTTAATCGCCGGGTTTTTCTTCCACGAAGACTTCGATCCCGACTTCACCGGCATTGAGGAAGTCGAGAATGATGGTGAAGCGCTCGCCCAGCTTGAGTGGTTGTTTCAATCCGATTAACCTCAGGTGTTTGGCCGTCGGGCGCATGGGCACCGGTTTCTTCGGCTCCAATGGGAGGGAGGAAAGCGGCGGATCGTCATAGCGATTGTTCTGGCGCAGTTCAATCATGCTGCAAATATTGGAGCGTGCTGCCACAAGTTCATCGTGCTTGGTTCCCTGATTGGCGAGCGGGAAAAAGACTTGACCATCAATCTGCTGGCTGGGCAAAGCCCAGGCGTGGCCAATGCCGATATCGCCGTGCCGCAAGGAATGCGCCTGCACGGTTTCTGGCAGCAGAGACAAGAGAGTGATGAAGCAGCGACGATTCATTTTGGTTGTCATAAATCTTTGAGACCGTTGCGAAAAATTCATATGTACAGCCTCAATTCTGTCGACATTTTGGTGTCTAATACCAACCATCTGATCATACATGATTTTGATCAGTCAGGGCTGGGTCGGCATATTCCAAAAAAACCTTTTTAGGAGGTCGTAATGTGCGATTATTCTCTTGAAGTCTATGGTTCGCGCCCGGCGCGTGAGGGCGAACACTATGTAACCACCCGTTTCCCGAGTGGATCAATTGGGCTGGCGTCACAGGCGCATACCTCAATAGCTGTTTGCCTGAACTGTGACACGGCGCTGGAGATCGACGGTATTCCTGAATCCCTATGCCGTGAACATGGCATTCAGCCTCGTGAGGACGCTGTCTTCATCCGGCTGGATCACGGGACTTACCGTGACGGCGTTCGTTTTCGCAATGGGGCCGAAGTTTCGCTGCAGGCATTTCAGCCGGGCGTTGGCTTTGCTGTGAAGCAATTGCTCGAGAACGCCATGAAACTGAAAATAGATCAGCCGATGGAAGAGCTGATTGGCCTGAGTTGAGTATCGGGTTTATATAGTCCATCTTCTGGACGCATGCCCAAGATGGCCATGGACGGTTGTTGCCTAGCGCGGTATAAATTTCGTTGCAGGAGTTAACCTGAAACGAGGCGTGTGATGGCGAAAGTGGTATTCACCACCAATTTGCGCAGGCATGTGGAGTGCCCCATCGTTGAGGCCGAGGGCCAGACGGTGCGGGAGGTGCTGCGCGTTGTTTTTGCCAAAAACGACCGTTTGCGCAATTATGTGCTGGATGATCAGGCGGCACTTCGCAAACACATGACCATATTGGTGGATGGCAGCAGGTTGCGCGATCTTGTGGGGCTCAGCGACCCGGTCAAACCCACCAGCAACATCTACGTTCTGCAGGCGTTATCAGGAGGGTGAGCGATGGGCCAAGAAATTCTGGTTTCAACGCGCAAGGGGTTGTTTACTTTGGCGAAGACCAGGAAAAAGTGGGCGGTGTCCAAGGGGGATTTTATTGGCGACAATGTCACGCTCACCCTGCATGACAGGCGGGATGATACGACTTATGCCGCCCTGAACCACGGCCACTTCGGAGTGAAGCTGCACCGGAAAACGAATGGTGGCGCATGGGAAGAACTGGCAGCACCTGCCTATCCCGCCAAGCCCGAGGGCCTTGTTGATCTGGATGGCTGGGGCAAGCCCGTGAACTGGACGACCCAGATGATCTGGACGCTGGAGCCCGGAAGCGACGGTGAGCTTTGGTGCGGCACGATGCCGGGTGGATTGTTTCGCTCAAGGGATCGTGGTGGAAGCTGGGACATGATCCACAGCTTGTGGGATATGCCCGAACGCAACAAGTGGCTGGGCGGCGGGGCGGACATTCCCGGCATCCACTCCATCTGCGTTGACCCCCGGTCGCCCAAAACTATCCGTGTTGCGGTGTCGTGCGGCGGTGTGTGGACGAGCCATGATGGCGGCGAGACCTGGGCCTGCAAGGCGCAGGGCATGCGCTTTGACCACACGCCCGCTGATGTGGCGGATGATCCCGGCACGCAGGACCCGCACATGATGGTGCAATGCCAGGGTTCACCGGACAGGCTGTGGGTGCAGCATCATTGCGGGATTTATATCTCGCGGGATGCGTCCGAAAGCTGGCAGGAGGTCAAGAATGTGCCGCCTTCCTCTTTTGGGTTCGGCGTGGTGGTGCATCCGAAGGAACCGGACACCGCCTGGTTTGTGCCCGGCATCAAGGATGAGAAGCGCATTCCGGTTGACGGCAAGCTGGTGGTTACGCGGACCCGCGACGGCGGCAAGACTTTTGATGTGCTGAGCAAGGGGTTGCCGCAGGAACACGCCTATGACCTCGTGTTGCGCCATGCGCTGGCGATTGATGAAACCGGTGATCGCCTGGCGTTTGGCTCGACGACGGGCGGTGTCTGGGTGAGCGAGGACCAGGGCGAGAGCTGGCAGAATGTGACGTACTCCCTGCCGCCGGTCTATGCGGTGAGGTTCGCCTAGTGCCGAAATGCAACGGGGCGCTTCCAGCGCCCCGTTGACTATTCCGTTCCGCTAAAACTCAGTTGGTCGACTTGGCGTCCGTTGCCGCAGGCTTTGCTTCGGCGGGCTTCACATTGCTCACCACCTTGACGCCGTGGAGGAAGTCAATCGCCGCCTTGAGCTGAACGTCCTTGGTCTTGTCTTCCGGCACGTATGCCGAAGAGCCGCCGCTTTCATCGCCGCCGCCTTCATTGGTGAGATGGCCCCTGAGGCTTGCTTCGCCTTCGGTTGACACATTCTTGCCTTGCAGCTCAGGCGGCAGTGGCTGCTCAATCACAATATCAGCATCGATGCCCTTGGCCTGGATGGAGCGGCCGGCGGGCGTGTAGTAACGCGCCGTGGTCAGGCGCAGCGCCCCTTCGGTTCCCAGGGGGATGATGGTTTGAACCGAGCCCTTGCCGAATGAGCGGGTGCCGATGAGGGTTGCGCGCTTGTGATCCTGCAGCGCTCCTGCGACAATTTCAGAGGCCGAGGCCGAGCCGCCGTTGATCAGGATCACCACCGGCTTGTTGTCAGTGAGGTCGCCTTTTTGCGCGCTGAATCTCTGGGTTTCGTCGGCGTGGCGGCCGCGGGTTGACACAACTTCGCCCTGGTCGAGGAAGCTGTCGGACACGGAGATCGATTGATCCAGCAGGCCGCCCGGATTATTGCGCAGGTCCAGAATATAGCCCTTGGCCTTGTCGCCCATATCCGCCCTTAACTTGGTCAAAGCTTTTTCAAGGCCTTCCTGGGTCTGTTCGCTGAAGGAGGCGATTCGCACATAGCCGATGTCATCGGCCTCTATGTTGAACTTGACCGACTGCACCTTGATGCGGTCGCGAACGAGCTTCACGTCGAATGCCGCTTGTTCCTTGCGCTGGATGGTGAGGGTGATGGGCGTGTTGATGCCGCCGCGCATTTTTTCAACGGCCTCGTTCAAGGTCATGCCTTGAATTTCCGTGCCATCAATCTTGGTGATGAGGTCATTGGACATGATGCCTGCCTTGGCGGCGGGCGTGTCGTCAATCGGGGTCACAACTTTCACGACGCCATTTTCCATGGTGACCTCGATGCCGAGGCCGCCGAATTCGCCCTTGGTCTGGACGCTCATGTCGTCAAACTGCTTGGCGTTCATGAAACTTGAATGGGGATCAAGAGAAGCCAGCATGCCGTTGACGGCGGCTTCCACCATCTTGGCTTCATCGGGGCTTTCGACATAGTCGGCCCGGACGCGGTCAAAAACATCGCCGAAGAGATTGAGCTGTTTGTAGTAGTCGGCTTTTGTCGCGGCGGTTGCCGGATCAAAGACATGCCAAAGCACGGTTGCCGAAACGGCGCCGGCCAAAACCAGGCCAAAAGACTTCATGCGGTTATTCATCATCATTTATTTACGCGCCTCTTTCATTCCACCAATCCACCAGGGGGCCGAATCAATGGCACCCCCATTATACCTGAATTCGATATACAGCACCGGCCTCGGTTCTTCCACTTGATCGCCCAACAAAGTGACGGAAGAAGGGCCTTCTCCCATCGTGCCTACGGGTTCGCCAGCTTTTATGGATTGCCCTATTTCGGTTGATATATCGTGCATGCCAGCCATTAATACAAGGTAACCCTCTCCGGCATTCAAGATCAAGAGCTGGCCATAGGAGCGGAAGGGGCCAGCAAACTCGACCAGGGCGTCCATGGGCGTGGTTACCTGGGCGCCAGAGCGGGTTGCGACGGCTATGCCTCTGAGGGTGCTTCCCAACCCGTCATCGGTGCCAAAAGCCCGGATAATTTGGCCCTGAGCCGGATATTGCAGCCGGCTCCGGCTTTGTGAAAGCTTGAGAGCCGGCTTGAAAAGGGCTGTCTCTTGCCGCTTTTTTTCCGCTGCTAAAGCCTTATCCTGCTTTGATTTTTCAATCTCGGCCAGTTTTTTGGCAGCGGCGAGGTCGGCCAGCAATTGCTTGAGGGACTTTGCCTTGTCGGCCAACGCGATGGCGCGCTTTTGCTCACTTTGCAGTTTGCCTTCGCGTTCGGAAACAAGTTGCCGCTTCTGGGCAATGAGCTGATCCAGCTCGATTTGAGACTTTTTGAGACCGGCAATGTTCTGGGCCAGGGTGGTTTTCTCGGCCTCAATGCCAACGCGAATGTGATCAAGGCGGGAAAGTTTTTGCGCCAACAGCTCAGCTTCGGCCCTGAGTTCTGGCACAATTGCCCCAAACATCATGGCGCCCCGAAGAGCTGCGAGCACATCGCGGGGCTCGACAACCAGGGCTGGCGGCGGATTCTGCTCCAGCCTTTGCAAGCCAGCAAGCACTTCTGACATCACATCCTGCTTTTCCGCCAAGTCCGCGCGGATGATAATGGCCGCTTTGCGGAGGGCAAGAATGCGCTCTTCAATAGTTCCTACAGCAGTTTCCTGGCCCTGAATGATGCTGGCCAAATCAATCAGCTTGGTTGAGATCGCGTCCTGCTCGGCCAGCGTGGCAGCGACCTCGCTTTGAATTTTTTGCCGGGTGGCGGCGGATGTGGCGAGTTCCTGTTCCACGGCACCAAGCTCGGTTTCCGGGAGCGGCGGCGTTTCGGCGCTGGCGGCGCCAAGCGCCACAATCAACATCACTGCCAGTGCCCGCCAGAACATCATCAAAACCACTGTTGGAGGAGGCAATTGTCGAAATTACGGCTCCCGGGTGATCGACTCATGGCCGATGATAGGGATGATTAACCATAATAGTGACTGCCCGGTAAATTTGTTCAAACAACATGACCCGCACCAAGCGATGGGGCCAGGTCATGGGGCCAAAGGAAATGAGTTGGCCGGCTTTATGGCGGGTTTCGGCCGCATGGCCGTCTGGCCCACCGATGAGGAATGCCAAATCCATTGTGCCTTGGTCGAGGTGGCGTTGCAGCAGCTTGGAAAAATTTTCGCTCGTCAGGGACTTTCCGCGTTCGTCAAACACCAGTGTCTGGGCTTTGGGAGCCAAGGCCGCTGTCAGCAGCCTGCTTTCTTCATCCTGCCGCAGGCCAGCGGTTTGCGCCTGGGACTCAGCAAGGTCCGTGACTGTGATCCTGGTGATCCCAGCCTTGCGGCCGAGACCTTCCAGGCGTGTCTGATAGTCGTCGGCGAGAAGTTTTTCCGGACCTGCCTTCAAACGGCCAATGCCAAGAACCTGCAGCCGCACGGACTAAGCAGCAGTCGGCTCTTGAGGTGAATGTTCCGACCAGAGCTTTTCCAGATTGTAGAAACTGCGAACTTCTGGCCGGAAGAGATGGATGATCACGTCGACCGCATCCACCAGCACCCAATCGCACTGGTCCATGCCTTCAACGCGAATGTTGCGGTGGCCGGCAGCTTTCAGCTTGTCAACAACCTGATCGGCGATGGCACCCACATGGCGGTTTGAGCGGCCGGAGGCCACAACCATGTTATCAGCAATGGCGGTCTTGCCATCAAGACTGATTGAAATGATATCTTCGGCCTTGGCGTCTTCAAGCTGGGCCAGAACGATGCTCAGAATTGTCTGGTCGGTTTGCAGTTTTGGCTTTTCGGCAACGGCGAGTTTCACCGCTGGTTTGGTTTTTGGTTTGGCTGCTACTTTTGCTTTGGCTGTTACTTTTGGCTTTATGGCGACACCGGCTTTTGCGACCGGCTTCCTCTTTGGCGCTGATTTGACCTTCCTTGCGGGCTTTGCCTTGCTCTTGGGCTTGACCTTTGAGGTGGTCTTGCCGCGCAGGCCTGACCTGGCTTTCTCGGCAAAGCGCACTTTGGCCATCATGATGGTTTTGAGTTCAGCCGCGGTCTTCGGTGGGCGTTTTGATGAAGAGGCGGGTTTTGCTGGTTTCGCCAATTTGGATTTGGCGATAGCTTTCTTAGCTGGCTTTTTCAGAGTTTTGTCCTTTATGGGTTTCGCGTGATATTTTAGAACTTCACCGGTTTTGGTTCAAGTTGCGAATTGCAGTGGAGCTTTCGGGCCGCAGAGGCATGGGCAGGAACACCCAGGCGGGCGTTTTACGGTTTATCAACTTGGCGGCAAAGTCGGTTTGAACCCGGCGCAGCGCATAGCGGAGCGCGGCGCGGCCGCTCAAGGCGCGCACGGAATAGCCGGGGCGCGCTAGAAACGCCAATGGCAGAGCATCGGGAATATCGGTCCAGTTGTGCCAGCGATGCAAATTGGCGAAACTGTCGGCTCCCATGATCCAGACAAAATTCGCCTGGTTCATCGTGTGGCCAAGGGCTTGCAAGGTTTGGGCGGTGTTGTGAGAATTTATCTGGTGTTCAATATCGGTCACCACGAAGCGGGGGTGTTTGGCAATCTGTTTGGTGAAGGCCAGCCGTTTGGCATAGTCGCCGGTTTCATGGGGGTCTTTCAGCGGGTTCTGGGGCGACACAAGCCACCACACCCAATCGAGCTGCAAACGCTTCTTGGCGTAAAGCGCCACCATGTAGTGGCCGTAATGGGCGGGGTTGAATGAGCCACCGAAAAGACCGATGCGCTGTCCCTTGCCAAAAATTGGCGGTTTTATCATGGGCGGATTTGTCCCGAACCACGCACTTGATATTTGAATGTTGTGAGTTGCTCCAAGCCAACCGGCCCCCTGGCGTGGAGCTTGCCTGTGGCGATGCCGATTTCGGCGCCAAAACCAAATTCACCGCCATCGGCAAACTGGGTGGACGCGTTATGAAGCACAATGGCGCTGTCAACTTCATTGAGAAATTTGAGAGCCGTTGCCGCATCATCGGAGACGATTGCGTCGGTGTGCTGGGAGCCATATTTGGCGATGTGGGCCATCGCAGCTTCAACGCCATCCACTACCTTGAGTGAAACGATGGCATCCAGATATTCCGTTGACCAGTCTTCCTCGCTCGCCGATTTCACCCGCGTGTCAGCCGCTTGCGCATCGGCGTCGCCCCGCACTTCACAGCCCGCATCAATCAGTGTGCGGATGATTGGCTTCAGGTTCCTGGCCGCAGCGGCACGGTCGATCAGGATTGTTTCGGCGGAACCGCACACGCCGGTGCGGCGCATTTTGGAGTTGAGGACGATTTCCCTCGCCATTTCGGGGTTTGCCGCCTTGTCGACATAGACATGGCAGACGCCTTCGAGATGGCTGAAGACCGGAACGCGGGCTTCGGCCTGGACGCGCGCCACCAGATTTTTGCCGCCCCTTGGCACGATCACATCGATGGCGCCGCCGAGGCCCGAGAGCATTTCTCCAACGCTTTCGCGCGACGTGGTGGGGGCCATCTGAATGCAGGCCTTGGGCAGCCCCGCCGCGTCAAGGCCCTGCTGCAGGGCTTCGGCAATCACGGTGGATGAGCGAAACCCGTTGGAGCCGGCGCGCAGGATTGCCGCGTTGCCGGACTTCATGCAAAGGGCGCCGGCATCGGCTGTCACATTTGGCCTGCTTTCAAAGATAATTCCAATGACGCCGATCGGAACGCGGACGCGCGAAATTTTCATGCCATTGGGCCGTGTCCATTCGCTGAGCGTGGCGCCCACGGGATCGGGCAATTCGGCGATTTCTTCAAGGCCTTTGGCCATTGCCTCGATGCGCGCCGGGGTCAGTGTCAGGCGGTCAATGAAGGAATCTTTCAAATCCTTTGATTTTGCAGCGGAGACATCGGCCTGGTTTGCAACAATGATTTTTGCGGCGGACTCGCGAATTGCCTGGGCCATGGCTTTGAGCGCCGCATTCTTTTGGGCGGTTGGCGCCAACGCCAGGATACGCGCCGCTTCGCGGGCGTCACGGCCCAATTCCAACATGGTTCTAGCGTTCTCCATTTATCATCACCAAATCGTCGCGGTGAATGATCTCATCGCGGCCACGGAAACCGATGGCCTTTTCTATATCAGCAGATTTCAATCCGGCAATGCGGGCCGCGTCTGAATAATCATAGGCCACCAAGCCACGGGCTATTTCCTGGCCCTCGAGATTGACGACACTTACCGTGTCGCCGCGGGAGAAATTTCCGGTGACTTGCTTGACGCCCGCTGGCAGCAGGCTTTTGCCCCTGCCCAAAGCTGATTGCGCGCCATCATCAACGACGAGGCAGCCCACCGGCTGCAGGGTTCCGGCGATCCAGCGCTTGCGTGACTGGAGGGCAGACAGGGGCGCCACAAACCAGGTGCAGCGCTCGCCATCCATGATGCGTCGCACAGGGTGGTCCTGGTGACCCGACGCGATCACCATGTTGCAGCCAGCGCTCAGGGCAATTTTCCCCGCCTCGATTTTTGTGATCATGCCGCCCACACCCAGGCCGGAGATGGTCTTTCCGGCCATGGCTTCGATTTCGGCGGTAATTTCCTTGACGAGGGGCACGAAAGTTGATCCGGGCTTTTCAGGCGGGGCCGTGTACAGGCCATCAATGTCGGATAACAGCACGAGACAATCGGCTGACATCATGGAAGCAACGCGCGCCGCCAGCCGGTCATTGTCGCCGTAACGGATTTCGGATGTGGCCACTGTGTCGTTCTCATTGATCACGGGAACCGCGCCCTGGGCCAGAAGTGTCGAAAGGGTTGCCCGCGCATTGAGGTGGCGGCGGCGCTCTTCTGTATCTGCCAGAGTCACCAGCACCTGGGCCGCCACGATTTTGCGGGTGGCCAGCGCCTCGGACCAGCTTTGCGCCAAGGCGATCTGGCCTACGGCGGCGGCGGCCTGGCTTTCTTCCAAACGCAATTTGCCGGCCGGCAGACCCAATGAGCGGCGGCCCAGGGCAATGGCGCCGGACGACACCACAATGATATCAGCGCCCCGCGCCTTGGCTTTTTCCAGATCGTCGATCAGTGTTGCAAGCCAACGCGCTTTGACAGCGCCCGTATTGGAATCAACCAAAAGGGCGGAGCCAATTTTCACAACAATGCGCTTGGCGGATTGCAGAAGCGATGTCATGGACGCCAGGCCTCGACCTCAATTCCCGGTCCGCTTTGAGCCCTCTCGGCTTTTCGATGGGCCTGAATAACCGTGAGCAGACGTTTCATGGTTTCATCAACATTTTTACCCGTAGCACCTGACATCAGGATGGGTGTTTTTTTCAACCGCTTCTTGAAGTCCGCGAGTTTCCTGGCGATGTCTTTTTCGGAGATGGCGTCGATTTTGTTGAAGGCTATTATTTCCAGCTTGTTTTCAATTTCGGGGCCATAGTCTTTCAGTTCCTTGCGAATGATGCGGTAGTTCTTCACCAGATCATCACCGGTCACATCAATCAAATGCAACAGAACGGCGCAACGCTCGATGTGGCCGAGAAAGCGGGTGCCAAGACCCACCCCTTCGTTGGCGCCTTCAATGAGGCCGGGAATATCGGCGAGTACAAAACTGTTGTCCGCAGCTTTCACAACGCCCAGCTGCGGATGCAGGGTGGTGAAGGGGTAATCGGCGATCTTTGGCTTGGCCGCTGACACGGCGGCCAGCAAGGTGGATTTCCCGGCATTGGGCAGGCCCAGCAGGCCAGCATCGGCAATCAGTTTTAGCCGCAACCAAATCCAGCGTTCTTCACCCTCGATGCCGGGGTTGGCGTGGCGGGGCGCGCGGTTGGTGGCGGATTTGAAATGGGCATTGCCAAAGCCGCCATTGCCGCCGCGCGCAATGCGGACACGGTCACCCGTCTTCGCCAGATCAGCAATCAGCGTTTCATTGTCAGCCTCATAGACTTCAGTGCCGGAAGGAACTTTCAGCACGATGTCTTCGGAATTGGCGCCGGAGCGCAGGCGGCCCATGCCATGGGTTGCGGTTCGCACCTTGAAATGCTGCTGGTAGCGATAGTCGATCAGGGTGTTGAGGCCTTCCACCGCTTCCACCCAGACATCACCGCCATTGCCGCCATCGCCGCCATCGGGGCCGCCCATCTCAATGAATTTTTCGCGGCGAAATGACACGGCTCCCGCTCCGCCATCGCCGGACCGGACATAGATTTTTGCTTCATCAAGAAATTTCATGGGGCCTTCTAGCCTGTCGCCAACTCAATTCCTAGGGTCTGCCGCAATGCAGCAAATTTTGTGCGCTGCCACATAGTGGTCACATTAGGCTAGTTTATCCCATAATACTTTCCGTCCAATAGAGTCTCCACAACAGTATTACCAGTTTAATTCGGATGACTTTTCGAAACTCAAAAGGATAATAATGAAAAATAGACTTACCGCAGGACTCACCGTTGCTCTGTTTGCTGCAACTATATTCACAGGAAATGCGGAGGCTGGTTCCAAACATAAAACAAACCTTTCCGCCAAGCAGGAAAATGTTGTGACCTTGATCAAGAGGATGGCGCCGCGCTATGGGGTTCCCGCATGGTTCGCGCTGCGCATCGCCAAGATTGAATCGGGTTATAATCCCAATATTCGGGGGGCCGCCGGAGAATATGGCGTGTATCAACTGAAATGCGCCACGGCACGCGGAATTGGCTTTCGCGGCAACTGCGCGGGTTTGCTGAATGCTTCCACCAATGTGGAATATGGCCTGAAACATCTTCAAATGGCCGTAAAACTGTCACATGGCAATCTTAAGCTCGCGGCATCCAAACACAATGGCGGGCTGGGCCGCAAGAAACTGGTGCCCCGCTACGTCGCCATGGTTTTTTAGGTGAGTTGTACTGCGTAAACGAAAAAAGGAGAGGTGGATTGCCTCTCCTTTTTCAATGGGACTGTTCGATTATCTATTCAGCGGCTTTCATGGGCAGAACGGACACAACTTGCCGGTTCTTCTTGGTGCCACGGAAATTCACGGTGCCGGGGATGGTGGCGAAAATCGTGTGATCCTTGCCGATGCCTACGCCGGTTCCGGGGTGCCAGGTGGTGCCGCGCTGGCGGATGATGATGTTGCCGGCGATGACGTTTTCGCCACCGAAACATTTCACGCCAAGCCGGCGGCCTGCGGTGTCGCGGCCGTTGCGGGACGATCCGCCTGCTTTTTTATGGGCCATGGGGATTACTCCTTTTCCGCTTTGGGTTTCTTCGGCTTGGCGGGAGCCTTCTTCGGCTTCGCCTCCGCCGTGGCTTCGGCGGCAACAGGTGTTGCCTCGGCTTTCGCCTTGGCCGATGGCTTTCCGCCACCGGTCAGAATTTCGGTGATGGTGACGCTCGTCAAATCCTGACGATGGCCGTTCCTGCGGCGATAGTGCTTGCGGCGGCGCTTCTTGAAAATGATGATGTGGGGCCCGCGGGCCTGTTTTTCGATTTCACCGATCACCGTGGCACCGGCAACCATGGGGGCCCCGATATCAACGGTTCCACCAGTGGAAACCATGAGCACATCGGTGAAGCTCACCCGGTCGCCAGCGGCGCCCTCGAGCTTTTCGATGAGGATTTTATCATTGGCGGCAACGCGATATTGTTTGCCGCCAGTCTTGATGACTGCGTACATTTCATGACCTTTTTCATTCCTCGCGCCCTTTGGCGCCGCTGTCAAACTCATGAAACAGCGGGCTTTAGCACCTGATATTACAGGCTTTTTCGAGTTGCCGGAGGCAGCGCATGGCTCGCCAGCAAGCTTTCGGCCAGCCGCGATTGAGGGGTTCTAGGCAAGGGGCGCGGGAAAGTCAAGGAAGGGAGGTCAAGCGGTGACTGTCTTTTCCAGCAAGTCCACTAGATCACTCACAATCGAGTTCAGATCAAAATCCTTTGGCGTGTAGACACGGGTGACGCCGAGCTGTTTGAGGATGTGGGTATCGTCAGCTGGAATAATTCCACCCACGACCACGGGAATATTCTCGAGGCCTGCTTGGCGCAGGCGGTTCATGATGTCGCGGATGAGCGGCACGTGACTGCCGGAGAGGATGGAGAGGCCGATGATGTGGACTTTTTTTTCTTTAGCTGTTTGGACGAGTTGCTCTGGCGTTGATCTGATGCCGTCGTAGAAGACTTCCAATCCGCAGTCGGCGGCGCGGGTGGCCAGTTGTTCAGCACCATTGGAGTGACCGTCGAGGCCAGGTTTACCCATCAGCAATTTTGGAGTTTGGCCCAAGGCCTGGCCCAAGATTTTGACGCGGGCGCGAAGGTTGACAAGTGCCGCTGGATTTTCGCCACGCATGAGGAGTCTCACACCGGTGGGCCCGCGGTATTCACCGTAAACCTGGCGCAGGGTTTCGGCCCATTCGCCGGTGGTGACACCTGCCTTGGCGCAGGCGATGGAGGGTTCCATGATGTTGTGGCCTTGGGTGGCGGCTTGTTTGAGAGCTGCCAGTGCTTCGTTGACGGCGGCTTTGTTTCTCTGGGCGCGCCAGGCTTTGAGTTTTTCAATCTGGTCGAACTCAATGTTTTCGGAAACCATTGTTACACTGTCGCCTTCATTTGCCGAGAGGGGCGATGTTTCAGTTGAGGTAAAAATGTTCACGCCGACAACTTTGGTGTCACCAGCTTCAATTGCCTTGAGGCGCGTGGTGTTTGATTCGACCAGTGACCGCTTCATGTAGTCGATTGCCTGCACTGAGGTGGCGCCGCCAAGATTGATTATGTTTTTCAGTTCAGCCGTGGCTTCCGCTTTGAGGACCTCGACCTTGGCTGCAATTTCGGTGGAGCCATCGAAAATGTCGGCATAGTCCAGAAGGTCGGTTTCATAGGCCACGATCTGTTGCATGCGGAGCGACCATTGCTGGTCCCATGGGCGGGGCAGCCCCAGGGCTTCGTTCCATGCTGGCAATTGCACGGCGCGGGCGCGGGCGTTCTTGGACAGCACCACGGCCAGCATCTCCAGCAGAATGCGGTAGACATTGTTTTCGGGCTGCTGCTCGGTGAGGCCGAGGGAATTCACCTGAACGCCGTAGCGGAAGCGGCGATGTTTTTCGTCTTCAACACCGTAGCGGCCCTTGCAGGTGGCGTCCCACAAGTCGGTGAAGGCGCGCATCTTGCACATCTCTGTCACGAATTTTATTCCGGCATTGACGAAAAAAGAGATCCTTCCAACGATCTGCGGAAATTCCCCGTCACTCACTTCGCCCGATGCCTTCACGGCATCAAGAACGGCGATGGCCGTTGCCAACGCGAAACTGAGTTCCTGCACGGGCGTGGCTCCCGCTTCCTGCAAATGATAGGAACAGATGTTCACGGGGTTCCATTTGGGCAGTTCGCGGGCCGAGAAAGCGATTGTGTCGGTGGTGAGCTTCATCGACGGCTTGGGCGGGAACACATGGGTGCCGCGCGAGAGATATTCCTTGATGATGTCGTTCTGGGTGGTTCCCGTCAGCTCGGCACGGGGAATGCCCTGCTCGTCGGCTACAGCCACATAAAGGGCCAGCAGCCAGGCGGCAGTTGCATTGATGGTCATCGATGTGTTCATGGCGCCAAGCGGGATGGCTTCGAAAAGCGCGCGCATGTCGCCGATGTGGGAGACGGGAACGCCGACTTTGCCCACTTCACCGCGCGCCAAAAGGTGATCGGGGTCGTAACCGGTTTGGGTTGGCAGGTCGAAAGCCACCGAGAGGCCGGTTTGGCCTTTTTCAAGATTGGAACGGAAAAGCTTGTTGCTTTCAGCAGCGGTTGAATGACCGGCATAGGTCCGGATCAGCCAAGGCTTGTCGGGTTTTCCATTTTGCATTGCAGCATGGAAGCACGGTTGTTTCAGCCGTGCAACCTGCTGAATTGATCGTCAGGTTTTTTCGGGGCCAGTAAACCACAGCAAGGTAAATGAACTAAAGCTCATTCCAAGGATGGTATAAACAAGTAATTCCTGCTGGCGCACCATTACCGGAATGTTGATCCCGCCCAAGAGCCAATTTGCGAGGAAGGAGCCAATGAACAGGACTGCGAATCCCAAAGGTATGGTGATCTCGCCGATTTTCCCGGTAAATTTAGCCAGGATAGCCGCGCCGACACCGCTGAAAACCAGGCAGACCGCCAATGCGTCATCGGATATGCTGATATGGGTCAGGGAATTGATCATATCTGCTATGGAAATATTAAGCAGCGTTTCGAGCATGGCCATTACTCCAATAGGTTAACCCACTATCACGCATTCTGGTTGGAATTCCAACAAATGGATGAAAGTTCAGTAAACCGCGTATCTCCACAAAGTGTATAATTTAACCCAATCGCCGGGCATCGCGTAATTGTTGCACTGCAAAACGAAATGTTTAAGGTGGACGGGGATTGTTCCGGAGCCTTACAATGACAGACGCAGTTAAACTGCCCCATAGGGATCTCTATGAAATTGGGGAGATTCCGCCTTTGGGGCACGTGCCCAAACAAATGCATGCCTGGTGCATCCGGCAGGAGCGGCATGGAGCGCCGGAAAACGCCATGCAGGTTGAGGTGGTTCCCACCTGGGGCATTGGCCAGGACGAGGTGCTGGTTCTGGTGATGGCGGCAGGCGTTAACTATAATGGCGTGTGGGCGGCGCTCGGCACGCCAATTTCCCCCATCGATGGCCATAAGAACCCGTTTCACGTCGCAGGCTCTGATGCTTCGGGCGTGGTTTACGCGGTGGGTGAAAAGGTCAAACGCTGGAAAATTGGCGATGAGGTTGTGGTTCACTGCAACCAGGATGATGGCGATGACGAGGAATGCAATGGCGGCGATCCGATGTTTTCCAGTTCCCAGCGGATCTGGGGCTATGAGACCCCCGATGGGTCATTCGCCCAGTTTGCCAGGGTGCAGGCGCGCCAGTTGTTGCCCCGGCCCCAGCACCTCACGTGGGAGGCATCGGCCTGTTACACGCTGACGCTGGCCACCGCCTACCGCATGTTGTTTGGGCATCGTCCGCACACGTTGAAACCCGGGCAGAATGTATTGGTGTGGGGAGCTTCAGGCGGCTTGGGTTCCATGGCGGTGCAACTCATTGCCACGGCAGGCGGCAATGCGATTGGGGTTATCTCAGAAGATGACAAGCGCGATTTCGTCATGCAATTGGGCGCCCGCGGCGTGATTAACCGCAAGAATTTCCAGTGCTGGGGACAAATGCCCAAGGTTGGAACACCAGCTTATAATGACTGGCTCAAATCGGCGCGGGAATTTGGCAAGGCGATCTGGAATTTCACCGGCAAGGGTGTGAGCCCCGACATCGTATTTGAACATCCGGGCGAGTCGACTTTTCCGGTTTCAGTTCTGGTGGTGAAGCGCGGCGGCATGGTGGTTATCTGCGCTGGCACCACGGGGTATAATCTCACGCTTGATGCGCGTTATCTCTGGATGCATCAGAAGCGGGTGCAGGGTTCGCATTTCGCCAACCTCATGCAGGCCTCCAACGCAAACCGGCTGGTGCAGGCGCAGCGCATCGACCCTTGCATGTCGGAAGTTTATGGCTGGCACGACATTCCAAAAGCCCACATGAAAATGTGGAAGAATGAACATCGGCCTGGCAACATGGCGGTTCTGGTTTCCGCTCCGCGCCCGGGCTTGAAGACGTTTGATGATGTCCTGGAAGCAGCAAAATAGGCTGCCGGTTTCGGCGCTGCGCAATCTTGGTCCGAAGTCGGCCATGATGCTGGCTGAAGCCGGTATCGGTTCGCTGGATGAACTGCGGGAGTTGGGGGCTGTCAAAGCCTATCTTCGGGTGAAGGCTCTGCGCCCCAAGGGGGCATCGCTCAATTTGTTGTGGGCTTTGGCCGCCGGTCTTGAAGATCGCGACTGGCGCGACATTACGCCAGAAGAAAAAACCTCACTTCGTCTCGAAATCAGGAATCTTGGGCGTTAAGTCGAAGGTCCGGTGAATCTGCAGCACACGGTTCACCTCGCCGCCCAAGATCAACACGAGAGCTGCGAGATAGAGAAAAAACATCGCGGCAAACAGGCCTGAAAGCGAGGCATAGGTTGAAGCAAAGGTATTGAAGTTCACAAGATAGACGGAAAACAGCCCGGCAAGCGCCAGCCATACGGCGACTGTCAGCAATACGCCTGGCAATATCTCTTTCGTATGCAGGCGCTTGGCGGGCAAAATGCGGTGACTCAGGAGCAGGCCGCCAGTCAACAAAATGATGGCGATGGGAAATCGCAGATAACTCAGCGTTGAAATATTGTCGTTGAAGGCCGGCGCGAAGCGGTCAATGGCGGCCATGGCGACGGGCGCAAACACGATCAGGACAGCGACCACGAGAAGGGCCGCCGCAGATCCGATGATGAAGATGATGCTTTGGCCATAGAGCCAGAACATGTTGCGATGTTCTTTCAGATCATAGGCGCGGTTCAGGCCCACGCGCACGCTGTCGACGCCTGCCATGGCGCTCCAGATTGTAAGCAAGGCCGAAACGCTCAGCAGATCAGTTCGCGGCACCGTGAGGATTGAATGAATTTCCGATGCGAGCGGGCGCACGATTTGCTCCGGCGCCACGCTCAACAGAAAATTCACGGCCTGCTCGGCCAGGTTCTCGTTGCCGAAAAAACCCGCAAGCGTTGTCAGGAAAATCAGAAACGGGAACACTGAAAAAAGTGTCCGGAAGGCGATGTTTCCTGCCAGCGGAATGGCTTCATCGGCAAAGAGGCGGCAGATTGCCTCATAGCTGAGGGACATGATGGCTGGCTTGTCGTTGCTCATGGACTCAGGCATAGCCGATATGTTCGCCCCCACTCAAGATAACACTCGCAATTCATTTGAAGTTTGGGCAAGGGGTTGACCATGGAAAACAGGCTGCCCCCAAGTTGGATTGCGATCGCACCCGCCGTGTTTGTGGTGTTGTGGGCTACAGGCTTTGTGGTGGCCGGGCTTTCGGCGGGCCACGTGGAACCGCTCACTTTCTTGGCAATACGTTTTCCCATCGCGGGGTTGATTTTTGCTGCTATTGCGCTCGGTCAGCGAGCCGTTTGGCCCACGACAAAACTGGCCATTCACGCTGGCGCCGCTGGCGCGCTGCTCCATGCTGGCTACCTGGGGCCTGTCTATTGGGCGGTGGCGCAAGGGATGCCGGCGGGGGTATCGGCTCTCATCGTTGGCTTGCAACCACTGATAACAACAATTCTGGCGAGCCTGATGGTGGGCGAGAAAATTACCAGCCGTCATTGGCTTGGTCTGGCTGTCGGCATTTTGGGAGTTGGACTGGTGGTGTCTCCAAAACTCACACTTGATACTCTTGGAGGCATCACACCGCCGACCACTGGGATTTGCATCCTGGGAGCCTTCAGTGTTTCGCTGGGAACGGTCTATCAAAAGAAATTCGCCACGGGACTTGATTTGGCGAGCGGCGGGGCGTGGCAATATGCGGGGGCTACTCTTGTTGTGCTGATCGGCGCTGTGGCGATTGAGGACTTTGGTTTCGATGGCAGTGTCAGCGCCTGGGTGGCGCTGGGCTGGTCGGTGATCGTGTTGTCGCTTGGGGCCATCACGCTGCTGATGGTCCTGATCCGCCATGGCGAGGTGTCGCGGGTTTCCAGTTTGATTTATCTCGTTCCCGGTGTGGCGGCATTTTCCACCTTTCTGGTGTTTGGCGAAACACTGGTGCCGCTGCAGATTTTGGGCATGGCCGTCTGCGCCGGGGCCGTATTCATCGTTACCCGCAAGGCGCTCTAAGGGGTATCCGACTTTAATTTCTCAAGAGCAGCCCTTGCCTTGTCGCGGTGTTCCGGGCGCAAGTGATTTCGAATTGCCGTGAAGGCCGCATAGAGAACGGCCATGTCGTCAGTAAAGCCCAGACCCAGGATGAAATCCGGGATGACATCGACAGGCATGATGAAATAGGCCAGCGCCGCCAGCAGAATGCCCTTCACGCGGAGCGGTGTCGCGGGATCAAAGGCGCAATAGAAGGCGGCCACCACATCTTCGGCGAAGGGAACTTTGCCCAGTGAATTTTTGAGTTTTGGCCAAAATTCCCTGGACACTTTGGTTTCATTGGTTGCCATGGTTTAACCCCTGTCGATCAGGCGATATGGGTTGTCACCTTGGCGATTTCAATAGCTATCTATTGGCAAACCACAGGGCGGCCATCAGGACAATGACGGCGAGGAACTGCAGACCGACGCGCCAGCGCATCAGGGTTTGCGAGCGATTTACGGAGCCGCCGCGCATCATGTTCCACAGGCCCATGAGCAGCACGATGGCCACAGCAATCACCGCCAGGGGTACGAGATATTGAAAGATATTCATTCATGCTCCTGAGGCGGTAGGGTGCGAGGAAGCCATACCCATGGCTGGTTTGGCGCGCTCGGTGAGTTTGCGGAACTTGTCGGAGACCTGGGTGAGGCGCGATTCCCATTCGGGGTCGGGAGTTTGGCCTTCGATGGTTTTGAAATAGACTTGCATCAGACAGGCGATGCCGAACGGCTCAAGCAAAGCTGAACGGAAAGCCCAGGCAAAAATGATTGCCGCGACGAAACCATAGCCACCCCACTCGCCCGGAAAATAATACAATATGGCGCCCGCTGGAGCGATCATGAAGAGGAAGATGATGATCGTCACAATCCAGCTGATGATGGCAAGCCAGATTGCGTTGCGCACCATAACCCAGCCATTCTGCGCATAGAGAATGAGGCCGGCGCGAGAGGTCACCCATGGATTGGTTGATCGCAGGCGCATGTTATAGGCGAGAATCACCTCGTCAACATAGGTGACAGAGATGCGGATGATGGTTGAGATAAAACGCATAAAACCCTGGAGCGCCGGTATTGGCAGGATCGCCGAAATGGTGCCGAGAATGCCGGTGATCGCCCGCACCACGCCCTTGATGAGCTGGTCCAACACAAACAGCGCGTTGGCCTCGACAAAGCGCTCCTTAACGATTTTTGTGCCATAGGAAATCTGTGACTGTCCGCCTGGAATGCTCTGGCCCGAGAGCAATTCGGTCATGACGGCAATATGGCCCGCCTTGACCATGTAAAGCAGGTACTCGCGCAAGAAATAAACAGCGCCTCCAACCAGACCAAAACCCAGAATGCCGCCAAAAAAGGTTGCCTGCCCCTGGAATTCGTCACTGCCGGCAAGCCCCAGCGTGTAACCAATGCCCGCGCCCACGCCCGTGGCAATGATGTAGGCGAATGTGATGGAGAAATAGATGACAACCCGCAGCAGGACATAGGGCAGGGTTTGAGCCATTATCGCAAGCGTGCTCGCAATCGAAAAATCCCACATGGTAACCTGCCTGCTATTGATCCGAAGCCTTGTTCAAAACATAGTCGAGAATGCACTGGGGAAGCAATCGCTTTGCGATAGCCATTATGTAAGTCGGAGTGGTCACATAATAGCGGGCGCGGGGCCGCCGCGACTCAAGGGCATGGATAAGTTTTTTCAACACAGCTTCCGGGGGCAATTTGAAGCGGTTGCTGCCGCCTTTGCCCAGCCTGGCGCGCTGCGCTTCGTAGGCGCCCTGGTAATGGGAATTGGCGACCTTGATGTTGCGGTCAAAGGCTTCCAGGGCATGTTCGGTGAAGCGGCTGGCGATGGGGCCCGGCTCGATGAGGACAACTTTGATGTTGGCGTCCCGCAGTTCCAGCCGCATGGTGTCGCTCAGGGCCTCGATGGCGAATTTGCTGGCGTTGTAGGCGCCTCGCCATTTCATGGCGACCAATCCGAGGACGGATGAATTCTGCACGATGCGGCCGGAACCATTTGCCCGCATCAGAGGGAGGCAGGAGGTGGCCAGCTGATGCCAGCCAAAAACATTGGCTTGAAACTGGGCCTCGAGAGTGTCGCGGGTCAAGTCCTCGACCGCGCCGGGTTGGCCGTAGGCTCCGTTGTTAAAGAGCGCTTGGAGTTTGCCGTTGGTGCGTTTTGAAACCTCGCTGACGCAGGCATCAATCGAGGCGCGATCAGTGTAGTCGAGGTACAGGGCTTCGAGTCCCAGGGATCGCAGACGGTTGATGTCATCTGTTTTTCGCGCCGTGGCAAAGACGCGCCAGCCCCTTTCCCGCAAGCCCAATGCGCAGGTGTGGCCAATTCCGGAGGAGCAGCCGGTTATCAAGATGGTTTTACCAGACATTCTCAATTACCCAGTTGCCCTTCGTTGCGAGTTGTAGCGATAATAGTGTTTGGGAGCGCGTGTCCAGATGAAATCCATGAAACTTTATGACAATGTGCGCCGGATTCACAATGAATTGGCGGCGCTTGGAATTTCGCCCGATGCGGCGCTGCGGGTGGACCAGCTCACGCCTTTTGACCAGTATCACTATTTTGGCACTGACGCGGTAGATGAGGCTTTGGAAGCTCTTGATCTCCAGCCCGGATCGCGGGTTCTGGATATTGGTTCAGGCATTGGCGGGCCGGCGCGCTATATCGCTGCGAAGACGGGCGCCCATGTGACAGCTCTTGAACTCCAGCCTGACCTCAATGAGGTTGCGCGAGATTTGACGGCGCGGTGCGGGCTTTCCTCCCGGATTGAGCATGTCTGTGGCGATATCCTTGACGGCGCAGGCGCACAAAATTACGATGCGATCATTTCCTTCCTGTGTTTTCTCCACATTCAGGACCGCAGGAAATTGCTCGCGGCTTGCCGGGCCGCGCTCAAGCCCGCCGGCACGATGTACATCGAGGATTATGGAAAGCCCCGGGCATTTTCAGTGGCAGAAGCCGAAGCCTTGCTGGTCAAGGTGCAATGCCCGTTCGTTCCGAAGCCTGGCGAATATGAATCCCATTTGCTCGACGCGGGCTTTGCCGACGTTGCGATGAGTGATGTGACGGAACACTGGAGAGCGTTCACTGTGTCGCGGCTTGCCATGTTTCGCGGCCAGCGGGCGCGCAATGTCGGGGTTCACGGCGCGGCGATCGTCGACGGTCTCGACGATTTTTACGGCACGGTCGCGAAGCTGTTTCAAGCCGGGGCCATCACGGGCTTGAAAATCATCGCGCGGTAGCTCCCCGCCTATTTCTCTTTCTTGGTTGAACTCATGATCTTGTCAATCAGGCCCAGAAACAGGGCGGACAGAACAAAAGCCATGTGAATGATGGTAAACCACATCAGCTGCATGGTGGTATATTGTGGCAAGTTGAGAAACACCTGCAAGAGATGGATTGATGAGATCGCGACAATTGTCGAAGCAACCTTGATCTTGAGGGAGCCCACGTCGATTTTGCCGAGCCATGACAGCTGGGCCTCATTGTCATCGAAGCTGCTGACAAAATTTTCGTAACCGGAAATAATCACCATGACGATCAGGCTGGCGACAAGGGCCGCATCAATCAGCGACAGCATCTTGAGAAGCAAATCAGTTTCACCAAGCGCCATGACTGAGCCGAAGAAGCCGCCAAGCTTGAGCGTAAAGGCGAAGGCGTAAATCGCAAGCGCTACGGCGAGACCCAGATAAAAGACCACCAGAAGCCAGCGGCTGGCGAGGATCAGGTTTTCAATCAGTTTTTCGAGCCAGCGCATGGGGTGTCTTTCATAGGAAGCGCTGCTGCCTAGCATGAGTTAGGTCTGGCTGGAAGCTGGCTGCCCCCGGGTTTTCCACAGGGAGTAGATTATCCCCGCTGCCAATACCGCGATGGTCACGCCGAGCGAAAGCGCGGTGGGGATTTTGATGCCCATCGGCACGAGGAAGACCTTGATGCCGACCAGCACAAGGATGGTGGCGAGCGAATAGGGCAGGTAGGCGAAGCGGTTGATGGCGGAGGCGAGCGCGAAGTAGAGCGAGCGCAACCCGAGAATGGCGAAGATGTTGGAGGTATAGACAATGAAGGGATCCGTCGTGATCGCGAAAATGGCAGGCACGGAATCAACGGCGAAAATCAGGTCCACAATTTCAACCAGAATCAGCGCCACCAGCAGGGGCGTGAGCCAGGTCACCAGCTTGCCGGTTTTGGGATCGGGCAGCCTCACGGTGAAATCATGCCCGTGCAGCTCCTTGGTGATGCGGAAATGCCGCCGCAGCCATTTGAGCACGACATTGTTTTCGATGTCTGGCGCGTGTTCGCTCTTCATGAACATCTTCACTCCGGTGAAGACAAGGAACAGGCCGAAGACATAAAGTATCCAGGAAAAAGACATCACCAGGGCCGCGCCAAAGCCGATCAGGATGGCGCGAAAGACGATGACCCCAAGGATGCCCCAGAAAAGCACGCGGTGCTGGTATTTCCGCGGAATGGCGAGGGTGCCAAAAATCGTGGCGATGACGAAGATATTGTCCATCGAGAGCGATTGCTCGATGAGATAGCCGGTGAAGAATTCCAGTCCCGACTGGCTTCCGCGCGACCACCAGACCCAGGCGCCGAACAGGAATGCGATGGCCATGTAGCCGCCATAAAGGATGAAACTTTCCCGCGCGCCTATCTCGCGGTCACTGTTGTGAAGCACACCGAGGTCAAGGACCAGAAGCGCCACGACGACGCCGATGAAAATCAACCAGAAATAGGACGGCGTGCCGAGAAAATCACTATACAGGGCTGCCTGGATTAACTCCATCACCGGACCTCAAATTTCGTGCTGCTGCTGCGAAACGGCTCCGACATCGCGATGAAACGAGATTTCACCGCCAGAGGGGCCCGGCACCGTTCTATGTCAAATGGGGTGTTTTTGCGGCGTTTCAAGGGGGCAAAATCAGTTGCTCCCGTCCAGCATTCTTTTTGCAATGACTTGCGCCTGAATTTCGGCGGCTCCTTCGAAGATATTAAGGATGCGGGCGTCGCAGAGGACGCGGCTGATCTGGAATTCAAGGGCAAAGCCATTGCCGCCATGGATTTGCACGGCATTATCAGCGGCAGACCAGGCAACGCGGGCAGCTAATAATTTGGCCATGCCGGCTTCCATATCACATCTTCGGCCCGCGTCCTTTGCCCGGGCAGCGCGGTAGCAGAGCTGGCGGGCGGCCATGATTTCCGCAGCCATGAGGGCGAGCTTGTCGGCCACCCTGGGGAACTTGATGATGGCCTTGCCGAACTGACGGCGGTCGCTGGCGTATTTAAGGCCTAGATCAAGGGCGTTTTGGGCAACGCCAATGGCGCGGGCCGCCGTCTGGATGCGGGCACTTTCAAAGGTTTGCATCAATTGCTTGAAGCCCTGGCCTTCAACGCCGCCCAGAAGATTTTCGGCTTTGACCTCGAAATTTTCGAAACGGATTTCGTATTCCTTCATGCCGCGATAGCCTAGGACCTCAATCTCGCTGCCACTCATGCCGGCAGCGGGAAATGGGTTCTCATCGCTGCCCCGCGGTTTTTCGGCCAAGAACATCGACAGGCCCTTGTAGCCTTTTTCATCCGGGTCAGTGCGGGCGAGCAGCGTCATGAGATCGGCTCTTACGGGATGGGTGATCCAGGTTTTGTTGCCGGTTATTTTGTAGATATCGCCGGATATTTCAGCCCGGGTGCGAAGCGCTCCCAGGTCCGATCCGGTGTTGGGCTCGGTGAAAACGGCGGTGGGCAGGATTTCTCCGCTGGCGATTTTGGGCAGCCATTTGGATTTCTGTTCGACCGTGCCGCCGCACAGAATAAGCTCGCAGGCAATTTCGGCACGGGTGCCAAGGGAGCCCACGGCAATCCAGCCGCGCGAAAGCTCTTCCGACACAACGCACATGGCTTCCTTGGGCAGGCCAAGGCCACCATGCTCTTCAGGAAGGGTGAGAGCGAACACGCCGAGTGCAGCCA
Organism: Rhodobiaceae bacterium; assembly: GCA_009885825.1. Taxonomy (GTDB): domain Bacteria; phylum Pseudomonadota; class Alphaproteobacteria; order Rhizobiales; family Aestuariivirgaceae; genus Aestuariivirga. The sequence goes on along the minus strand of VFJY01000050.1, from coordinate 51,166 downwards.
GTTCCTGGATGATTTCCATGGGCACGTAGGCGTTTTCGAGATGCCATTTATGGGCATGGGGCGCCACCTTTGCCGCCACGAAGCGCTGCATGGTGGAACGCATTTCGGTCAAGGTGTCATCAAGGCCGCAGTCGCCGAAGGCAATATCGCCATCGTTCTGCTGCATCAGGTCCACGAGGCGGGCGCGGTTTTCCGGCGTGTTGCCAGTTTTGAACAACGCGCACGACATTATGGGAGCCAGATCTGCGTGGGCGAGGCCAAGACTGCCCACACGGAAGAATTCCGTCTGGTTCATCGGAATTCCGCCGGCAATCTGATTGAGATATTCACCGGCGGCTATTTTGATGAGCAGTTGCTCCATCTCGCCAAGCTTGCCTTTGGAAGACAGGTCGCTTGTGAAGGTGGCGAGCGCTTTCAGTGTTTCCACATAGGTCGCGAGCCAGGCAACACCGTGGGCCGTATGTTGATGGGTATCAAGATCACCCTCCGCTGCCTGAAGCCGCAAAGCAGCCCTGGCCTTCTCAAATATCCGCTCAGCTGAGCCCCGGGCCTCGGTTATGGCGTCAATCACAATTCTTGTTCCTTGCTGGCCTATCAGGCTATAGCAGCCTATTGTGCGATGCAACAATGGCCCGCCGGGGATGCCGCAATTGGGCCGGATTTTCCCCGCAAATGCCAGCGATAGATTTTTTAGTGAGTTGAGTTTATGTATTCAGGGATGATTCCATTGCGGCGAATGGCAGCCATAGCGTTTTTCAGTTCCATACTTTGCCTTGCGGGCGTGGCCCGCAGCGCGGAGCCAACATTGCTTGGCACGTTCAATGACTGGACGGCGCACACCTACAAGGCTTCAGACACCAAGGTCTGTTATGTGGTGTCGCAGCCCAAGAAGAGCGAAGCGGCCAGGAAAGTCAAGCGCGATCCGATTTTCTTTATCGTGACCCATATGCCGGGCCGCAAGATCAGCGGCGAAGTCTCGACCATCATTGGCTATCCCTTCAAGGAATCCGCGACAGTTCAGCTTAAAGTTGACGAAGCGGAATTTGAGCTTTTCACCAATGGCGATGGCGCCTGGGCTGACACCAAGGAAAAAGAACAGAAAATTGTGGCGGCGATGAAGTCGGGCAAGACCATGCTGGTCAAGGGCACCTCATGGAAAGGCACCGAAACAACGGACACCTATTCCCTCAGTGGCCTTTCTGCCGCCATGGAATCCATTGACGTTGCCTGCAAGTAAGTTTTCCATGCGGTGGCTCTGTTCAGCCGTAATATTTCTGGTGCCGCAGGCTATTGGCGTCGCGGCAGAGCCCCTTTGTGAAAAGCTCAAGTATGAGGGCGATCTCTATAGCGTCTGCCGGGTGGACTTGCGCGAGGTTCAGCTTGAAGTTTTCAACCTTGATAGAGATGGCCAGCCGCTTCGCAATTTTTCAGCGCTGGCAAAACTTGCCGAAGACGATGGCAAAGAGCTGCGCTTTGCGATGAATGCGGGCATGTTTGACGAGAGCCTCAAGCCCATCGGACTTTATGTTGAGGAGGGCGAGCAGAAGAAAAAACTGAACCGCCGGGACGGCTCTGGCAACTTCCATTTGAAGCCCAATGGCGTGTTTTACGTGAAGGGCGACAGGCTCGGTGTCGTTGCCACCGAAGCCTATGCAAAAATGAATTTGGGACCGGACTTCGCCACGCAATCTGGTCCCATGCTGGTGATTGAAGGCGAAATACATCCAAAATTTTCTGAAACGGGGACTTCGTTCAAGCGGCGCAATGGTGTGGGGATGGCGGACGATCACACGGCGGTGTTCGCGATTTCCGAGAACGCGGTTAATTTTTATGACTTCGCCATGCTTTTCAAGGACGGGCTGAATTGCGCCAATGCGCTATTTCTTGACGGTTCGGTTTCCAGCCTTTACAGCCCCGAACTTGGCCGGAATGACCAGTTTTTGCCGCTTGGCCCCATGGTGGGCGCGGTGGAATTGCGCTAAGACGCCGCCATGGCTACGATTTTACAGTCCAGAATATCCGCGCCCTATTTGCCCAATGACTTGCGGCCCTCGCTCATGGGGCTGTCGCGGGCGGAATTGGCGGAAATTCTGGGTCGCATTGGGGTTCCGGAAAAGCAGCGCCGCATGCGCATGCGGCAGATCTGGCATTGGATTTACCATCGGGGCACCCTGCGTTTCGATGTGATGACGGATATCTCGCAAGGTTTGCGCTTGCAGCTGGAAGAGGCGTTCTCCATTGGCCGGCCCGACGTGGTGACCGAGCAGAAATCCAGCGACGGCACGCGGAAGTGGCTGTTGAAGCTCGCGCCCGATGCGCAAGGCGCGCGGCATGAGATTGAGATGGTTTACATTCCGGAAGAGGATCGGGGAACGCTCTGCATCTCAAGCCAGGTGGGCTGCACCTTGACGTGCTCGTTCTGCCATACGGGAACCCAGAAACTTGTGCGCAATCTGACGGCCAATGAGATTGTCGGCCAGGTGATGCTGGCGCGCGACAAGCTGGAGGAATGGCCGCACCAGATGGAAGCCAATCCCGATGCTCCCGAAAGCGGGCGCTATCTCACCAATGTGGTGCTGATGGGGATGGGCGAGCCGTTGTATAATTTTGACAATGTGAAGACTGCCATGGACATCGTGTCGGATGGCGAAGGCATTTCAATATCCAAGCGCCGCATCACTTTGTCCACATCTGGCGTGGTGCCCGAAATTATCCGCGCCGGGGAAGAGATCGGGACGGGGCTTGCCATATCTTTGCACGGCACCACGGATGAAATCCGCAACAAGCTGGTGCCGCTCAACAAGAAATATCCCATCGCCGAATTGCTGGCGGCGTGCCGGGCCTATCCCGGCGCCTCCAACGCCAAGCGCATCACGTTTGAATATGTAATGCTCAAAGGTGTCAACGACAGCGTGGCTGATGCGAAAAGGCTGGTGAAACTGCTGGAAGGCATGCCCGCCAAGGTCAATCTCATTCCGTTCAATCCGTGGCCCGGCACGCAGTATGAGTGTTCGGAATGGGATGTCATTGAAGTGTTCGCCGAGATTTTGAACAAGGCGGGCTATGCCTCGCCGGTGCGCACGCCCCGGGGCCGCGATATCATGGCAGCCTGCGGGCAGCTGAAGAGCGAGAGCATGAAGGTTAGGGCGAGTGATTTGGCGCGGGCGGCCAATTCGTGACACGTCAATAAGTGAAAGCAGAGAGAAGCAGTTCCATGTCGAAGAGCGGCCAGGTTAAAAAAGTTGTTCTCGCCTATTCGGGCGGGCTTGATACGTCGATCATCCTGAAATGGCTGCAGACGGAGTATGGCGCGGAAGTTGTGACCTTCACCGCTGATCTGGGTCAGGGCGGTGAGCTGGAGCCTGCCCGCAAGAAGGCCGAGATGCTGGGCATCAAGCAGATTTATGTGGAAGATGTGCGGGAAGAATTCATCCGGGATTTCGTCTTCCCGATGTTCCGGGCCAATGCGCTTTATGAAGGCGTCTATCTGCTCGGCACCTCCATCGCCCGGCCGTTGATTTCAAAACGTCTGATTGAGATTGCCAAAGAAACGGGCGCCGATGCCATTGCGCATGGGGCGACCGGCAAGGGCAATGACCAGGTGCGGTTTGAGCTCACGGCCTACGCGCTGAACCCGGATATCAAGATCATAGCGCCGTGGCGCGAATGGGACTTCAAGAGCCGCACGGATTTGATCAATTTCGCCGAGAGGCACCAGATTCCGGTTTCAAAGGACAAGCGCGGCGAGGCGCCATTTTCGGTCGATGCCAATCTGCTGCATTCTTCATCTGAGGGAAAAGTTCTGGAAGACCCGTGGGTGGAAGCGCCGCCCTACGTTTATCAGCGCACCATCGCGCCGGAGGACGCGCCGGACAGGGCGACCTATATCGAGATGGAATTCAAAAAGGGTGACCCGGTTGCGATTGATGGTGTTGCCATGTCGCCTGCAACACTTTTCACCAAGCTCAATGAGCTGGGCCATGACAATGGCATCGGAAGGCTTGATCTTGTGGAGAACCGTTTCGTTGGCATGAAGTCGCGCGGTGTTTATGAAACACCAGGCGGCACGATATTGAGCGTGGCCCACCGCGCCATGGAAAGCCTGACGCTCGACCGCGAAGCCGCCCATCTCAAGGACAGTTTCATGCCGCGCTATGCGGAGCTGGTTTATTATGGCTTCTGGTATTCGCCGGAGCGCGAAATGCTGCAGGCCATGGTGGATAAATCCCAGGAGCATGTGGAAGGCGTTGTCCGCCTCAAGCTCTATAAGGGCAATGTCATCGTGGTTGGCCGCAAGTCACCGAAGTCGCTTTACAAGGATGCACTGGTGACGTTCGAAGATGACCGCGGGGCCTATGACCAGAAGGACGCGGCGGGCTTTATCCGCCTCAACGCATTGAGGCTGCGGACGCTGGCGGCTAGGAAGCGCAACAGTTAAGCCAGCGCCTTAAGCTCTTCCAAAATCGCCGCACCCATGGCTTTCGTCGTGACGGTCTTCTCGTCCCGCGATGCGATGTCTTTGGTGCGGAGGCCCTTGGCCAGGACATTGGCGATTGCGGTGTCTATGTTATCTGCCCAATCACCCATGCCGAACGAATAGCGGAGCGACATGCCGAAGCTGGCGATCATGGCGATGGGATTGGCCAGTTCTTTTCCTGCGATATCGGGGGCTGAGCCGTGGACGGGTTCATAAAGGGCCTTGCGGCGTTTGGTTTTGGGGTCTTCCGCGCCGAGCGATGCGGACGGCAACATGCCGAGCGAGCCGGTGAGCATCGCGGCCACATCGGAGAGGATATCACCGAAGAGATTGTCGGTGACGATCACATCATATTGCTTGGGCCAGCGCACGAGTTGCATGGCGCAATTGTCGGCCAGCACATGCTCGAGGCCCACATCGGGATAGCTTTCGGCCTGCACGCGGGTGACAACCTCATGCCACAACACGCCGGTCTTCATCACATTGCGTTTTTCGGCGGAGGCCACGCGGTTCTTGCGGGTGCGGGCCAGCTCGAAGGCGACGCGGGAAATGCGCTCAATTTCATAGGTGTCATAGATCTGGGTATCGATGGCGCGCTTCTGGCCATTGCCGAGATCGGTGATGGTCTTGGGTTCACCGAAATAAACGCCGCCGGTGAGCTCGCGCACGATCAGGATATCAAGGCCATCGACGAGTTCACGCTTGAGGGATGAAGCCTCGGCCAGGGCGGGATAGCAGATGGCAGGGCGCAGGTTGGCGAAGAGGCCAAGGTCTTTGCGCAGGCGCAGGAGGCCCGCTTCCGGGCGATGGGCGTAGGGCACCTTGTCCCACAGAGGCCCGCCAACGGCACCAAACAAAACGGCGTCAGCGCTTTGCGCCTTTGCCATATCCTCTTCAGAGATCGCCTTGCCATGGGTGTCATAGGCGCTGCCGCCAACCAGGCCGCGATCAATCTTGAAGCTCGCGACCTTTGTCTCGCTCATCCAATTGAAGATGTGTTCAACCTCGGCCATGACTTCAGGGCCAATGCCATCGCCGGGCAGGAGGAAGAGGTTGTGCGTTGTCATATGCTATTCCATGCGTTTGAATTTGGCGCGATGGGTAGCCGTGTCGGAAGGTTAGTGCAAGGCCCCTTATTCCGCTGCCTGTTTGGCCATCGGGTTGTTGGGGTGGGTGGTCCAGTTGGCGTAGTCCCGGTTGATCGCACGGCCAGTGCGGGGGTCGATGCCGCTGGTTTGCTCGACCATGGTGATGCAGTTTTGCACGGGGCAGACTTCGACGCAGAGGTTGCAGGCGACGCATTCAGCATCGATCACTTCGAAATGGCGCTTGCCGTTTTTGGTCTGCGAGATGGCCTGGTGGGACGTGTCTTCGCAGGCTGCATAGCAGCGGCCACATTTGATGCAGAGGTCTTGATCGATCATGGCTTTGGCGATGTAGTTGAGGTTGAGATACTGCCAGTCGGTGACATTGCCGACGGCACGGCCACGGAAATCCTCAATCGTCTTGCAGCCTTTTTCATCCATCCAGCGCGACAGGCCAGTGGTCATTTCCTCGACGATGTTGAAGCCATAGGTCATGGCGGCGGTGCAGACTTGAACGGAACCGCAGGACAGAGCGATATATTCCGCCGCATCGCGCCAATTGGTGATGCCGCCGATGCCAGAAATGGGCAAGCCCCTGGTTTCCTTGTCGCGGGCAATTTCGGCAACCATGTTGAGGGCTATGGGCTTCACCGCCGGGCCACAGTAGCCGCCGTGGCTGCCTTTGCCATCAATGGAAGGGGTGGGCGAAAACGTATCAAGATCAATGGAAATGATCGAGCTTACGGTGTTGATGAGGGATACCGCATCCGCGCCACCTTTGCGGGCGGCTCTGGCGGGGTAACGAATATCGGTGATATTGGGTGTGAGTTTTACAATCACCGGCATGCGCGTGTGCTGCTTGCACCAGCGCGCCACCATTTCAATATATTCAGGCACCTGGCCCACGGATGAGCCCATGCCGCGCTCGGACATGCCATGGGGGCAGCCGAAATTCAGCTCAACGCCATCCGCCTCGGTTTCATCGACGGCCGCCAGAATTTTTTTCCATGGGGCCTCCTCGCACGGCACCATGAGGGAGACCACCATGGCGCGATCTGGCCAATCCTTCTTGACGCGCTTGATTTCCTGCAGATTGATCTGCAGCGGGCGATCAGTGATGAGTTCGATATTGTTGAGGCCGAGGAGCCTCCGGTCGGCGCCGTGGATCGCACCGTAGCGTGGGCCATTGACGTTGACGATGGGCGGGCCCTCTTCACCCAAGGTTTTCCAGACGACCCCGCCCCAGCCTGCCTTGAAGGCGCGGACGACGTTGTATTCCTTGTCGGTTGGCGGGGCGGACGCCAGCCAGAATGGATTGGGAGATTTTATGCCAACGAAGTTTGTGCGAAGGTCTGCCATGGGGTTCTCCTCAGCTCATCAAATAGACATGAATGGATTCGGCGGCTCTGCGGCCATCATCAACGGCGGCAACGGTGAGGTCCTTGCCACCAGCGGCGCAATCGCCGCCAGCCCAGATGCCGTTGACGCTGGTGCGCTTTTCGGCGTCGATCTTGATGCGGCCATCGATCAGGGCGAGCGCACCGCCGGTTACATTGATAGCGGTTTGTCCGATAGCCTTGAAAATCATGTCAGCGGGGATTTCAAGGGTTTCACCGGTGGGCACAAGCTTGCCCTTGTCCATTTTCGTATAGTCGCATTTCAGGCCGATGGCCGTTTTACCTTTGGTCAAAACTTTCCGTGGCTGCACCCAGTGCTTTATTTTTACACCCTTGGTTTGGGCAAGCTCCTGCTCATAGGCGGAAGCCTTCATGTGTTCAGCGCCACGGCGGTAAAGAACTGTTACATCTTCAGCGCCTAGAAGCTTTGACTGGATCGCTATGTCTATGGCTGTCATGCCGCCGCCGATGACCAGAACGCGGCGGCCCACTGGAAGCTTGCTCACATCTTTGGCCTGGCGCAGTTCGGCGATGTAATGGACCGCATCTTCAACGCCATCAGCATCCTCATTCTTGGCGCCGAGGGCATTTACGCCTTGCAGCCCGAAACCCAGAAATACGGAGTCAAAGTTCTTCTGCAAGTCTGGAAGTTTCGGAGCTTTTCCGGTTTTTATGGTGATGCCGCCAATGGACAAGATAAACTGAACTTCCTGGGCGGCAAAATCATCGACCGTCTTGTAAGCTGCAATGCCATATTCATTGAGGCCACCAGCTTTTTTGCGGGCTTCAAAGATTGTCACATCATGGCCGCGCATGGAAAGCCTGTGGGCACAGGCCAGGCCCGCTGGACCGCCGCCAAGCACAGCAACTTTTTTGCCGGTTGGTTTGGCGCGATTGTAGGGATGTTTCTTCTCCGCCATCAATTCATCGGTGGCGTAGCGTTGCAGCATGCCGATTTTGACGGGCTTTCCCTCGGCCACTTCGCGCACGCAGACTTCTTCACACAGGGTTTCAGTGGGACAGACCCTGGCGCACATGCCGCCCAGGATATTCTGATCGAAAATCGTCTTGGCAGCATTCTTCGGCAGCCCCGTCGAAATCTGCCGAATGAACATGGGGATATTAATGGACGTGGGACAGGCGGCCATGCAAGGGGCGTCGTGGCAGAAATAGCAGCGATCTGCTTCGACGAGCGCTTCATGGTCAGTGAGCGGGGGATGAAGGTCGGTGAAGTTTTGGGCATACTCAGCGTTCGTCAAGCGCTTTGCGGCAATTCCATTAGCCTTCGCTGCCATCGCACTTCCTCCCTGAAGATTTGCGCAAGATGACAGAATTTGTTCAAATGGTCAAATTTTGTGTTGGTGTAGACGCTTGGCTGTAACCGCTCTATTGTATGACAAAACACAATGAGGCTTCCCATGTCCAAAGAACCCAAGAAACTGAAATACCGCTCCCAGAACTGGTTTGACAATCCAAACAACGCGGACATGACGGCGCTCTATCTTGAACGCTATCTCAATTACGGATTGACGCGGGGAGAGCTGCAAGGCGGCAAGCCGATCATCGGCATCGCGCAAACCGGCTCTGATCTCAGTCCATGCAACCGCGCGCATGTTGATCTGGTGAAACGGGTGCGGGACGGGATTATTGCATCTGGCGGCATTCCGCTTGAATTTCCCGTGCATCCCATTCAGGAAACGGGAAAGCGGCCAACTGCCTCGCTTGACCGGAACCTCGCCTATCTCTCGCTTGTTGAAGTGCTTTATGGCTATCCGCTCGATGGCGTGGTGCTGACTATTGGCTGCGACAAGACCACGCCTGCCTGTTTGATGGCGGCAGCAACTGTTGATATTCCGGCGATTGCCCTGTCATCGGGGCCGATGCTCAACGGATGGTACCAGGGTCAGCGTACGGGATCTGGCACCATTGTGTGGATGGCGCGGGAAAAGCTGGCAACGGGAGAACTGGACTATGAAGGCTTTGTAGAGCTTGTTGCAACATCGGCCCCTTCCACCGGCTTCTGCAATACCATGGGAACGGCCACTTCCATGAACTCGCTTGCCGAAGCGCTTGGCATGACGCTTCCGGGCAATGCGGCAATCCCCGCGCCTTACCGTGAACGGGGGCAAATGGCTTACGCCACGGGCCTTCGCATCGTTGAAATGGTGCATGAGGATTTGACGCCGTCAAAGATTTTGACCCGCAGGGCCTTTGAAAACGCCATTGCTGTTAACTCCGCAATCGGGGGATCGACCAACTGTCCCAATCATTTGAACGCAATCGCCCGCCACATCGGAGTTGAACTCGAAGTGAAGGATTGGGAAACGCATGGGCTTGATGTTCCATTGTTGGTGAACTTGCAGCCAGCTGGCGAATATCTGGGCGAGGATTATCACCGGGCCGGCGGTGTTCCAGCCGTTGTCGCCGAGCTTATTGCAGCAGGGCGCATTCACGAAGATGCGATAACCGCCAATGGCAAGACGATGGGTGAAAACTGCAAGGGCAAATTCTCCTGGGACCGCGCGGTGATCAAGGAGTATGCCAAGCCTTTGATGGCAAACGCCGGCTTCAAGATGTTTTCGGGCAATCTGTTTGACAGCGCCATCATGAAGACATCGGTGATTTCCGAGGAGTTCCGCACGCGCTATCTTTCAAATCCCAAAGACCCGAACGCATTTGAAGCAAAGGCGATCGTGTTTGACGGGCCGGAAGATTATCACACCCATATTGATGATCCCAAACTTGCAATTGATGAGAATACGATTCTGTTCATGCGGGGCACGGGCCCCTTGGGCTATCCGGGTGCGGCGGAAGTTGTGAACATGCGGGCGCCAACGAAGCTGCTCGAGAGAGGCATTCGTTCATTGCCCTGTGTTGGCGATGGCAGGCAATCGGGAACTTCCGGCTCGCCGTCGATCTTGAACGCGTCACCTGAAGCTGCGGCGGGCGGTGGCTTGGCCATACTGAAAAATGGTGACCGGGTTCGTGTCGATGTGGCCAAGGGCGCGATGAACATGCTGGTGCCCGAAGCGGAATTGGCCAAGCGCCGTGAGGCTTTGGCAGCGGCTGGTGGCTACAAAGTCCCGGAAAGCCAGACGCCGTGGCAGGAAATATTCCGCGCCAATACGGATCAGCTGGCGCAGGGCATGGTGATGAAGGGTGCTGTGAAATTCCAACGCATTGCCAAGACCAAGGGCATTCCCCGCGATAATCACTGATGCTGGAACTCAAATCAAAAACATTGCGTGCGAGGTTTTCTCCGCTGGGAGCGAAGATTGTTGCGTTGTTTGTGGGTGACGTTGATGTTGTGGTGGGGCCGGGAAGCGATGCCGATGCGCTCGCAAGCGATGCCTATACCGGGTCGGTTACCGGACGCTATGCGGGGCGCATCACGGATGCAAAATTCATGCTGGATGGAGCTGAGGTCAGGCTCGTGGCCAACGTGGGGCCGGATCAGCTGCATGGGGGCCTGCAGAATTTTTGCAATACGGTTTGGAATGCCAGCGAAATTCCAAATGGCGTGCGCTTTACTTTGAGTTCACCCGACGGCGACCAGGGTTATCCGGGCGCCATGGACGCAAGCGCTACCTATCAATTGACCGACAATGTCCTGTCGCTGGATTTAGAGGCCGCGACGACCAGGCCCACCGTGATCAACCTCACCAATCACGCCTATTGGAATTTGGCTGGCGGTGGTTCCGGACTGGCGCAGGAAGTTGAAATGCCAGCCGATCACTATTTGCCTTTGCATGGCGCAAAGCTGCCAACCGGCGAGATCAGGGATGTTACCGGCACCCATTTTGATTTCCGCAAGCTTCGCGTTGTGGGCGAAGCCTATGATGCGTGTTTTTGTCTTGGGGGAGAGCGCGGTAAGTTGCGCCATGGACTTACCATGCGGGATCCCGTTTCAGGCCGGAAGATGACTGTCTATACAACTGAGCCGGGCATGCAGTTTTACACGGCCGATCATTTCAATAGTTCAATGCCGGGAAAATATGGCCCATTGGCACAGCATAATTCCATCGCGATAGAGCCGCAGAACTATCCCGATGCGCCAAATCATTCAAACTTTCCGAGTGCGGTTCTCCGCCCCGGCGAGGTTTACCGCCACCGCATCGAATGGCGATTCTTCGGTCAATAACCATCACGATCTGAAATCGGGTGGCAGGAACCGCTGGCCAGTGTAAGCATGCCGGATACTCAGGGAGATTCGGACATGACGCAGCAGAGGGCGATGAATCCGACGGAATGGGGACTCTTGCTGGGGCTTTCGATTCTGTGGGGCGGTTCATATTTTTTCATCGGTGTTGCCGTCAGGGAATTGCCGCCGCTCACTATCATGTTGCTGCGGGTTGGCATTGCCGCACTTGCCCTGAATTTCGTGCTGCGGGTGATGCGGCAGGCGCTGCCATTCGACAGAAATATCTGGTTGGCGTTTTTTGGCATGGGCCTGATGAACAATGTCATACCGCAAACACTCATTGTTTGGGGACAGACACAGATCCCAAGCGGGCTTGCTTCCATTCTCAACGCGACCACACCGCTTTTTGCCGTGCTGGCAGCCCATTTCTTTACCAGCGATGAAAGGATGACGATCAACAAACTAATTGGCGTGGGGATCGGTTTTGTGGGGGCCGCGGTGATGATCGGACCTGCGGCGCTTGGCGGATTAGGAACCCATGCGTGGGCGCAGGTGGCCATTCTCGCGGCTTCGCTTTTCTATGGGCTTTCCGGCGTTTTTGGACGGCGCTTCAAGAGACTTGGCGTGACGCCGCTTGCCACCGCCACGGGTCAACTCACGGCCTCGACCATCATGATCATGCCGTTTGCGCTGCTGATTGATCATCTGTGGGCGTTGCCGATGCCGGGCCTTGCCACATGGGGCGCAATATTTGGGCTGGCGTTGCTCGCCACGGCTTTGGCCTATCTGATATTCTTTCGCATTCTTTCGACAGCGGGCGCCACCAACCTGCTTCTGGTCACTTTCCTGATTCCGGTGAGCGCCGTGCTTCTCGGCTTCCTGTTTTTGGGCGAGTATCTGGAATTGAAGCACTTCGCGGGCATGGGGCTGATCGCGGTGGGTCTGGCGGCCATTGACGGGCGGTTAATCGGAATGTTCAAGAATGCGTGAGTTGCACTTTACGCGCTATCCTGTCAGGTAAGCTTCATGGATATCACTGTTTCAGTTCAGGCCGCACTGCTTGCCGGTGTCATCAGCTTTTTGAGCCCTTGCGTTTTGCCGCTGGTGCCGCCCTATCTGTGCTTCATCACGGGGGCATCGCTTGACGAGCTGTCTGATCCTGAAATTGAATCCGGCATTACGCAGAGACGCGCGGTGCTGGTCGCCTTGATGTTTGTGCTGGGATTTTCGACAATATTTGTGGCATTGGGAGCAACCGCTTCGGCGCTGGCTGGACTGTTGCAAACCCATTTGATGCTGCTGTCGCAGATCGCCGGCGTCTTCATCATTTTGACAGGCCTGAATTTTCTGGGTGTGTTCAAGCTGGCCATCCTGGGCCGCGAAGCGCGGTATCACCATCATTCCGAACCTGCCGGCTTGTTAGGCGCCTATGGAATCGGACTGGCCTTCGCCTTTGGCTGGACACCCTGCATCGGGCCCGTTCTGGCTGCCATACTTTCCATCGCAGCCAGCCAGCAGGATGTGACAAAAGGTGCTGGACTGCTTGCGGTTTATTCGTTCGGCCTTGGCATTCCATTTCTGTTCGCGGCTGCTGGCATCGGAACATTCCTGAAGTTTCTGGGGCATTTCAGACTTCATCTGGGCAAGGTGGAACGGGTCATGGGCGTGTTGCTGGTGATTACAGGCGTGGCGTTTCTCACGGGTTCCATGCAGACAATGTCCTACTGGCTGCTTGAGCAGTTTCCGTGGCTGGCTACGATCGGGTGAGTTCGATGGGCTGGCCATGCGGCGTTGCCTGGGCGGCACGGTCCCAGGCGTCAACGCGTGACAGCCTCTCCATCCGGGATATCAGGCCTTTAGCCTCGACGATTTTTTCCAACGCTGCGAGCCAGTGTTCACAATAGGGCGCATCGGAGGATTTGATTTCAGCGCCCAGAATGTCAGCCCATTCATTCCAAGTGAAAGCGCCGCCCTCATGCAGCTTTACGACCATGGCAAAAGCTTGCGCTTCCCACGGTTCATTGAAGACGGGTTCTTCAGCTGGCGGGTTCAAGATAGGGCTCCCAGAGGTCGGCGTGGATTGCATCGCTTGCAGTGTTGCCCCAAAGCTCATTTGCCGTGAAGCGCACGGTGTAGAGCCATTGTGGATTTTCACCGAGGCCCAGGACATTTGAATCGGGAAATACATGGGCGCCGTTTATGCGTGCTACTTCACCTACGTGCCCACGAACATAACGGGGTGCCCTCGTGTGGGTTTCGGGGTTCATGATTTTTACGCGAATTTTTTGACCTATTGCGAAGGCTGCGGCATTCGGCACTTGGCGGATGTAACTGCCGCGCGCAGTTACCGCCGCCCAGACATCTTGCGGGCGCGTTGGGCTGGAACTATCCGGCGTGTATTTTTGCAGCAAGGATTCCATGCCGTGCAGCCAATGCTCGTAGTAGCTCGTCCTGAGATATTTCGCGGGGTGCATGGATTCGCAAGCCGATCTGTCTTCATCAATGGTCCAGCCTCCGGCAACCGTCATTGAGAGGGCGGCCATGCGGGCTTCCCAATTTTCATGAAACACAGGCTCGGTTGCGGGCGCATCAATGGGGCCGAAGCCCATCTGGCCGCCGAGATCATGGGCACCGTTCATGGGGCCTCCAGATAGGGTTCGAAGAGATCGGCCTGCAGAAAATCATCGGCGTTTTTACCGAACACGTGGCGCGCAAAAAAGCGGACGGTATAAAGATGCTGCGGATTTTCGCCGCTGCCATGGGCATTGCTATCGGGGAATACATGGGCCTTGTGATGGAGAGCGATCTCCCCGGTTTTGCCCCTGAGATAACCCGGCAATCTGGTGTGGCCCATCGGCTGCAGGTTTCGCACCCTCACGCGGTCGCCGATATTGAAGAGCGGAGGAGAAGATACTTCGCGATTGCAGGCGCTGCCTTTTGCCAGGACCGGGGCCACATTCTGCGCCTCAAGGCGCGGCAAAGTTTTGGGTGGGCCATCAAGCATGTTGCGTTCGTTCATGAGCCGCAGCAGGCCTTCGATCCAGATTTCATAATAGCTCAGCGACCAATACTGGTGGTGGGGAATTTTTTCGCGGGCATGGCGGGATGTGTCGATGCTCCATTGCCTTGTGGCGCCCATGGCGAGCGATAGCGCAAGGGCGCGTTTTTCCCAAGGCGCATGGAATAAAGGTTCATTCGCTTCTGGCGCAATTGCGCCAAAGCCCATCATGCCGCCAAGGTCTTGGGGGCCGTTCATCCAGCCAGCCTCGTGCCAATCATCGAGTCGCGGTTGACGATGGCTGCGAGCTGTTCCTCGCTCATGCCTTCGGTATTGGCGGGCCGCATGGGAATGACAAGATAGCGGATTTCGGCGGTTGAATCCCACACGCTGACTTTGGTTGTTTCAGCCAGTGTCATGCCAAACTCGGCAAGCACGCTGCGCGGGTCAATCACGGCGCGCGAGCGATAGGGCGGGGATTTGTACCACACAGGCGGCAGGCCCAGCACCGGCCACGGGTAGCAGGAGCACAGGGTGCAAACCACCATGTTATGAATTTCAGGTGTGTTGAACACGGCCACCATGTGCTCGCCCTGGCGGCCCGAATAACCCACGCTTTCAATCGCGGCAGTTGCGTCTTTTTTGAGCCAGTCCGCAAATGCTGGGTCAGTCCAGGCCTTGGCCACGACTTTTGCGCCATTGCGCGGGCCAATTTTTGTTTCATAGGTATCGATCAAAACGTCGAGCGCTGCCGGGTCGACGTAGCCCTTTTCCACCAGCAGTGATTCAAGGGCTTTGACGCGCAAAGCTATGGGCGAAAGCTCCGAATTCTCATGTTCATGATCGTGCCCGTCGTGTGGCATATGGGTTTCCTTTTTGCTATGACCATGTATAGGGGCAAAACACGAACTGGAGAAGTGGCTGTGGCAAAACTTGAAGGCGTGCGGGCCTGTGTTTTTGATGCCTATGGCACGCTGTTTGATGTGGGATCCCCAGTTTCAAGGCTGGCGGCGGAGTTGGGCGACAAAGCCGCCGACCTGTCGAAGCTCTGGCGGCAGAAGCAATTGGAATATACCTGGCTGCGCAGCCTGATGGGAACCCATGCGGATTTCTGGCATGTGACGGGCGATGCCCTGGATTTTGCGCTGGAGGCTCTTGGGATAAATGAGTCGGGCCTGCGCGATGAGTTGATGACCTTGTATCTGAAGCTTGACGCCTATCCCGATGTTCTTGATGCATTGACTGCCTTGAAGGCCCGAAGCAAACGCACGGCTATTCTCTCAAACGGCAGTCCTTCCATGCTGGACAGCGCGGTGAGGGCGGCTGGATTGGACAAGGCCATTGATATGGTTTTATCAGTTGAAGATGTTGGCATCTACAAGCCAAGCCGCCGGGTTTACCGCCACGCCATGCAGAAAATGCAAATCCAGGATGCGCCTTCCATTTGTTTTGTTTCTGCCAACAGCTGGGACGCACAGGCGGCGGCGCAATTCGGGTTTCAAGTTGTCAGGCTGGCGCGCAGCGGCGGGCAGGACGACCGGCTTCCGGGGAAGGCTGCGGCGCGGATTGAGTCGCTGAGCGAATTGGCGGGGCTGGTTTAGGGTGCGAAGACGCTAAATGGAATCACCAAAATTTCTCCCTCCCTACAAGGGGGAGGGGGATTCTGGGTCAATCAAAAGTCGTTCCGTTCTAATGCGTGGCGGTGAGGCGGAACTTATGCTCCTGAGCATGGAGGAAATCTTGCTGTCGAGGCTTACAATATTTCGGTAGTGCACGATGTGAAAGAATTATCCCCGGCTACCGTGAAGGCTTGGAAGGGCAGTTAGCCGCCGTCCCATCCCGAGTGCATCAACTCGTACTGAACTTCGCCCTCCTCAACGCCCGGAAAGCGATCGGGCCAGTCGACGTAGACCGTGCGGGCGTAGTTCAGACCGATCTTCTCGAGTACACGGCGTGATGCGTGGTTCACCGCCATGGTGCAGGCAAAGATCTTGTCATACCCACAGTTTCTGAACCCCCAGTTGATCAGGGCAGAAGCCCCTTCCGAGGCCAAGCCCTGACCCCAATCCAACCGGCGCAGGCGATATCCGAGTTCGGCCACCTTCTCACTCTCCGGCGATAAGCAGAACCACCCGACGAACGCTCCGTTAGCTGTCCGGCGCGCCGTCCAAACGTCGGTCTCTGTTCCTCTGGGCATGAGAAACGTCGCGTCCGGGTAGCTCTGCGCATGGTCGATGGGGTGTCCGCCGTTGAGAAAGCGCATGACCTCCGGATCACGTTCAAGGTCCATGAAGTCAGCGCAGTCACCCGGGCGGCAAGGGCTGAGCGTCAGCCTCATCGTCTGCAACACGGCCACTTCCGAACCTCCATCCATCGCCTCAGCATGCATGTTCCTGAGTATCTTGCGAATGGCGCCGATTTGCTACAATCTTCCGGCTATAATGCCTGGCCAGATCTTGCTCTTTTTTTCAGCGGTCGCAGTTGCCTATGCCTTGGGCTGCTTCTCCACTTCTTACTATTATGTCCGTCTCGTCGTTGGTAGCGACATTAGGCAGGAGGGATCCAACACAGCTGGTGCCAGGAATGTGAGCCGGCTACTTGGCCGCAAGGCCGGAATCGCTGTTGCCGTTGCCGACATCACCAAGGGCTTCGCGGCCGCCTGGATTGGCACACACATCGCCAACAATGTGGCGATTTCGCCGTTGATCATGGCTGCGGTGGTGATCGGCCACATTTGGCCCGTTCAGCTTGGATTTCGGGGAGGAAAGGGTCTCGCTGCAGGTTTCGGCGCCCTGCTTTGGCTCAGCCCTGCTACTGCAGCAATGGCTGCCGCGGTCAACGTCTGTCTCTCGCTGCTGGTCCGCTCGGCCACCTTGGGTTCGTTGATTTCCACCGCTCTCGTACCCCTCATTGCCTATATCCTTGGCGTGGGTGGCTGGTTTGCTCTCCTGCTCGCGATCCCGTGCGGGCTGGTCCTCTTTGCACATCGCAGCAACCTCCGCTTGGCCATAGCGGCAAAATTCCGGGGAGCGGGACCATGGTGAGCTACCGCTTCTGCACGGCCGCGACTGAGGCCGAACGCGAGCAGGTCCATCTGCTTAACTACGAGATTTTCGTCGAGGAGATTCCGCAACATCAACCAAACCCCGAACGACGTTTGGTTGACCGCTTTCATGGCGAAAACACCTACTTCCAGTGCTGGCGGGACAACGAACTGGTGGGCATGGTCTGCACCCGCGACAAACGTCCCTTCTCGCTCGATGCAAAGCTACCTAATCTGGATGAACTTATGCCGCCTCATCACCGCGTGGTCGAACTCAGGCTGCTTGCCGTTAAACGTGAGCACCGCACGCCACAAGTATTTCGGGGACTAACCCGCCTAATGGGCGAGCATTGCACCACACATGGTTACGACCTCGCAGTGGTTTCTGCCTTTCTCGGCCAGTTGGAGCTCTATTACCACATAGGCTTTAAACCTTTTGGCCCGGTCGTCGGCATCAAACCGGCGCAGTTTCAGCCGATGTATCTGACGACAGACGCCTTCGCAGGCTTCGTTGCCGCAACCGAACTCCCGAAATGAATGAAACGTCATTTCCATGCCAGCTACGAACTATCGTTCATGACTGCTTCTGGCCCAAAGCGGAAATTCAAATTGAGACATTACCCCAAGGAGAATATGCGAATAATTCCACATTCATTCTCTTGACAATCTATTCCTATTGAGTTTATGTGTTCCTATTATGTTCTAACTGTTGGACGAGGAAGCATAATGGACTGGGCCATGGCCATCGAACGCAACAGCGAAGCGCTCGTGGGGATAGTTGCGGCACTTTTCGCCATGCTGGGGCTTGCAGGAGCTGCCACGGTTTCGCGGATTCCGCAGCCCCTCCACCGCGCCGTGCTGCGTCTGCTGCGGCCCGCCGAATCCGCTATGCGCCGCCTTGTCGTCATTGCGGCGCGTGGCCTTGTGGTGAAGCTGGTTCCCTCGCGTCCGATGCTGGCGGGCCCATCGGGAAGGGCGACGGGAGCCGGCGTCCCTCGTTTCAGCTCTTTGATCCGCGGAAGAACTTCGCAGGCCCGCGCCGCAGAACATTCACGCGGAATCCTCCGCGCATCCATTTCTTCGGGCCTGATCCCCGGGTGGCGGCCCTGTGGCCAGCGCCCGAGCCCTTAGCCGATCCCGCTCCGCCGCCTGATGGCCTCGTCAATGCCCAGCGCCTCAGCCGGAGGTTACACGCCCTCAAGCTGGCACTCGAGGATCTGCCGCGCCAGGCCAGGCGACTGGCGCGCTGGCGGGTGAGGCGGGAGACCGCGCCCAGTCTAAAGTTCAGGTCGCCGCTCCGGCCGGGCCATCCGCCCGGTTATCGCAGGAAGCCGGTTCACGAAGTCGATGAGGTGCTCATCGAATGCCACGGTCTCGCCTGTGACGCGATGAAGCCCGACACAAGCTGAAGCGCTTCCCACGCAAAAAAAGCGGAAACCGTCCGTTTACGGACTAATATGGTTCGGCGCCCTCCCCCGCCACCGGCGAAGCCGTGGGCGATGCTGATTGAAACGTGAATCTGTGATTGAAGAGGCCCTCATCCGGCCTTCGGCCACCTTCTCCCACCTGCGGCGGGAGAAGGCGAAAACCGCAAACATTATCGCCCTCTCCCGTGCTCGCATGGGAGAGGGTGCCCGACAGGTCCGCAGTTTTTGCAAAACTGCTGGGGTGAGGGTCGGTTCGCCGGTGTCTGGACCGATCAGGCGTAGCGTTGCTTGTTGAAGGTCGTGCTGGCGCGGTCCCGGTTGTGGACGCGCACTGCATCACCGAAGGCGGTGAAGAGTTTCACCGAATCCGGATTGTTGGCCGCCTTGTATTCCGGGTGCCAT
Organism: Rhodobiaceae bacterium; assembly: GCA_009885825.1. Lineage (GTDB taxonomy): Bacteria > Pseudomonadota > Alphaproteobacteria > Rhizobiales > Aestuariivirgaceae > Aestuariivirga. The sequence goes on along the minus strand of VFJY01000050.1, from coordinate 32,196 downwards.
TGGGTGCCGAAGGCGAAGGCCTTGGCGTTTTTGACCGATACGGCCTCGATGACTCCATCGGGCGCCGTTGCTTCAACGTTCAAACCAGGAGCCAATTTCTTAACACCTTGGCGATGGATTGAATTTATCCGGGTCTCGCTTTTGCCAAGGATGCGTTCCAGCATGCCGCCCTGCGCGATGGCAATGGAATGGGCCGGCGCATAGCGCACATCGGTGTCAGGTGATTGCGAAGCGCGGTGATCAAGCCTGCCTTCGCCCTTTTGCAATTCGGTTTCCAATGTGCCGCCGAGAACCACGTTCAATTCCTGGAAGCCACGGCAGATGCAGAACAGTGGAATGCCCCGGTCAATCACAGCGCGGATGAGTTTCAGGGTGATGGCATCCCTGGCATGATCATAGGGCTCATGATCGGTGGTTGCGTCTTCGCCATAGTGAGGTGGATGCACGTTGGATACGGCGCCGGTCATCAGGATGCCGTCGAAGGGATCGAGCAATTGGTCGAGCTGGAGCGCATCGATCATTGAGGGGATCATGAGGGGCGTGCATCTTGAAACTTCGGCGACGGCGCGCACATATTTGTCGCCGAGCGAATGAAACAAAAATCCGTGGTTTTCATAGGTGTCGGCGGGCAGGCCCACGAGCGGGAATATGGCGGTCATCAAATAATCCTTAGAATCCTAGCTTCCAGATTAGGCCGAGTATGGCACAAAATCCTAATGTTTTGGGAATGCTGAGATGGAAACGGAGCAGTGCAAGGGCTGCAACGATGCTAATGACCAGTGAGGCCACGTCCAGGGTTTGCCATTCCGGCAGCCAGGGCTGGAAAGTTCCGTCAAGGCGATTAACCTTGCTGAAGAGCACATGCAGGCCAAACCATACGGAGAGATTGAGGATGACGCCAACGACGGCGGCGGTGATGGCCGCCAAGGCACCGGAAAGGCGGGGCAGTTTGCCGATATGCTCAATATAGGGAGCGCCCGCGAAAATCCATAAAAAACAAGGGGTAAAGGTCATCCACAGGGTGATGATGGCACCCGCCAGTCCTCCCCAGACCGAGCCCATTTCACGCGATGCGGCGAGGTAACCCACAAATTGGGTGACGAGGATCAGGGGACCGGGGGTGGTTTCAGCGAGCGCCAGGCCATCGATCATCTCACGCGGCGTGAGCCAGCCGTGCTGCTCGACTGCCGCTTGCGCCATGTAGGTGAGAACCGCGTAGGCGCCACCGAACGTCACCACTGCAAGCTGTGAAAAGAAGACGCCAATCCTGCTCAGCACATGGCCGGGGCCAAGTGCGATGATCAGGAGCGCCAGGGGAATTAACCAAATCAGCCCCCAGGCCAGCATCGTTGAAAACAGGGATCGCAAGGTGGGTCGGCTGGTTGATGGCACGTGCGCGATACCACTGCTCTGGAAAAATCCGATGAGCCCGGCGGCAATGATGATCAACGGAAATGGCACATCAAAACAATAGAGGGCCAGAAATGCGGAGGCGGCGATGAGCCAATCCGCATTGCCCTTGAGGGCGCGGCGCGCCACACGGAGCAGGGCCTCAATGACGATGGCAAGGACCGCCGCTTTCACGCCGTAAAATATCGCGGCAATCCACGGCAGGTTTCCAAAGGCGCCATAGAGCATGGACAGGGCCAAAACCACCACAGCGCCAGGCAGCACGAAAAGCAGCCCTGCTGTCAGGCCACCCTTTACGCCATGCAACCGCCAACCGGCATAGGTCGCGAGCTGCATGGCTTCAGGGCCGGGCAGCAACATGCAGAAATTCAGCGCCGAGAGATATTGCTGTTCGGTGAGCCATTTCCTTTCCTCGACAATTTCCTGGTGCATGAGTGCTATCTGGCCAGCGGGTCCGCCGAAAGACAGGCAGCCAATGCGGGCCCAGACCTTCGTCGACTCGGCGAAAGCTGGCGCAGGGTTCATGGCTTCGCCTTGCTGGTTGGCCAATTGTGGGTTTCTTCGGTGGCATCCCGGCACCAGCGGTAAAACGCATCATAAAGAGCCATGCCGGCATCAAGCTGTTCAAGATCATCGGCATACATGCGCGAGAGCCCAAGCGATGCCGCAAGCAGTCCGGCGGCTTCGGGAACCAGATCAAGCCTTGCGGTGTCAGCGGCGCGAACGATTTTGGCTAGCCGCAGAAGCGGTTCTGAGCGCAAGCCGAACTCTTCGACCATGACATCGAAGGTGCAGAGCTCGCCCCGGTGGCTCCACTCCGTATTCTCAATATCAAAAGGGGTTGCGTTGAAGCGGTCGGCCACGGCCGCGACTTCCTGCGGCGCCACGAACAGGAAAACTGCCGAGGGGTCAATAAAGCGGCGGATCAGCCAGGGACAGGCGATGCGGTCAATTTTTGGCCGACTGCGGGTCACCCAAACTGTGCTGCCGTCTTCATTGGCCGGCGGAATTTTCGCCGCTGGCACCAGCGGCAGCTTGGCTTGCTCCCATTCCACGAATCCGCCTTCCAGGTTAATTGCATCAGCGCCGAGTTGGCGCAGCCATGCGGCAGTGCCCTCGCTGAGCTTTGCGCCATGGTGGCAAACGACAGCAATGGATTTCCCTCGCAATGTTTTGCCCCAGTCGGCGACGGTCTTGTGGTTTTGCTTGCGGGCTGCCGGGATTAGCCGGGGATCAGCGGCAAAATCTTCGTCGGTTCGGACATCAATGATGATGGGCGCGGAAGGGGTTCCGACAAGACGTGACAGTTTTTCAGCTTTGATGGAATTTGGTGTGGCCATGGCATGCGCCCTCTGAATGTTGATGGGACGCGATTCTTAAGCCTGACGCCTTGAGGGGAGATCGCCATCCCCTGAGACAATAAATAGCAGATGCAGCGCCGGAGTCAAATCTGGCGGGCGATATGTCCGATGACGTTGGCGGCAACTCTAGCGGCGGTGTAAGCGAAAGCGCCGTTGATGTCTTTCTTGGGCACAAACTCCACCATGGCAAATCCGGCGATGCGGGCTTTGGCAGCGACACCCGCGATAAGGCCGGTCACTTGTGAATAGGTGAGCCCGCCGGGCGAGGGGTGGGCGACGGCCTGCATTTCGGCGGTGTCCATCGCATCGCAATCAAAGGTGATGAGGCAGTCTGAATCTTCCGGAATGTTTTCCAGAATTTCGGCAAGGCCGTTGCGGTGCATGTGGAGCGAGGTGAAGATGTGGGCGCCCCATTGTTTGGCGGCCACAACCTCTCTTTCGCGCGCGCTGCCAAGACCCCGGGCCCCCGCCTGCACGATGCGCCAAACGTGGGCTTGCTCGGATGCCCGCCGCATGGTGCTGGAAAAACCGAACCTCTCGCCATAGCGCTCCTCGCGCCAATCGATGTGGGCGTCAATCTGCAGGATTGTTATGGGGGGGCTTTTTGAAAACGCGGTGATGAATGGAATGGGCACGGAATCATCGCCGCCGAATATGATCGGCACGGCGCCGGATTCGAGGATCTTGCGGGCCTGGGCTTCAATGCGTTTTCGGTTTCCGGCGCCATCCTTGGGTTTTGTCGGCAGATTGCCAAGATCGGCAAGCCGCAACTTGCCATCGCCCAGGAGCGGGCCGTTCAAGTCGAAATCCCAGTGCTCAAGCCAAGCGCTATCCTCGGCCAGCGCCTGGCGGAATGCATTGGGCGCTGCGGCATGAACGCGATTGTCTATGCCCGGGTAGGGCGTGCCGTGAGGCGCGCCAAATATCGCGGCCTGAAAACCGACTGGCGAGCGGCTACGCCGGGCACCCATGAAAGCGGGACTTCGAGAAAGCTTCTGCATGGGGCTAGGTTGGCCTGTCCGAGGTCATGCTGCAACACCCTCGCGCGAAGTTTTTGACTTCGCCGGCCAAGCTACCCTGGATGGCGGCAATTCAAAACGGGCGGTGGTGCCTTCGCCAAAGCGGCTTTCAAGGGTTACATCGCCGCCATGCAAGCGCGCAATTTTGCGGGCGATGGAAAGGCCCAGGCCAATGCCGGAGAAGCGCCGCGAGATGCTTTCCTCGGCTTGCACGAAGGGTTCAAAAACGCGCACAAGATCTTTTGGCTTTATGCCCACCCCGGCGTCCCGAATGGATATCGCCAAACCATCATTCTTCAACCGCAGGAACTCGATGTCAACCGTGCCGCCCGGACTCGAGAACTTGATGGCGTTGACCAGCAAGTTCAGGATTATTTGCTTGGCGCGGGTGATGTCGGCGGTGATTTCTATGCCGTCGACAAGTTTAGCCACCAGGGTCACGTCGGCTTTTTCGGCCTGATCGCGGCACATCTTGACTGCGATTTCAAGCAGTTCGGCTGCGTCAATATCCTGTTCAACCAGTGAAATGCTGTTGTTTTCGATCCGGGTTGCGTCGAGAATGTCGGTGATGAGGGTTTGCAGGTGCCTGCTGCTTTCGAGGATGGTCTGGGCATAGTCCTGCCTGATGGCGGATTGCAGCGAAACTTCACCGCGTGAGGCCAGAATTTCAGCAAAACCGACAATGGAGTTCAGCGGTGTCCGCAGCTCATGGCTCATGACGGCGAGGAAGGTTGATTTGGCCGCACTCGCTGCTTCGGCCATATCTTTGGCTTCGATGAGTTTGCGGTCAACCTCCCATTCTTCCGAAATGTCCCGTCCCACGCCACGGTAACCCTTGAACATCCCCTCACTGTCGAACAGGGGTTTTGCGTTGATGGACCAATGGGTTGTTTTTCCAGCGCTGACAACCTCGAGTTCACAGGCAACAACAGGCTGACGGGACTCCATTTTGTCTTGCAGCAAGCGCCAGCCTGACTGCAGATTACTGGCGTTGGTGGCCTGCACAAGCGTCATGTTTCTGAGTTCTGGCAAAGACTTTCCAACAATTTCACCCAGCTTTGGGGAGGCGTAAGTCAATAATCCCTTGGCATCGCATTCCCATAGCCAGTCGCTTGTGCCCTGCTCAAAATCATTCAGGAGGAGGCCGATAATTTCGTTCTGCTGTCTCAGTTCCTGTGTGTCGATGGCTTTCCGCAATTGGCTGCGATGAAAGTTGAGAATCATGCTGGCCAGAACGATGCCAAGGATGATTGTGAAGGCCGCAAAGGTGATGCCTATTGTGGCGCCCAACGCGGTTGATGACACAGCAACCAAGAAGGTGATGATCCCGGAGTAGAGTATGGCAGCGGATGGCACGCTGCTAAGGGCAAAAGTTCCGACTGCGGCAAGGGCAAGCGTCACGCCGATGATCAAAACACGAAGGCCTGGATCGGCGGATGCGAAAAATATTGTTGGGCAAAGGCCCCACGAGACGCCGAACAATATGGCCAAGATTTCAACCCAGCGAATTTTTGCAATGCCGGGATGGGACTTATCTTTGTCGCGCCCAGCCCAAACAACAGCGAGCAAAGCAAGGGGAGCAAACGAAGAGGCAAGCCACCACAGGCTTTGCGGCATTTGGTGGTAATCGTACAGGATTTTTGAGAGGCTTAACGCGGCAATAACATGCGAGAGAACGAACAGAGGCAGCGCGCTGCAAAGGACTGCTATTTGCGAGCCCCGAAACAGTCCCGGATCAATGCTTGAGATGTGCGTTGTTTTGCTAAGGTCGGTAAAGGCCAGGCTGGTGTTGCGCTGGCCATTCTTGTAGAGCTGGGCGAAGTAAGACCCCCGCCCCGTGTCCAACCTGTCCATCTTGAAAAACGTCCCAGCAGCAGTGTCGCGCAAATACCATATTCGAATGAAGTATGCGAAGTGTTAACAGTCCCCTCAATAGAGTGTCACGCATGAACAACGACCAGAACAAGGATTTCCTGCCACCCCAGCACCCTGTGGTGAAGCGCCGGAAAATAGGGGTTTTGCTGATGAATTTAGGCACCCCGGAGGCCACATCCTATTGGCCGATGCGGCGATACTTGAAGGAATTTCTTTCTGATCCCCGGGTCATTGAATTGAACCGCGCTCTCTGGTGGGTTATCCTGAACGGCGTGATCTTGAGATTCCGTCCGCAGAAAAGCGGTCATGCCTACGCGCAAATCTGGAACAAGGAGCTCAATGAATCGCCCTTGAAAACCATCACGCGTGGGCAAAGCCAAAAGCTGCAGAAGGCATTGGAGGCAAATCCCGACATGATCGTTGATTGGGGGATGCGTTATGGTTTGCCAGCGGCGGGCGAGCGGATTGCAGCTCTCAAGGAGCGGGGATGCGACCGGATACTGCTGTTTCCGCTCTACCCGCAATATAGCGCCTCTACCACGGCCACGGCTCTGGACAAGTGTTTCGACGCGCTCAAGACCATGCGCTGGCAGCCGGCGGTGCGCAGCGTGCCACCCTATTTTGATCATCCCGCCCATATCGACGCCCTGGCAAAGAGCCTGAGGCGGCATTTGAAGGCACTGGCGTGGAAACCGGATTTGATTCTGACTTCCTTTCACGGACTGCCGAGAGCCTATCTTGATCGCGGCGATCCCTATCATTGCCATTGCGCGAAAACGGCCCGGCTGTTGCGTGAGAAGATGAAGCTGGCCCCCGACAAACTGCAACTTGTATTCCAATCACGCTTTGGCAAAGCTGAATGGCTGCAGCCCTATGCGCAGGAAACTGTGGAAGGCCTGCCGGCGAAGGGGATTAAAAACCTGGTGATGATGATGCCGGGCTTTTCGGCGGATTGTGTGGAGACACTGGAAGAAGTGGCAATCGGTTTGGAAGAAACTTTCAAGCATGCAGGCGGAGAGAATTTCTACGCGGTGCCTTGCCTAAATGACAGCCCGGAGTCGATTGATATGCTGGAAGCCCTGGTGCGGCAGGAGCTTAAAGGCTGGGTTGGTTGAGTTGCGGACCGGCGAAAAAGGAAAAACCCGCCGATCACGGGGATCAGCGGGCTTTTAGTTGGTTGCGGGAGCCAGAAACCACAGACAGTTTTCAATCAGTTGCCCAATCTGATTCCGACGGCAAATAAGATACATGAAACCATTCTGCGGAGGTGGCAGGTTCTATCAAGGCCGGACTCCAAATCTATCTGGAGGAAATCTTCAGTGGCAGGCCACACTCTACCTCGCGCCACCGGAGGTGGCGTATTGGTATCCGTTGGCCTCAGTAACGCTGGAACGTGTGCAGGCTTAATTGGAAAAGGCGGGAAAACGCAAGTAGCGCTGGCCGCTATGTGCCCTCAATAGCAAAGCGTTAGAGTTGCAATGCCAACTACTGTGGCAAATGTGGGCGACTGAGACGCATGTAATCCGCTGCTGCAAGACCAAATGGTGCACCCTTTGCCCGCGCATTTTCATCCGCCAGGAAATCAATCAGTGCGGCAAAGTCTCCATTTGTCGCCCGTCGGATTACTTCAGAAAAAGTCCCAGCCGTCGTTGCCTGCAACGCCAATTGCCGGGCGATGTTGGCGAGCACGGTCTGATGGCACATGATGGCCCGCTTTTCAATGTTAAGAACATTGGACGTATCGAACACGTGCGTCACCGAAGCCACGGACCAGCCAAAGTACCATCGCTGATAGACACCATGAAGCTCCAGGCCTCCCGTGAAGTGTTCAGGGTGATGTTTGTCGAACTGCGACGTCCAGCAGGCCTTGTCTACTGCCTGTGCGAGAACACGATGATCCAGACTATCCTCATGGAAAAGCGAATCTGAATAAAATGTCACAATGCCATACGGTTTCAGCCGCCGAATGGCGTGAATGATCCGTTCACGCAAAGCCACACGCGAAGCGTCGCCAAGAACGTCGGTTTGCCAGCCCAAATCCTTCGTTGCTTAAGTCATGCAAATTGTCCAATTGGCTCTGAACCCGGACAGTGGCCGGCGGTATCTCAGCATTGCGCAGATGACCACTCGCGATACCATTTTCGGAAGAGCCCGAGTTGAGTTTCAGCGTAGTGCTTTTGGCTAGCACTCAACTCGTCAGCAGGGTTGAAATGAATTTCGTACTCAGGATTGCCTTCGAGCACCATGAGCCGCTTGTAGTAGAGAACGAGATCCGGTCCTTCATCGAAGGTCGATAACACCCAAAGCGCCTTTTCGAGTTCAAGTGCTTGCTGGCGTGCCTTGTGGTCACCGGTTGCAGCGCGTTCACACAACGCCACAAGATGAAGCACCTCTTTGGGCAGCACATTGCCTATGCCAGTGATTGTGCCGACTGCGCCACAATTGACATAGCCATGGAAAACTTGAGTGTCGACGCCAACAACCAGCGCGAGCGACAGATCGCGCCCAGTTATATGCTCGGCCGCATAACGCAGAGCTACAGCCCCTCCAAATTCCTTGAAGCCGACGAGGTGTGGATACTGGCGCTTGAGTTCAAAGAACAGATCTGCCTTTGTTTCATATCCATAGTAAGGACTATTGTAGATGACGGACGGCAAGTCCACTGCTGCCTCCAGAACGTGCGAGAAATGGGCGGACTGGGCAGCTGCAGAACTGCCCCGTGACAGCACTCTTGGAATGATCATGAGGCCTTTAGCCCCTGCCTTCTTGGCGTGAGCTGCAAGTATTGCGGCGCGCGCTGAATTCTGTGCTCCTGTGCCAACAATCACAGGAATTCCCGCATTTACTAGTTGTTCGACACCTTCCTGACGTTGTTCATCAGTTAGAAGCGGCCAGTCGCCCATGGACCCGCAGTAGACGACAGCCGTCATGCCGGCCATAGTTAATTCCTTGCCCTTGCGAACCAGCGCATCGAAATCTGGCAAGCGCTCGGACGTGCATGGCGTCATCAGCGCGGGAATGCAGCCCCGAAAGATATCTGATACCATGATGATGTCTCCTCGTGCTGGTGCATGAACGTTTTTCTGTAACTCGGTCCAGTACTCATTTGTTGGCGTGAGTTTGGAATTGCGAAGCCTCATGCGTGTATGCCGTTTCATCGGCTCGGTGACAGGCTACTTCGTGGCTCTCGGTGATTGTTTGCAGTTCAGGTTCAGCCGCAGCGCAGAGGCTGACAGCCAAAGGGCAACGATTTCTGAAACGGCAACCTGCGCCAAGTTCGGTTCCTGCCATGATTTCGCCCCTGATGGCGGGTTTTGTCCGTCGTCTTGGATCTGGAATTGGTGAAGATGCCAAAAGCGCTTGAGAATAAGGGTGTCTTGGTTGTGCGAAGAAAGTGGCGGCAGGAGCTTGCTCAACAATCTTGCCAAGATACATAACGGCGACGACGTCACTGACATGTGCAACAAGGTCAAGGTCATGTGAAATGAAAAGGAATGAGAGGCCGCAGGACTTCTGAAGGTCCAGAAGAAGATTGATTATCTGCGAACGGATCGAGACGTCGAGAGCGGAGACGGGCTCGTCGCATACAATGAGCCGTGGCTCGCCTGCAATGGCTCTTGCGATCCCCACGCGTTGGCGCTGTCCGCCGGACAATTCGTGCGGAAAGCGCTGTGCGATATTGGGATCGAGCCCCACAGCCGTTAGCACGAACCTGACACGCTCGTTTATCTCGTAGCGCGGGCGAACGCCCTTGACCAGGAACGGCTCGCGTAAGATTGCGCCGATCTTCAGATGCGGCGTCAGGGATGCGTATGGGTCCTGAAACACCATTTGCACATTCCGCCGGAGACGCCTGAGAGCGTTCTTTTTGGGCTTGGTGACAGACTCACCACAGAGCCTGATGTCTCCACTGTCTGGTTCGAGAAGTTGCAAGATGAGTTTTGCTGTCGTCGACTTTCCACAGCCCGACTCCCCAACCAGCGCGAGGGTCGAACCTGGTAGAAGTTTGAAAGAGATTCCGTCGACCGCTCGAGTTTTCCGACGCTGTTGCCAAGACCAGCTCCCACTGCTGGCAAAATGCTTGACGAGGTCCTTGACCTCGAGAATTGGTTCGGGATCTGCGGTAGCGAAACTGTTCATGGCTTGACGTCCGCAGGCAACTCAAATGCGGGCAATTCGCGCCAGCGATGGCACCTTACCCAACTGCCAGGGCGTGTTTCCTCAAGCGCAGGAACCGACACCTGGCATCGGTCTTCCAAGTGGTGCGGGCATCGGTCATAAAAACTGCAGCCACTTGGCAAATTAGAGAGCTTGGGAACGCTGCCGGCGATTGCGGGGAGTTGCGACTTTGGCAAGCCTACACCTCTTCTGGGAAGCGACAGGAGCAGGCCACGCGTGTATGGGTGCCTTGGACTATCAAAGAGCTGATTGACTTCGGCAATCTCAACGATACGGCCAGCATACATGACAGCCACCCGATGGGCCGTTTGGGCGATGACGCCCAAGTCGTGGGTAATCAAGAGGACTGCCATGCGCCGCTCGGCCTGAAGACGAGTAAACAGCTCCAGTATCTGTGCCTGAATGGTAACGTCCAAGGCGGTCGTGGGCTCATCGGCAATGAGCAGCCGGACGTCGCCGCATACCAACGCCATCGCAATCACAACTCGTTGGCGAATGCCGCCCGAGAGTTCATGGGGGTATTGAGTGAGCCTCTGAGAGGCCATTTGAATGCCAACCTGTTCCAGCAGATCCGACGCAAGTGCATTGCGTTCCGCCTGGCTAAGAAGTGGCCGATGGGCCTTCAAGACTTCAGTGATTTGATCCCCGATTCTCAGAGCCGGGTTAAGGCTCGTCATCGGCTCCTGCAGAACAATTGCGATCTTGTCTCCGCGTATCGGCCGCATTCTCTCATGATTCAGTCCAAGCAGATCCACACCATCAAACATGATCTTCCCGCCGGTGACTCGGCCTGGTGGCGGAATGAGGCGCAGAATTGACCGCGCGAGCATTGTCTTGCCGCAACCGGATTCTCCGACTAGCCCCAGAATCTCGCCCTTGGCGATCGAGAGGTCAATACCGTCAATTACGGAGACCGGCCCTTGATCGCTCGGAAAGCGCACCTGGAGGCCGCGTATTTCGAGAGCGGGTTCTGCCGCTCCGTGGAAGGCCGTGGTGCCGCTTCCAGACGTACCAGTCTGAGATTCTGCGGGTATGGGCGCAACGTGTTTCACAGGTTGATCTTGTTCTGAAGTCGCGGGTCAAGCATGTCGCGAAGTCCGTCGCCAATCAAGTTCAGGCTGAGAACCGCCAATGAGATCATGGCGCCTGGAGCGAACATCAGCCATGGCGCCGTGCGTATGAATTCGCGTGCATCACTGATCATGTTTCCCCAGCTGGGGCTGGGAGGTGGTAGACCGAGGCCAAGAAAACTCAATCCTGCCTCGACAAGTATCGCCCATGCGAAGCCGAAAGAAAGCTGAACCATGACGGGGCCGGTTGCATTGGGCAAGACGTGGACGGCCAAGAGCCTGAAGTTACCGATGCCAACCGAGCGGGCAGCCTGCACGAAGTCGGCTGTGATGAACTCGATGACTGAGGCACGAACAGTGCGGATGACCCGTGGCACGTAGAGAAGAAATACCGCGAGGACGACATTGATCTCTGCCGGACCGATGGCTGCAAGAATCATGATCGCAAGCACGAAGCCAGGAAAGACGAGCAAGCTGTCCGAAATCCGGCCGATGATCGCGTCTGCCAATCGGGACTGGCCGGAGACAGTGCCGAGGATAATCCCGACCACCGCCGTCAGCGCCGTGGCGGCAAATGCAACGCGCAACGACACGTGTGCTCCGTAGACAATCCGGGCAAATGTATCGCGGCCAAACTCATCCGTGCCAAGGAGATAGGTCGCGCTCGGTGCTTCAAGCTTTCGCGTTGCATCGATTGCCAAGGGATCAAGCGCGAAGAGCAATGGTGCAATGATGGATCCGGCAAGCAGCAGCAACAACATGAAAGAGCCGGTGATCAGCATGGCATTGGTTCTTCTGAACCATATCGAGAGGAATGGCATGGAAATGATCATTTGCCGTACCTGACGCGGGGATTGAAATAGGCGTAGGCGAGATCGACGATCAAATTTGTGACCAGTGCAACCAGTGTCAGGTAAAAGATGCCGCCCTCAAGCGTTGGATAGTCACGGCGGATTGCGGCGGTGGTGATCAATTGCCCGAGGCCCGGGAGGGCGAAGACGTTTTCGATGATGACTGATCCACCGAGACCGAGAGCGAACGTCAATCCAATGACCGTGATGATCTGGATCATGGCGTTCTTGAGTGCATGCTTGAGAATGACGACGTGCTCGCGCAGGCCCTTTGCGCGGGCCATCGTTACGTAGTCCATTCCCAAGACTTCGATCATGGTGGAACGGGTCATGCGTGCAATCAGGCCGATTTGAGCGAGACTCAGTGCGATAACCGGCAATATCATTCGACTGAGCCAAGGCCAGAAGCCAAATTCAAGGGGACGATAGCCTGAAGCGGGGAGCCATTGCAGTTCCACTGCGAAGATGAGGATTAGCATGAAGCCCAACCAGAATGATGGCAGCGCCATGCCGAGGCTGGAGAAAATATTGCCGATGTAATCCAGAAATCCACCCCGCCGGATGGCCGCCAGAATGCCAAGCGGTATCCCTACCGCTATGGTAACGATCATTGCAAGTAGGGTTAGTGCGAATGTAATTGGCATTCGTTCCAGAATGATTTCAGCCACCGGCCGGCCAAAAAAAATAGATTGACCAAAATCGCCTGTCACAACGCGGGGAAGCCATTCAAGATACTGTTCCAAGATCGGCCGGTCGAGGCCGAGCTGCCGCGTTATCTCTTCCATCCTGGCAGCGTCGACTGACTGGTTGCCAATCAACGCCCAGACCGGACTGCCGGGCACTAGTCTGGTCACAACGAAAATGAGCGTGAGAGTAATGAAGATGGTCGGCACAAACGCCAAAACGCGACGTATGGCGTAGGTCAACATCTTTCACGCTCGTCGAGGCAATGCAGGTCCCATGACTTGCGGCAGCAACGGTCTAAGCCAATGATGTGGTGACGGCCGCGCTCCAATCGGACCCGCGGCCGCACACATTATGACTTCTCGATCCACACGCCGTGCAGCGTGAGATTTCCGAGCGCCAGATTGCCATCTGGATCCATGACCTTCTTGCGCTTGGCGACAAGCCGATAAATGTAGCCGAGATTTGCCATTGCAACTTGCTGATAGAACGAGCGTTGCAGATCTTCACCCAGCGCCTTGCGTTTTGCAAACTCAGTTTCCGCAGCGAGTTTGGCAAATATCTCTTGGGTTTCGGGGCTGATGAAGCCCACTTCAGGCGATGGGAATGTGCCATTGAATTCCCCATTCCACAGCGATGGATCGACCCAGTAGCCGCTTGAGGTATAGATGTTGAGGGCGTTCGGATCTCGCCGCTTGGCAACCCACGTGTTGAGATCGTAACTGTTGATGACGAGATTGAGTCCGGCGCGCTTTGCCTGCTCAACCAGTGCCACTGCGACGCGCTTTTGTGTGTCGCTTGTGGAGATCACCTGGATTGAGATGGGCTCTCCCTTGTAACCAGCTGCCGCAAGATATTCTTTGGCCTTCGCAACGTCGCCCGGCTTGTAGAGATCGGAACCTGCATCGGTATTGTAGGCGCTTTCCGGCGCATAGATGCTCGGGTTGGTCAAGGCAAAGCTCGGGTCTGATACCACCACTGACGAGATCTCCTTCGGATCAATCATCGATTGGATGGCCTTGCGAATGTTGAGATCGCTGGTTGGGCCTTTCTTGTGATTGAACATCATGTAGTTCAAGACGCCAGGGCCGTTCTTGATGGCGTCAAGTTCTGCATTTCCAGCCAACCGAGCCGCCTCGGAATCAGGGACCTCTGTAATGACGTCATACTCACCGCTTTCAAGTCCGGCGATCCGGGTCGAAGATTCCGGTACAATCCAGAAAATGATTTCGTCGAGGTGGGCCAGTTTCTTGCCTGTCTGATAGTTTGGCGCATCGGATCGCGCTACGTATTCCTCGAAGCGCTGCAGCTTGGCGTACTGATCTTCCTTGTACTCAACAAAACGATAGGGACCTGTGCCTACAACCTCGGTCAGCTTGCCCGGGGTTGTCGATGCATCGGCAATCTCCTGAGGCATGATGACGGCTTTGTTTTCATCCGAACCCAGGAGCAGCAGGAGATAGCGTCCCATTGCCGAGTTGAATTTCATCACTACAGTGTCGGCGGACGGTACTTCGATGGCTGAAAGGGTTTCAAGCCCTGAACCTTTTGGCCCAACCTTGCGCCACCGTTCCAGCGAAGCCTTGACGTCAGCTGCTTCCAGCGTCTTTCCATTGTGGAACTTGACGCCGGACCTCAGTTTGAAGGTCCAGGTCTTTCCATCGGCAGCAGCCTCTATGGTTTCGGCCAGCTCAGGTTCAACATTTAGGTCTTTAACTTGCCCCGTGAGGCCTTCGAAAACATGCCCCATGACATGCGGCAGGGGATGGCCCACGGTCGACTGCCAGTCGAGGGTGGGTAGCGGAATATGCAAGCCAACATTCAACGTGCCGCCTTTGACGGGTTCGGTCGCGCCATAGGCGTTTTGGGTGAGGCCGCCCAGCATAGGGGGCATACTCAAGGCCGCAGCGCTTCCCAGAAGGCTACTCAGAAATGTTCGACGCCTGATCATATTCTTCCTCCCTGTTGTGTGTAACGTTATACTTCGTGATTAACCTTTATCCAAATATCGGCGGCGGCGCAAGGGCGGGGTTTCGGATCGCAGTATCTGGTGGCAGATCAGGCGTTCTTGTCGGTCGCCGAGAGATCAGGCAGCTTCGCTGCTCGCAATCATCTTTGAGAGCTGGTCTTCATCCACCTCGACTGCAAAGCCGGGTCCATTTGGAAGCTGGGCACGGCCGTGGTGGAGCTTGATGCCGCCGACAAAGGGCGTCTTGGAAAAGAACGTGTGGCCTTCACCATCGAGCGGGTAGTGCGTCTTGATGGTTGCACCGAGATGGCAGAGCATGGTGTCGCCCAGAAGCGTGAAAGGCATGGTGTCCAGGCTGATGCCGATGCCATTGGCTTCGCAGATGCTGATGATCTTCCGCGCCGGCCAAAGCCCGCCAACGCGGTTTGGCTTGAGCACAATCCGGTCTGCAGCATTCATGCGGACAATTTGCATCATCGCGACTGGAGATGTCACAGACTCGTCGAGGATCATGGGGAAGGGCAGCATCTTGCGGATGAGCGCATGACCGACAAGATCAAGGTGGTGCAACGGCTGTTCAATTGACAGGTTAGGATGAAACGCCTCGCGAAGAACACGTTCAAACATACCAATAGCAATCTTGGGGTTGCCGAGCGCCTGATTGGCGTCGACATCGACCTGGATTGTGCCTGGCAAACGGCCAGCAACACCAACGATTTTATCGGTTTCCTCATCGACTGCGGCTTTTGAAAAACCTTCCCGCCGGATCTTTCCGCCAATTTTCAGTTTCAAACCGGTGAAGCCTTTGGCAATGTAGTGCTCGCAAACACCTAAAAGCTGTTCGACCGAGTGTCCATGCATCTGAGTCTGCAACTCGAGTTCAGTTCGCATTGCGCCGCCGAGCAGCTCGTAAACCGGGCACCCGTGGACTTTGCCGACGAGATCGTAAATGGCCATGTCGATTGCCGCCTGGGCGGGTCGACAACCCGGAACGCCAATGCTGGCCACCGCTTCCATCTCGCGATGGATGCCTGCTATGTTGAGTGGATTGCAGCCGATCAAGACCATGCGGAACCGCGAGAGCCAATCTAGCATGCTCCCGATGCCGTGGCCAAAGTAGTGAGGAAGGGTGGCGCCGTCACCAAGACCTTCAATACCGGCGTCGGTTTTGATCCGGACGAACACTGTTTCAGGCGGAGCATATCGTTGCGCCGCGAGGACTTCGGCGGTCGCATCCTTCTGCTCCCTGGTTGAAGAGTCAGTTCCCAGAGGCGAGCTGGGCAGGTCAATTGTCAGCCGCAAAGGGAGAAACTCGATAGCCGTGATCTTCATTTATTCTGCCTTCTTTCGTCAATCCTGTTCTGTTCGCCGCAACGCCACAGCAAGCCGACGATACGCCAAAAACAAATATATCGATATACGTTGACGTCGTTGATTTCAAACATTAAGTCTTCAGGCCCAAATACGCGCCCTATTTCCAACCGAAGAATCTGGGCATCCTATCAATCCAGCCGATTGGCCACGAATGGCAAAGCACAAGAAATCAATTACGCTCAAGGATGTCGCGGCAGCCGCCAATGTGTCGGTCGGAATGGCCAGCCGTGTGCTCGGGGGCTATGGCTCATACAGTGAGAACACGAGCAAGTCAGTTATGAAAGCTGCTAAGGCGCTCGATTATCGCGTCAATGGAGTGGCTCGCTCCTTGCGGCTCAGGCGGACTCGCGCGATTGGAGTGATGATCAACGAAATTGCCAGCTACCACTGGACTGTTTTTGTGCAAGGCGTGGAAGAAGCCGCGCGCCAAGCTGGCTACCATGTTATTCTCTGCAACACCGCTGATGATGCGCAGCTTGAAAGGGAGTATTTGAAGGATCTGCGTGAGCGTGGTGTTGACGGCATTATCGTATCGCCGCTCGCCGAAAACTTTCCGGTCATTGCCAAGGTTGCACAATCTGGTTTTCCGATGGTTCTCGTCAATTGCAGAATTGACGATGCAGACATCACGAACATCCGATCGGATGATCAACAAGCTGCGTTGGATGCTGTGGTCTATCTCGGGTCCCTTGGCCATAAACGCATTGGCATCGTTGCTGGTCTGCAAGAACTGGAGACCGGGAGCAGTCGGCTTAACGGATACAAAGCAGGCCTGGCACAAGTTGGGTTGCCTTTCCATGAAGATCTAGTGGCCTATGGAAACTACGCTCCAGCACTGGCCTACGAGGCAACTGAGCGGCTGATTACGATGCCGAAGCCGCCGACTGCCATTCTTGTTAGCAGCGAAATGATGACCGGCGCTGCATTGCGTTGCCTCAAGGACTATGGCGTCAGCATTCCGGAGGAACTGAGTGTCGTTGGCTTTGACGATCCAGCTTGGGCAAGTTTTTTTTCGCCCGCAGTTACAACGCTCCGCGAGCAACGCTTCTACATGGGTCGACTGGCCAGTGACACTCTAATTGCAGCCATCGATGGCCCGCTAGCGGCATTGCGCCAATTTCCTGAAATTCTACTGCGCACCGAGCTGATCGTTCGTGAATCCTGCGCGCAGCCACGCCGAAGCGTCGCGATCACTCTGTCCGGAAAGCATGCGGTCACAAACCGCAAGCAATTCGCAGAAGGGTAGGGGGCAATCATCACCATGAAGATTGTTGACATCCAACGTTTTCCAATTTCCTTGCCCCGAGCCGATGCTGGGTCCGTCAAGGCGAACGGTTTGCCAATAAAGACGATCATTGTCCGCGTCCGAACAGCGTCAGGGATCTCAGGCCTCGGTGAGGCTGCGGCCATCCCAGCGCAAGACAACCGTACGCTTGCAGGTCTCTTCAACTGGTTGAAAGCATACGAGGCAGCCATCGTCGGGGCGGATGCCTTGAACATCAATGCACTGCATCAGATCATGGACCGGGCGAACGGTCAGCATCCGCCTGGGTGTCAGGCGGCAAGGGCTGCCATCGATATGGCGGTGCATGATCTCATCGGTAAGGCACGCGGTTGCCCCGTCCATGAAATTCTCGGTGGTGCCTATCGCACGGAAATGGAGGTCGTGGCGCAAATTTCTGGCACGACGGCGAAAGAGATTGCTTTCGCCACTCGCGAGCGAGTTGAACTGGGGTACCGGGGACTCAAGATTGGGATTGGCAGCGAAGTGCTTCCGCCTGCTCCGTCCATCGCTCAGTTGGAAGAGAAGTGCCAGCGCCTGCTCGGAGCATTGGAAGCCGTCGGAGCAGAGATTTCCATTGACGCTGACGCAAATCAGTCACTTGGAAATCCAGCTCTGGTGAGTAGATTGTTCGAGAAAGTCCTCTCAAAACGCTTCTACGCAAACCTTGCCCTCCAACAACCCCTCAACAAATTCGATCTCTTGGGGCATGCCGCCCTGCGCGAGAAGCTGCCGGTGCCCATTGTTCTCACCGAGTCTGTCGTATCAGCCGAGGCCATGATGCAAATCGAACGTCTTGGCGCCGCAGATCGTATCGGTCTCAGCCTCGAACGTGTTGGAGGCCTGAACAGTGCGATGCGAGTTGCCGATATCTGCGAGGCCGCTGCGATCGGGATTAGCCCCGCCATTTCATCATATACCGGAATTGGAGCGGCGGCGCTCTTTCACCTGGCAGCCGCCCTGCATGACCCATACCCAGTCGACACTGGCGAATACCAAGTCATGCCGAATGGGCTGGTGACTGGCGGACCCGAAATGCAAAACGGACGGGCCACGCTTAGTAAAGCACCTGGACTTGGGGTCGAAATTGACGATGAAATGCTTCGCGGCTTAGCAGAGAGGACTATCGATCTTGAGTTGTGAGGTCGAGGCATATGGCTGAATGGGTTTAGGGTGAACCGCATGATATAGAATTCTGGTGAATGATAAAGCGCTTCCCGACGACATAAGCGGCGATGAAGTCCGCGGGATATTGCGCTAGTGTGTCCTTCTCTTGGTATCGCTTTCCAATACTCGAGTCAGAACCCAAATATTCCCACCACAATGTTCAGCACTTCCAATCACAAATCGCTCAAGCGCTCTTTAAAATGGTTTGAAAAACCACTCGACCGACAATTGGTCAAATTAGTTTGGGAGATTTTAGTTTCCGTCTGCAAAAAGAATTGGTTGCAATGAGGATCGACTCACATCAGCACTTTTGGACATTCACCGGCAATGAGAATGATTATGTGTGGATGACGGGGGAGTACGCAGTACTCGGTCGGGACTTTGGCGTTGATGCCTTGCGACCACATTTGAAACGCGCGGGTTTCTCCGGAACGATTGCTGTTCAAGCGCGGGAGATGCGAAATGAAACCGACTACCTCCTGGACCTTGCAGCAGCGCATACCGAAATCAAGGGCGTCGTCGGGTGGCTTGATCTCTGTGCTGCGGACATTGAGCACGATCTTGAGCACTACGTCGATCGAGCCAATCTCAAAGGCTTGCGCATGCTCATCCATGACCGACCAGACCCGGACTTTGCGATGTCACGTGCACATCTCAATGGCGTGTCCAAGCTGGCAAATTTCGGGTTGACCTATGACCTTTTGCTGAAGCCACCCAATTTGCCGGCAGCCATTCAACTCGTAGACCGTTTGCCAAACCAAATGTTCGTTGTCGATCACATCGCAAAGCCAGATATTCGAAATCATGTGATGGAGCCCTGGCGCGGTCTGATTGCGGATTTGGCACTTCGCCCCAATGTGTATTGCAAGCTGTCGTCAGTCGTCACGCAGGCGGATTGGCAGGCCTGGACGGACGCTGAAATCACACCTTTTCTGAATGTTGCGCTCGAAGCGTTTGGGGCTAGTCGCATTATGGTCGGCTCGGACTGGCCTGTGTCCACCTGTGCCGCAGATTATGTGACAACCATGGGACTGTTCGAGCGGTGGTCCCAGAGGCTTTCCAAATCTGAGCAGGAGGCATTTATGGGCGGAAACTGTGCTCACTTTTATGGGATCAAGGAGTAACAGACATGAAAAATGACCTTGGCATTCGTCGGATAGGTTTGGTGATTGGGATCAAGGAAGACTGTATAGAAGCTTATCGCGCATTGCACGACGGACCCGGCGTGCGCGATCTCTTGCAGTCCTACAACATTCGCAACTTCAACATCTTCCTGCAGAAGATGCCAGACGGGAAGTTCTACGAGTTCGCCTACCATGAATATCACGGCAATGACTACGAAGCCGACATGGCCAAGCTTGCCAAAGAACCAAGAAACATCGCTTGGCTGAAACAGACGGATGCCACGCAAATGCCGCTCGAGAACCACAAGAGCTGGACTGTCATGGAGAGGATTTTCTTCAGCCCGTAGCTGGCGTTTGGCGCCCCCACCGGCCTCAGGGTTCGATTTGAATCTTTACCACCTCGTCTTTGCCAACGGCGAGGTCCATGGCTTTTTGCATCTCAGACAATGGAAGTACGGCGCTGATCAATGCTGAAAGATTGATCCTCCGGGAAATGGCGAGGTCCAGTGCGGTTGCGAAGACATTGGCAAAGCGGAAGGAGCCAATGAAGTTCAACTCTTTGGCCATGATGGAATTGAGCGGTGCGGTGACAGGTGTGGGCAAAGTACCAACTTGAACAATAGTGGCGCCCCGTTCGGCTGACGCGATTGCTTGTGACAAAGCTAGCGCACTGCCTGATGCCTCAAACACATAGTCGAAACCACCTTGCGACAGGGCCGAGGCTTGTGCTTCGAAATCAACGTCTAAAGCGTTGAGAGCGGCGTCCGCTCCCAGTTTAATAGCCAGTTCACGGGGGTATTCGGCAATGTCGCTCATCACAATCTGCGAAGCGCCAAAGGCTCGGGCCACCAGTGCCATGAGTTGGCCGATGGCTCCGCCGCCTGTGACGAGTATGCGGCGGCTGGCAATATCACCTGCGCGACGCGCTGCATGAACAACAACGGAAAGCGGTTCAATCATCGCAGCTTCGCCCCAACCCATGCTATCCGGAATGACGAAACAATTCTTGGCGGGCGCAATCGTATATTCAGCAAAACCACCGTCAATATGAGGGTCGCAACTGGCGGAACCATAGAATCGCATGTCGCGGCAAAGATTATAGCGGCCACCACGGCAAAACTTGCATTTCCCGCAGGGAATGGATGGATCAACGGTCGCTCGTTGCCCGATCATTGAAGGGCTGACCCCATCGCCAACACTGACAATTTCGCCTGCAAACTCATGACCCAGCACGAAGGGACGCTTTGGAACAAAGCTGCCAATCTTGCCATGGGAATAGTAATGCATGTCGGACCCGCAGATTCCGGCGCGCTTCACGCGGAGCATGATATGTCCCGGCGATGCAACAGGCAAATCCATGTCGTGAGCCCGCAAGTCCTTCGCACCATAAAGCAAGAATGCTTTCATTTTGGGTTTGGATTCCATTTTGTGCATAGTTGTCATTCTGTGACGAAAGCCGAGCCTTCGACGGTTGCCCGTTTAACGGCGTTGATGTCCCAAGCGATACCCAGGCCTGGGTCATCCGAGGGGATGGCGTGGCCGTTTTCAATCCGCATGGGTTTTTCTGTGAGAGAATCCAGTTGAGGGATGTATTCAACCCAACGTGCATTCGGCACGGACGTACACAATGAAACATGAAGCTCCATCAGAAAGTGAGGGCAAACGGGAACGTTGAAGCATTCCGCCAGATGCGCCACCTTCAGCCAAGGCGTGATGCCGCCAATCCGCGCCACATCAACTTGAACGATAGAGCAGGCACCCTGTTGCAAGTACTCGCGGAAATGCAAATGACTGTAGAGGCTTTCACCAACAGCGACCGGCAATGTCGTACTTTGCGACAATCGAACATGCCCGGAAAGATCATCGGCAGTGAGCGGTTCTTCAAGCCAGGCAATATCAATGGGCGTCAGGCAGCGTGCGCGGCGAATGGCTTCATCAACGGTGAAGCGCTGATTGGCGTCTGTCATGATTTCAAATGCCGGACCAACCGCCCTGCGCACGGCTTCGAGACGGGCCACATCTTCTGACACATGCGGTCGTCCGATTTTTACCTTGGCACCGCCGAAACCCAGTTCCTTTGCTTTCACTGCGTCATCCACCAAGGCTGATGTCTCGATGTGAAGCCATCCGCCTTCGGTGGTGTAAAGCGGGATGCGGGACTGCGCGCCGCCTGCCATCAGGTGCAAAGGTTGGCCAGCCTTCCGGCATTTCAAATCCCACAAGGCGGTATCAATGGCGGCGAGTGCGAGCGACGTCATGGCGCCCACCGATGTCGCATGGGTGAGGAACAGCAAGTCACGCCAGATCTTTTCAGTCTCGGACGCTTCACGACCGATCAACGCCGGTGCCAGTGTATGCTTGATCAGCATCATAATGGACGGACCACCAGTTCCAATCGTGTAGGTGTAACCGGTACCAATTGCCCCATCGGCATCGTAAATGCGGATGATGGGTGTTTCCTGGCTGACGAAAGACTGAATCGCATCCGTGCGCTTCACCTTCGGCAACAAGTCCACCATCAAAGCTTCGATGCGTGTGATCTTTGCCATGAGTTTACACTCTCACACTTCCGGCACGGAATTGGGCAACGGTTCGCATTACTCCGCGGAGTTCCGCCAGACCCTTGAGGCGACCAATGCAAGAGTATCCGGGATTCACTTTCTTGCCAATGTCATCGACAATCAGATGACCATGATCAGGCCGCATGGGGATCTCTGCGTCCACGCGCCCTTCAGCCATGCGCCGTGCCTCCTCGCTCAGCAATGCCGCAACCACACTCACCATATCCGTATCGCCATCGAGATGTTCAGACTCATAGAATGAGCCATCAAGCTCATGGGTGGTGTTGCGCAAATGCGCGAAGTGAGTGCGAGGCGCGAATTCCTTGGCCATGGCGACCAAATCGTTCTTGGGATTGGCACCATAGGAGCCCGTGCAAAGTGTGACACCATTGGCGCGCATGTCGACCGCCTTGAGGAGCTTGTGCGTATCGTCAGCTTTTGAATTGACGCGCGGCAAGCCAAACAGGGGAAATGGCGGATCATCCGGATGAATGGCGAGTTGAACGCCAGCCTCTTCGGCGACAGGTGCAATCTCTCCTACAAATTCAAAAAGGTTCTGGCGCATGCCTTCAAGGCTGATGTCCTTATAGGCATCAAGCTGCTTTATGAAGCTGACGCGGTCATAAACGGTTTCGCGGGCTGGCACCCAGTCAATCAGGTTGCGTTCGAGTTCTGCAATCTTGCTTTCAGGCCAGATTGCCAACCGTTTTTTGGCCTCAGCAATTCTGTCCGCTGGATGATCGGCTTCGGCATTGCGCCGTTTGAGGATCAAAACATCGTAGGCGCAAAAATCCACCATATCGAAACGCAGTGCCGAACCGCCATTTGGCAAAGGCCAGAAAAGATCCGTGCGCGTCCAATCTGTAACCGCCATGAAATTGTAGCAGGCGGTTTTGATGCCCGCACGGCCAATAGCGCGAATTGAGGCTTTGTAGTTGTCGATCAATTCCCGGAAATTGCCTGAGCGGGTCTTGATGTTTTCCGGCACGGCAATGCTTTCAACCACATCCCATGTCAGGCTCTGGGCGTCAATCTGGGCTTTGCGCTTTTGCACTTCGTCATCAGTCCAGGCCTGGCCGCGATTCATGTGATGAAGCGCTGAAACAATACCAACCGCACCCGCCTGTCGCACATGTGGCAGCAACACAAGATCATCCGGGCCAAACCAACGCCAAGTCTGTCTCACGACTTTTGCCCCTTCATTGCTTTGAGTGTGGGGCTGGCCCCTTGCGTGATCAGATTGTCGAGTGCTGATGTAACAGAACTGACAAAGCGTTGGCTTTCTGCAAGGTCCTTGCCGAAAATCTCTTCGATGCTGAGCAGTGCTGGCGCAAGTTGTGATGCGACCAGTCCCGCCGCATCAGCACGCCTGCGCAATTCATCACGCAACGGATCGCGCACATCAATGGGCTGGCCCTTCTCGTCCACGCCCGTCGCATATCGCATCCAGGCCGCAACCCCGAGGGCCAGGCAATCAATCGAAGCGCCAGACTTCAACCTGTCGCGTGCCGTGCCCAGCAAGCGTTGCGGCAGCTTTTGCGAACCATCCATGGCAATCTGCCAGGTGCGGTGGCGAAGCGCCGAATTTTGAAACCGGTTGATCAGTGCCGCCTTATATCCCTCAACATCAGTACCACTGGGCACATTCAAAGTAGGTGTAGATTCTTCATCCATCAGTCGTCTGACAAATCGCGCAAGGTCAGCATTCTGCATGGCTGCCGCGACAGTTTCATGACCCGCAAGATAACCTAGATAGGCAATGCAGGAATGCGATCCATTGAGCAAACGCAGCTTCATGGTTTCGAACGGGCCAACATCAGACACGAATGTCGCCGCCCACTCCGGCCTGCCCGATGGAAAGCGGTCTTCAACAACCCATTGCGTGAAGGCTTCTGTCATCACAGGCCAACTGTCCTTCACGCCCAAGGTTGCTGCAATTCTTTGCCGATCTTGATCCGTTGTCGTTGGCACAATGCGGTCAACCATGGTCGACGGAAAGGCGATCTCGTTTCCGATGTAAGCACCAAGATCAGCACTTTGCAGTGCGCCCAAGCGTGAGACAACTTTGTGAACCGTGTGCCCGTTGGCAGGTAAATTATCGCAACATAAAACGGTGAAGGGTGCGAGATTGTTTTTGCGGCGCAGCTCTATTGCACGGGCAATGAATCCGGGTGCCGAGCGCGGTGAAGCGGGATTGGCCAGGTCGTGAAGAATATCCGGATGGGCTTCGTTCAATTCGCCCGTCGCCGGATCATGGCAGTAACCTTTTTCAGTCACTGTCATCGAAATGATTTTCACTGAGGGCTGACACATCGCAGCAATCAATGCTTCGGGACTTTCCGGTGCCACAAGCACGTCTTTCAGCGAAGCAATAACGCGCAGGCGCTCCCCCGCTTGGTCGGCCTCAGCCACCATGTAGAGCCAGTCCTGTGGCTTCAATGCATCGCGCGTGTCGGCTGCGCGCAAACTTGCGCCAACTGTACCCCAGCGCAGATCGCCAGACTGGATCACATCGTCTGTATACACCGCTTGGTGTGCGCGATGAAACGCGCCGACACCCAGATGCACAATGCCTGTTTCGAGTTGGGATGAGTCGTGCGCCGGTTTTCGCACGTGTTGCGGCAATTGTGACAGGGCTGCGCGCGACAAAGCTTGCATCAGGCGGCCTCGCGCCCATGGATGAAGCCCATGATTTGTTTGCTCACCCGCTCGTAGTTGCGGTCGTTCTCGACTTCGCCCTTAATCTGATAATCATCCATCACCAGAATGCGATCCGCCACGTCGACCATCTCTGGCATGTCAGACGTGATCAGCAGAATAGCTGTGCCCTCATTGGCCAATTCATGGATGAGGTCATGTAAATAGGCTTTGGTTTTGATATCGATGCCAACTGAAGGCTCGTCAATGATCAGGAATTTGACACCCGCTGCCAGCCACTTGGCGACGGAAACCTTCTGCTGATTTCCACCCGACAAGTTGCCTATGGTCTGGTACAAAGAAGGCGTCTTCAGTTCGAGTTTGCGCAAGATAGGACCAACATGGTCTGCAACAGTCGCGTCGCGCAAGAATCCCAACCGTGTCGCAAGCTTGCGCCATACAGTGATGCCGCTGTTTGCCAGCACCGAATGCAAGAGAATCAATCCCTCCTGTTTCCGATCTTCGCTGACATATCCCATGCCGTGGCTATGCAGGGCTTCGGCCACAGAATGGATGGCAACAGGCCGGCCTTTTACCAGCACCTGGCCAGCCGTCTGTGGCGAAAGGCCGAGCAAGGCTTTTGCTAATTCGCTTCGTCCCGCACCCACCAGGCCATAAAGCCCTACGATTTCTCCCGGGCGTACAGACAGGTTGATGTCCCGGTGGCCATCAGCTGACGCATAAGACTTGAGTTCGATATAAGGAGGAACGTCGCGCTTTGGCCGGGCATCCTTCTTCGAGATGCGTTCCGCACGCCCGATCATCATCTGCACAACGTCAGCACGGTTCAGCTTATTCAGATCAATGCTGTCACAGGCATTGTGGCCATCCCGTAAAACGGTCACCTTGTCGCAAATCTCGAAGACTTCTTCCAGCTTGTGGCTGACAAAACCGATGGCAACTCCGTCATCGCGCAATTTACGCAGAATCCGGAAGAGGACCTTTGTTTCATTTGGCGTCAGAGATGCCGTCGGTTCATCGAGAAGCAGCACGCGAGATTGCAATGAAAGCGCCTTGCCAATTTCGACAAGCTGCATTTGAGCAACGCTCAGTCGTGACACTTGCATGCGCGGGTCTACGTCGAGTTCAAGAAGCTTCAACCAGCGTTCCGCTTCCTTGTGAACGCTGCGATAGTCCACAGGTGACAGCGAATGGGCACCAAGCCGATCGAGCATGATGTTTTCGCCAACGGGCAAGCGGTTCACGAGATTACGCTCCTGATGCACAACCCCCAATCCGCCAGCAGCAGCTTTGCGTGGATTGGCGAAGCGAACGGGAATTCCGCCCATCATGACTTCACCTTCATCTTGAAGATGAATGCCAGTCACGATCTTGATCAAAGTCGATTTTCCGGCACCATTTTCACCCAGCAGAGCGTGAATGGAGCCTGCCTGAAAGGTGATGGAGACGTCACTCAGCGCTTTAACACCAGGGAAGCTCTTGCTGACATGCGAGACTTGAAGGGCTGCGCTCATATTACCTGCCCTGTTCCTGAAGCCTGGCCACACGCAATTCACGCCAGCGATTGATGCCAACGGCCCACAGAATAAGCCCGCCCAACACAACTTGCACAATGTAGGGGTCAATATTGAAGAGCACTAAAGCCTGAGTGATGATGGCGATGATCACCACGCCAAAAAATGTGCCGGCGACACTGACATGACCGCCTGACAGAACAGCACCACCGATGACGGGTGCTGCGAAAGATGAAATCAACCAATCATCGCCAATGGTTGGTTGGCCAATCTGCAACTTGGCAACCAGCATAATGCCAGCGACGGCCGCGAGCAATCCAGATATCGCGTGAGCCCATGTGGTCGTCGCCCGTTGATTGATGCCAGACAATTCCGCGGCGTGCGGGTTATTGCCAATTGCAAGGATGTAGCGACCAATACGCAAGTGGTTGAGAAGATACCACATGCCAACACTGGCCAAAACCATCGGCACGATCAACCACGGTACGGGTCCAATCATCGAAAGATTGCCGAAGTCCTTGACGCTTTGCGGAACAGCATAGAAGGGTTGGGCTTCGGTAATGCCAAGATTGATGCCCTTGAAAATCTGCAGCCCTGCAAGCGTGATAATAAAGGCGGTGATTCCGGTGCGCGCGATCGTATAGCCGCTCACCATGCCAGTAAGAATGCCGATGGCGAGTCCGATGAGTAAGGCGGGAACAGGCGGAACGCCATAGAGCTCGATAATTCCGACGAAGCAAATGGCGACGAGACCGCCGATGGCCCCGAGTGCGAGGTTCATTTGACCAATGGCGATGATCACCAATTGCCCGAGTGCAATCACCACGTTGACCGATATGGCAGAAAGCAAAACAAAAATGTTGAATGGCGACAAAAAACTTGGCTGCAGAATTGAAATGCCGACGACGGCTGCAAGGCTGACGATACCGGGCCCAATCCAATCATTGTCAAAGGCGCGCGTGAAAACTCCGATTGCCATCACACCATTCCCTTGCTGCGCAGAAGTGATTGTCTGGCTTTGTCAGTTAACACGGCGAGCAACAGCATGACGCCCAGGCACGCAAGTATCCAAAACTCGCCGATACGCATCAACAGCAAACCACTGGTCATTGTCTGCACGAATGCTGCACCGAGAAACGTGCCGACCACTGAGACGCGACCACCTGCAAGAAGCGTTCCTCCGAGCACAGGTGCAAGGAATGCGGGCAGCAACCAATCTTGCCCCAGCTGCCCCGCCATCGATGGAATGGCAGCACCGGTACGGGCCGTCAGCATCAGTCCTGCCAGTGCCGCAAGCCCGCCCGTCAGCACATGGCACGCTGTAATGACATGGCCTGTGCGAATTCCGGATAATTCAGCGGCTTTGGGGTTGGCACCCGCCGCGAGCATGGAACGCCCCAACGTCGTAAAGCGATAGAATAAGCTCAAGACAACACACATCAACATTGAAATGACGAGGAGTGGTGATACCAGGCCACCAATTTTCCATTTTCCAAAACTTGGCACTTCAGCTGGAAGTTGATTGAAGGACTGGGCTTTGGTCAGAAAAATCATCAGGCCAAAGAAAATGCTCATACTGGCAAGTGTGATGATAAAACTGTGCACGCCGGATTTGACGACGGTAATGCCATTGATAAATCCCAAGCCTGCGCCAAATACAATGGCGAGAGGGATCGCAAAAACCAATGGTAAGCCCAGTGCTTGCGCAAGGTAGCCAAAAAACATCGCAGTGCAGGCCCCAATTGCACCAACAGAAAGGTCAAGGCCCCCCGTAACGATAACGGCCATCATGGCCAAGCCAATCATGGTGTTGATACCAATCTGGCGGCCAATGGTGAAAAGACTGAATGTCGAAGAAAAACCTTGCAGTGTATTTGCAAAGATCAGGAATGTGAGTAAGAGCAGAACAGCAAGGCCAAACTCATTGCTCAAGAGTAGCCTCGTCAGCGCTGATGCCCGGCCCTGCGGCGACTGTGGCGCATCAGCGGCGATGCTCGGGTTGGCGACGGTCTGGTTCATGATTCTTTTCAACTTCGAACATGACGGATGAAGTGGCGGCTGTCACGAGTGACAGCCGCCCTCTCTACAACAGGGAGGAAGTGAGAGTCTTATTTGCAGTTCAGGTAGTTACCTTCGAAGTTAGCAAGCACTGTTTTCGTTATGCCGCGCATGGCGTCGACATAGGTGTCGATCTGCTTGGCATCAACGAACACTGTGCCAGAGTCTACGAACTTGGCGGTCAAAGCATTTGACTTCCATGGCGCATCTTCCTTCAAGGTGCAGCCTGAGCGCAACTTATCGAGAACGTAGGACCCGATATATCCTTGGCCGTAGGGGTTCTGCAGCATGGTGCCATCAACGAAGCCGTCTTTCACAGCCTTGAGCACCACTTCGTCATGGTCGATGCCGACCATCTTGATCCGCTTGTCGCCGATTTTTGTCAGGGCCTGTGCCGCCACAACGGCTGGAACCCAAGCAGTTGTCACAATGCCATCAACGCCTGCCGCATTGGCGGCAAGATAAGCATTGATCTTTTCATTCGCTGGTTCTGGCGCGTCGATATCAGCAATGACCTGTACAACTGTTACAGCCCCATTGGTTTCGTCTGCTGCTTTTTGTACAGCGTCAATGCGAAGTTGCGTGTTCGGATCAACCAGGAAGCCGGTGAAGTGGGCGATCTTGCCCTTGCCACCCATGACGCGGATCAATTCCTTGGTGCCGAGGTATGCGGAGTTACCGGTATCTGTGCCCATGCAGAACATGGCAGGCGTTGGATCCTTGAGGCAACCAGCCGTCGCAATCGACATGCCGCCAGCTTCCTTAATTTCAGCTGCAACGCTGTTCGTACCGACGGCATCGCCAGGGAAAATCAAAAAGGAATTGTAACCTTCAGTAATCAGGCTTTCGAGCATAGTGCTTTGGAGGGCAAGCTCCCACTTGGCGGGAACCCGATAGTCGCCAGCACCGAGGTTGAAGTCTTTCATGGCATCTTTGCCGGCCTGTTCCCAAGCGGCGAAGTAAGGATGCGGGCCACCTGGAACCAGCGCCACCTTGGTATCTGCGCCAGCCATTGCCGCGCCGCTTGCAAGGGTGCCAAGCAGCATGGCCGCCGCAATTGGTTTCATTGTCTTCATGACTATTTTCTCCCATTTGACGTTCGCACTATTTGATTGACTGTGCAGTGGAACATTAACATGCTAGTATACATGGTAAAAAGAGCAAGCGGAAAATGAATCTTAAAAAAAACACGGGAAAAGCACCTGGCGAACAACAAGCTGATGCCGAGATTGATTTCTCGCGTCACGTTGACCGAAAACTGCCCGCAGCCGATCAGATCTATCAGGGTCTGAGAGAGGCCATCATTTCAGGAAACTTCCGTCCAAACGAAGCTATAAGCGAAAACCGCGTCTGCGGCATGTTTAATGTATCACGCTCCCCAGTTCGCATCGCGCTCACACGATTGGCTGAAGACAAG
Source organism: Rhodobiaceae bacterium (assembly GCA_009885825.1). Lineage (GTDB taxonomy): Bacteria > Pseudomonadota > Alphaproteobacteria > Rhizobiales > Aestuariivirgaceae > Aestuariivirga. The sequence goes on along the minus strand of VFJY01000050.1, from coordinate 2,623 downwards.
CTGATCGATATTTTCCCGCAACGTGGCAGTTTTGTTTCACCCATCATTCTTCAGAAAGTGCAAGAGGGACATTTTGCCCGTGTGGCCCTGGAACTTGCAGTGCTATCAGAGGCCGCCAAGCATTGGACGGAAAAGGCATCTTCCGAAGCAAAGAAAGCCATAAAGCTACAGCAGCAGTTTTCAAAAAGCGGCGATCTTTGGAGTTTTCATACGGCTGACGAACTGTTCCATCGCAATTTTGCTGACACTGCAAAACTTGAAGGCATCTGGGACACGATTTTGAGCGTCAAGACTCATCTTGACCGTGTCCGTCACTTAGCGAATCCCGTCAAAGGCCACATGGACAAAGTCATCGACGAGCATAAGGCGGTTGTTCAGCATCTCGATAGTGGAAATGCGAAGGGTGCGATAGAGGCCATGCGACGACACCTTGACTCACTCCATACGACAATAGCGCGGTTGAAGTCCCTACATTCTGCGGATTTTGTTGAATAGCGAGGTAGCAATGGGACGTATTCTCCTCATTGGCGAATGCATGGTTGAGTTCTCGCCGAAAGGGGATGGAGGTTACAAACTCGGCTTCGCTGGGGATACGTTCAACACAGCGTGGTACCTTCGGCATCTTTTGCCTACCGATTGGACCGTCCAGTACTTCACCAACATCGGTGATGATCAGCTCTCGGTCGACATGCTGAATTTCATGAAGCAAAGCGAAATTGATACAACCCACGTCAAAATTTTAAAGGGAATGAACGCGGGTCTTTATGTCATTTCCTTGGACAAGGGTGAGCGCAGCTTCAGTTATTGGCGCAGCACTTCCGCTGCCCGCACGCTTGCCGATGACCCAATCAGGCTCGCCAACGCTACGCAAGATCTGGATTGCGTTTTTTTCTCGGGCATAACGCTGGCCATTTTACCGGAAAACGCCAGAGATAGGCTTCTGCAACGAATGGCCCAACTCCGCAGCAGCGGCGTTCTCGTGGTCTTTGATCCCAATATCAGAAAACGCCTGTGGAATAACGACGACGAAACTTGTCACTGGATAAGTCGCGCCTATGCTGTTGCCAATGTGGCATTGCCATCCTTCGCGGATGAAGTAGAGATGTTTGGAGACCTTGATGTCGTTGGAGCTGCAGAAAGGATCAGAGAGGCAGGCGCAGACGAGATCGTCGTAAAGAACGGAGGCGATGCGTGCTATTTCCAAACTGCGAATGCGTCTGGTTTGGTTCTGCCCCATGAATCTGTAGTTGTGGTGGACACCACCGGTGCAGGCGACAGCTTTAACGCAGGCTATATTGCCAGTAAAATGATGGGGGCCACTCCTAGCATTTCTGTTCAGCGAGCGAATGATCTCGCGGCCAAAGTCATCGCCGAATATGGAGCACTCGTGGCCGTCGAAGATCGCAATCAGCAGGCAAAGTCCGTCGAAGCATCGCGTTCTTATGCGGAGATGATCACAAAACTACGACACCAACATTCGATCAAACGGAAGCCTTCACCATGACCCAGCTTCGTGCCGTCATCTACGCCAGATACTCGTCAGACCTGCAGCGCGAGGAATCCATTGAAGATCAGGTGCGGCTCTGCCGCGAGCGGGCTGCAGCTGAGGGCTGGCTTCTCGGCGAGTGCTATAGCGACATGGCGCAGAGTGGCTCGACGAGCTTTCGGCCCCGATACCAACAAATGCTGCTTGATGCACGGGCCGGCAAGTTTGACATTGTTCTTGCCGAAAGCCTTGACCGTCTGACCCTTTCGCTCACCAAGAATGGCTTTCCAGTACCAAAAGTGCGTCATATTCACGGCCGGCCAAAGATCCGCACGAGATACCAGCGGCGGCAATGCCAATGAGCGCCAACGCGGCGAGCAAGATCAGCGCATTGAGTACATTGAAAAGTTTGATATCAAGCTCCTGAGCTTCAAAAAAACTCCTTAGGTACGATGTGAGGGCCACTGTCATCAACCTATCAGGCGACTTCCAACAGTTGTATGACGCGGTTGAGCATCATATTAAGATAGCGGACGAAGCTACATTACTGAAATTGATATCAGCAAGGTCTAGGCAATCGCCCAATTGATTGCCTATGTTGAATAGATACGCTTTCTTTGCCTTAAACCAATATTGACTGAATAGTATGCCGCCGCCAAGTCCATTTACGGACGATGCCCTATTGTTGAATCCTATCCAACCAAATCTCGGCATTGGCCCCGTAAGTGGGCGCCAACTCCCACCACAACCGTTGCTATCGAAGAGGATGTACGGATCAAACACTGATCCAATGAGTGGGTCGGCTTCTATTGTCACTTTGCGGAACAACTTCGGAGAGTTAACAGGCAAGTCATAAAGTTGCGCTAGCTCATTTAGATCATTGATAATCCGTTCCGTCTTTTTCTTGTGCCAAGCCTCTAGCCACGCAAGATCGGCTCGGGATTCTTGTTCTCGTCCCTTCTCAGTCGCTTCATCGAGCCGACTTGCCACTTCCTCCATACCGATCTCCCTGGCCCAGCCCTGGAATTCGTCGTCCGTATCAAATACGTAACCGGTTGATTTATCCGGCAATCCCGAACCGACGGCCACAATGGGAGCATCGGTCACTTCCGCTTGCGAGACAACCTTGCCGCGACG